>CAMWUJ010000020.1 GCA_947177405.1 uncultured Porphyromonadaceae bacterium | reverse complement strand
TGATATAAGCCTTATCGGCGCTTTTGATTAGAAGGAAATCGCGGTAATGGCGCTCACTATCCGAGAGTGTGGTGATATCCATCTTTCTCAATGAGTCATGCAGTGTAGAAGCCCACTCTTGGGATATGTCGGTTTGCGATAACTCCCGGTTGATACCGGTAAGCACGGAATTCTTCTTATACGATCGGGTACAACCCGTTATAAGAAGCAGGATAGCCAACAGGTTGATGACAGGCAGCAGATGATTGGAGTGGATTTTGCGCGTAAGGTTTCCTTTCATGATGGAGATAAATCATTATGGTTATAGAACCATATTTCCTACACAAAGGTAACGCAATTATTTTATTTCACCAAAGCTTTTTTCTTACGATTACTTTGGATTTATACGATTTCAAGCAAAAATAAAAGAGACGCATCCTAAAAAGATGCGTCTCCGGAAACTATGATCGATATATTGTTTTGTGTCTTCTAAAGTCTTATCTCAATCAGATGAGAATCCCATATGCCGTCTTTACCGCCTCGTAGCAATAATCGTAGATGTAGGGTACGAGACCGAAGAATACTATACCAAGAACGCATATCACCAATCCTACTCTCTCGCAGCGAGTGCTGTCAAATCTCTCAATCTTTGCTTCCCCAGGCTTGATCCAGATGGCTTTAACCACAAGAAGATAATAATAAAGAGAGATAATAGTGTTGATCAGGGCTACTAATACGAGCATATACAATGCCATTGAGTTGCTTGCAGTGACTGAAGTAAAGATAAGAATCTTACTAAAGAATCCTGCGAATGGAGGAATACCTGCAAGCGAGAACATCGCTAATGTCATCACAAACGAAAGCCAGGGATTGGTCTTATGGAGACCGTCGTAGTCATCCATTCCAACTTTGCCGGTCTTGCTCTCGATGGCTGCGATCACGGCAAAGGCACCAAGGTTGCTGACAATATATACGAAGATATAGAACATCATCGACGCCAGACCAAGATTGCCTGCCATCACACCAAGCATGATGTAACCTGCCTGCGAGATAGAAGAGAATGCCATAAAGCGTTTCATATTCTTCTGACGCATTGCGAAGAGGTTACCCACTGTAATGGTAAGAATGATCACAGCATACATCATCCACTCCCAGAGATCGCTGAATACGGCACCGAACACCTGGACAAAGATAATGAAGAATGCATAAGCCGCAGCCCCTTTAGATACCACAGAAAGATAGCTGGTCACTGCTGTAGGTGCTCCCTGATATACATCGGCTGTCCAGAGATGGAAAGGAACAAGCGACAACTTGAAACCGATACCGGCGATAAGGAAAGCCAGCCCAACAATCAGAAGTCCGCTTCTTGTGCCCTCAGTCACAGCCTTTGCTATATCTGCAAAATATAGTGAACCTCCGGAAAGAGCATATATATATGAAAGACCGGCCATCAGGATAGCTGAAGAGAACACCGCGGTAAGAATATACTTTATTGCAGCCTCATGGCTCTCATAATGTTTCTTATTGAAGGCCACCAGAGCAGCAAGAGGTAACGAGGCGGATTCCAGACCAATGATGAAAATAAGGAAATGGCGTGCTGATATCATGAGATACATTCCGAAGAGAGTTACCAGAATCAACTCGTAGAACTCTCCCTTGCGAACAATCATCTCATCGCTTTCAGTCCATTCGGCAGCCTGAAGGAATACTATGAACACACCTATATTCAAAATAGCTTTCATGGCCTTGCATGCCGTGTCGTCCACATACATCCCTCCGAAGATTGTTTCTCCGGAAGCAGGTATCAGCCAGATGGCAACAGTGGAAAGCAAGAAAAGAATAGTTGTGAAGGGAGTGAGCCATTTCTTTTCTCCCTCCTTGCTGAATGTATCGGCAAGGAAGACCACGAAGAACAGACCCAGAATTATGAGCTCGGGCAACATCGCCCCAAATTGTGAATAATCCATTGTTATTATTGTTTATAATTCTGAATTGTCGATTAGAAAACGGAGTTCAATGCATTGATGATAGGTTCGAAGCTAACCCGTATGGTTTCGTTGAGCCAATTGGGGAAGAAACCTATGCCGGCCAGACAGACGATAAGAGTGACAGTGGCAAGACGCTCCCACCATGCAGCATCAGTGAGCTCACGGTGGTGCTCATTCTGCACCGGACCAAGAATCACCTTGCCCACAACGCGGAGGATATATACCGCGGTGATTACAATTGATGAGGTGCCGGCGATTACAAAGAATCGATAGAAGAGCTCGCTGTGCTCGAAGGCTCCGAAGAAGATTGTCATCTCAGCCACGAATCCCGACAGACCGGGCAGACCTAATGATGCGAAACCGGCGATCATATAGCACACTCCAAGATAAGGCATTATCTGCATCATTCCGCCCATCTCGCGTATGTCACGTGTATGTGTGCGTCCGTAGATCATACCGATTAATGCAAAGAAGAGTGCTGTCATCAGACCATGTGAGAGCATCTGGAGGATTCCACCTGTCATGGCTGTCTGATTAAGCATCAGGATTGCAAACAACACCATACCACAGTGTGATACCGAAGAATAGGCGTTGATATACTTGAGGTCGGTCTGAACACAAGCCGAGAATGCACCGTAAACCACTGAGATACCGGTAAGGATGATGAATATCCATGAGAGCTCCTGTGCTGCTGCGGGGCAAAGGAAGATGGCGATACGGAAGCATCCGTAACCACCAAGTTTCATAAGCACACCTGCATGAAGCATCGAAACTGCTGTCGGAGCACATGCATGACCGTCGGGTGACCATGTATGGAAGGGGAACATCGCGCCAAGCACACCGAAGCCAACGAATGTGAAGCAGAAAAGAAGATTCTGCCAACTCGGATCAATTGAAGCATTATGGGATATCTCAAGAATATTCCAGGTATGAACACCACCCTCAGGCGTGCCATGCCAATATATTCCAAGAAGGCCGAGCATTAGGAATGCAGAACCACCCATAAGCATAAGGGTAAGCTTCATTGCTGAATACTCCTTGCGTCCTGTGCCCCAAACACCGATAAGAAGATACATCGGGATAAGTGCCACCTCATAGAACATGAACATGGTGAACATGTCGATAGAGATAAAGAAACCGAATACACCGGTAGAAAGGAGGCAGAACCAAAGGAAGAAATTCTTGGGCAGCGGGTCAATCTTCCATGATGCGAATGTGCCGGCAAAAACGATGATACCGGAGAGGAGTAGCATCAGGACAGAAATACCATCCACACCTACGGCAAGATGGATATTAAGTGGTGCGTACCACATCCAGCTTCCCATATAGAGCATTTCGGATGTGTCACCGGCAGCTCGAAGTCCGAGGAAATCCACCACAAGCCATATTGACATGGCAAGGAGTACTGTCGAACCGGCCACCATAACCCCGCGGATCGCCTTCATATTGCTGTTGTCGCAGAAAGCGAGCCCGATCATCATCAAGACGGGGACTATAACAAACCAGATTAAGATATTACTAAACATGATGTAACGTTATTACTAAGCAATATGAATTATTAAATTATGCAAAGCCATGTGATAGCTGCAAGCACTAAAGCGCCGAGGAAATACCATATCACATAAGTCTGAACACTACCGCTCTGCATACCCTTGATCTTAACCGACACATATTGGGTCACTGAAGCGAAAGCATCCATAGTGGCATCAATCACATGACGATCGAACCAAGCGATTCCCTTACAGATCCCACCGAATATTATCTTACGTGTGATGAAAAGATAGATTTCATCCCAGTAGAAACGACGGTGGGCGGCCTGCCACAGTGCTGGAAGCGCCTGACGCATCATCGCCGGCTTATCATTCTTCTTAAGATAGAGCCATGCAGCAAATGCAATCGCTATGATAGCCACTGAGAGAGAGGTGGCTGCAACCTGCGGATTGATATGGATATTGTATGCTTCGCGGTTCCAGGTCACAAAATGACCGAAAGGTATGAAACCTGCCACACAAGAAACCAAAGCAAGAATAATCAGAGGAACCGACATCTGCCAGGGTGCGTCGTGTGGCTTGTGATCCTTGTAATGAGGATTCTCCTCCCACCAGAACACAAGGAAATACATACGGAACATATAGAACGCAGTGAGACCTGCAACCATTGTCATCCAGTAACCCCAGAAAGGTGAAAGCGAGAACATCGCGCTCAGCATCTCATCTTTTGAGAAGAAACCGGAGAAAGGCCAGATACCGGCAATCGCAAGACATCCGATAAGGAAAGTCCAATGGGTGATAGGCATATATTTGCGGAGGCCACCCATGGCGGTATAGTTATTGCTATGCACCGCATGGATCAAAGCACCTGCACCAAGGAAGAGAAGAGCCTTGAACATCGCGTGAGTGAACAGATGGAACATGGAGGCCATATATCCGAGACCTTCGTGAAGGTCGGGACGTGCCACACCGAGCGATACCATCATAAATGCAATCTGAGAGATAGTGGAGAATGCAAGGATTCTCTTGATGTCGATCTGGCAGCATGCCACTACCGCTGCATAGAAAGCCGTAATCGCGCCCACCCATGTGATAAACTGCAATGCGCTCTCCTCGCACAGATACAAGGGGAACATTCTGGCTACAAGATATACACCGGCCACAACCATTGTGGCGGCATGGATAAGAGCCGACACGGGAGTAGGACCTTCCATTGCATCGGGAAGCCAGATATGAAGGGGCATCATCGCTGACTTACCCATACCTCCGGTGAAGATTAGCACGAGAGCCCATGTGAGCACGGAAGCTCCAAGGAAAGAAGCTCCACCCATGGAAGCAACTACTGAACCGGTGTTTGAAGTAAGGTCGATAAAATTGAAGCTCGGGAAATAGAATGTAAGCACGAGGATACCGAGCAACATTCCGAGATCGGCGAAACGTGTCACGATAAATGCTTTCTTGGAAGCAGATACCGCCGAGGGGAGTTTATAGAAGAAGCCGATCAGAAGGAATGAGGAGACACCCACAAGCTCCCAGAAGATATACATCTGGAAAATGTTGGTTGCTACCACAAGGCCGAGCATTGAGAATGTGAAGAGAGCAAGGAATGCATAATAACGCTGGAATCCGGGCTCATGCTCCATATAACCCCAACTGTAGAGGTGAACCATGAACGAAATAGTGGATATTACCACAAGCATCATCGCACAAATAGGATCAAGAAGGAAACCGATGTTGACAACAAGCCTTTCAGTGAAAGCGAGCCAGGTCACATCAAACACCTGCAACTGCTGACGCACACCCTCAGCATTAATAAACTGCGGGTCACCACTAAAGAAATAGCGGAAAGCGACGGTATAACAGATAGCAAGAAGAGTAGCATTGGCAAGGATACCGATCACACCGGCCACCTTGCGCGGCATCTTCACGCCGCCGATTCCCAGCACAAGGAACATTGTGAAAGGAATCGCAAGAATCAATATAGGAAGTGTTATGCCCATACTTTTTTCTTTTTAGCCTCTGAGAGATCAGTGGCGCATTTCTTTTGCAGAGTTAATATCTGTGTTTCCAATCGAACGATAGATGTTTATGATAATCGCAATTGCCACTGCAGTCTCAGCTGCCGCGATAGCGATGGCAAAGAGGGTGAAAATCATACCCTCCATCTGACCGGGGAAAAGGAAACGGTTGAAAATCACGAAATTCAGATCAGCGGAATTAAGGATAAGCTCAAGCGAGATGAGCATCGCGATCATATTTTTCCGGGTCACAAACCCGAATACACCGGCCGTGAACATTATCACGCTCGGCACAAGATACCATAACATACTCAAATCCATGATACTTATCTTTTACGGGCAACAACCACGCCGCCGATTATACATGCTAAAAGCAAAACACTGACTGCCTCAAACGGAAGAAGATACTGGAACTTCTCCGTCCCTACCAGAGCGTGACCAATCTCCTGCATTGTGATGTCATTGCCGGCAGCAATCATCTCAGTGAGCGACTTCCCATGCAGCAGCGGCATCTTGAAGAGGGCAAAGAGCAGAACTACAAGCGATACAACCGACAGTGAAATGCCAAGGAAACGTTTGTGATGAGTGAGCAATGCCGCTTTCTCGTCAGGATGTCTTGTAAGCAAGATAGAGAATACAAAGAGCACCATAATGCCACCTGCATAGACCGCAATCTGCACGGCTCCAAGAAATTGATACCCCAACTGGAAATAGAAGAAGGCTGTAGACAGGAGCACAAAAAGCAGATATGTGGCCGAGCGCAAGATCTTACGAGTTGTGACAGTCATCACGGAAAACACGACCATTGCGATAGCCACGATAAAATATAAGATTATATTTGCGACTGAATCCATTTATATTGATGTTTTAATTTTCTTTTTTCGCTTCATTATCTTTGGCGGCTGCAGGTTTTGGAGCCGGCTTGGGAGCGGGCACGGGATCAGGAACTTCCGGACGATAATTCAATTTCTTCACAAGCTTGTCGCGAGTAAAGACTGCCTGCTCGAAATCGTTGGAAAATTCCAGTGCATCCTGAGGACAGGTTGTGACACAAAGCATACAGAATGTGCAGCTTCCCAAATCATAAAGATACTCGTCAAGTTTTCTTTTCTTCTTTCCGTCGGGCAATTCCACCATCTTTGTCTTAAGAGTAATGGTGCCGTTGGGACAATTCATCTGACATATACCGCAGGCGATACATCTGTGGCGACCTTCGGCATCATATTTCAATGTCAATTCAGCTCTGAATCGATCCGAAATATCAAGAGTGGCCCTATTCTCGGGATACTGCTCGGTAATCTTTGGAGTCACAAATTCCTTTCCTGTGACCCCCATACCGGTGAGCAGACTCTTGACACCACTGCCGACAGAACTGAAATATTCTTTTATACTACCCATTATGTGTTGTTCTGAATTATTGAAGTCAATTTTACTTCGTTACCTCTCCACCTGACCTCCAAGAATATCAAGTAGCTCAGTGGTGATGCTTTCCTGACGCAACTTATTATACTCAAGCTGCAACTGATCGAACAGCTTTTTCGCATTGTCGTTGGCAGCCTGCATAGCCATTACCCTTGCAGCCTGTTCAGAAGCACGGTTTTCCACAGTTATCTCCTGCATTGTCGATGTGACAAACATCGGGAGAACCTCATTGAAGATCGTGTTGGGGTCCGGCTCAAAGATATAGAGCTGATTTTCTTCCTCACGCGATTCCCCTTTCAGAAGTTCATCTGCCACAACGGGGAAAAGCTGCTCGCAGTCGAGCACCTGACGCCCCATTGAGATGAATCTCATATATACCACCTCCACAAGATCAGTCTCGCCGATGATAAAGGAATCACGGAGTTTACGGGTGAAATCTGTTACTGTCTCACCTTTCATCTTGCTGTCGATTCCCTGGGGAATTTTAACTTCGAGCAAATCGCTTTCAAGACGCTTCACGGCCTTTGCGATTTTCGAGCCTACAGGATAGACCGTGATCTTCACGTCTCTCCCATAGGTCTCTTTAATCTTATTTAGCTCAACGAGAAACCCTTTGAAGATATTCATATTATACGCTCCGCACAAGCCATCGTCAGAACCATATACAATTACTGAGGCATTTTTAACCTCTCTCTTCTCTATCAGAGGAGAATTAAAATTCTCATCGGTAGAGAGGATGTGTCCCAGAATCGACTGAATCTGATTTCTGAAAGGAGCAAGTTTCTTTAATGCCTGCTCATTTTGATGCACCTTAGCGGAAGAGATCATTTTCATGGCACCTGTGATTTTCTCACTGGATGCCACAGATCCGATACGCGTTTTTAATTCCCGTAGGGTCGCCATGCTTTTATGAGTGTTGTTACGCTGTTATTATAATTTATTTCTTGCTTGCTGAAGCTATGCGGTTGGCAACTTCAGTCGCAACCTTTGTGAGCTGGTCTTCAACTTCCTGAGAGAGCACACCTTTTCTCAGCTCATCAAGGGCTGTGGGGAAAGTCATCTTAAGCTGCTGAAGGAACTGCTCTTCAAAATCATGCACGCTGTCGAGAGGCACATTCTCAAGAAGGCCGTTCACACCGCAATAGATCACAGCGATCTCATTCTCCACAGGCCACGGATGATACTGGGGCTGGATAAGGAGTTGCTGGTTCTTTCTACCGCGATCGATGACACGAGCTGTCACAGGGTCGATATCTCCACCGAACTTGGTGAATGATTCAAGTTCACGATACTGTGCCTGTGCTATTTTCAACGTACCGGCCACCTTCTTCATCGCCTTTATCTGAGCATTACCACCCACACGGGAAACGGAAATACCTACATTGATCGCCGGGCGGATACCCTGGTTGAATAGGTTGGTCTCAAGGAAGATCTGACCGTCTGTAATGGAGATTACGTTGGTTGGGATATAAGCTGAAACGTCGCCCGCCTGTGTCTCGATAATAGGAAGCGCGGTCAACGAACCACCACCCTTCACCAGAGGTTTCATAACCTCCGGAAGATCGTTCATCTCCTCGGCCACTTTTTGGTCCGTAATGATACGTGCGGCACGTTCAAGCAGACGAGAATGGAGATAGAAAATATCGCCGGGATATGCCTCACGTCCTGAAGGACGCTTAAGGATAAGTGATATCTCACGATATGCCACCGCCTGCTTTGACAAATCATCATAAACAATAAGGGCATCACGACCTGAATCGCGGAAGAACTCTCCGATAGCACACCCCGCAAAGGGAGCATAATAGCGGGAAGTAGCGGAGTCGGAAGCATTTGCAGCCACAATCACCGTATATTCCATCGCACCATATTTGGTCAATGTATTTACAATTGATGCCACTGTGGATGCTTTCTGCCCGATAGCCACATAAATACAATATACCGGCTTACCTTTCTCAAAGTTTTCACGCTGGTTGATAATGGTGTCGATAGCAATTGCTGTCTTACCTACCTGACGGTCACCGATGATAAGCTCACGCTGGCCACGACCAATAGGAATCATTGAATCGACAGCCTTAAGGCCGGTCTGCAAAGGCTGGTTCACCGGCTGACGATAGATCACACCGGGAGCCTTGCGGTCAAGAGGCAGATTGAAGCGTTCACCTTCGATCGGGCCTTTGCCATCAATAGGATCACCAAGAATATTAATGACTCGGCCAAGCAGCCCCTCCCCTACAGGAATTGAAGCAATCTCACCCGTGCGCTTCACCGACATATTCTCCGTAACGGAGTTTACTTTGTCGAGCAGCACAACACCGACGTTGCTTTCCTCAAGGTTGAGAGCCACGCCCTTGGCGCCATTCTCAAATTCTACGAGCTCATTACTTCTTACATTCTCCAGTCCATAGACGTGAGCCACGCCATCACCGACACTGAGGACAGTGCCGACTTCTTCAAATTTGACCTTTGAATTGATGTTTTCGAGCTCTTGTTTCAAAACATCTGATATTTCGCTGGGATTAAGCATTTTCTTAATTGCTTCTTATGAGGGTTTGACGTAATTGTTCGAGTTCATTACTCAAGGAGGCATCCATTCTCACGGAGTCAACATCTATGATGAAGCCACCGATAAGATCGGGATCAACTGATTCGGAATATTCGAAAGTGGTATTCCTGAACGATTTCTCCACTATATCGCGCAACTTCTTCATTTCAGCTTCGCCAAGCTTGACGGCAGTCACAATTCTCACCTGGGAGATATTGTTCTCCTTCCGGTATATGTCGCGATAGGCATAAGCCATGAGATAAGCGAACTCTTCTCTCTTATGATCGAGAATAAGTCTGACAAAGCGCTTGTAATCGTCACCCGGATTATTTCCGGCAGCGGCGATAAGGAGCTTCTCCTTGTCGGCCGCCTCGACAAACGGATTGGACAACACCTTGGAGAGCTCGGGATTCTTCTGAAAAGAGGCTATCACGGCCTTCATCTCATCATAGACCCTGTCGGCACTCCGGGTCTCCAAGGCGAACTTATAAAGCGCCTTGGCATATCTGTGGGGTATTAATCCGGATATCATCAGCTTATCAGTTTTTCTCTATTTCGTCTAATAACTTATCGACAAGTCTTTTCTGCGCATCATCACTTTTCATCTGGTCGCGGACCATTTTTTCAGCGATGTCGATCGAGAACTTACCGACTTCATTTCTAAATTGAAGCTCAGCTTCCTTGCGTGCCTGCTCGATAGAAAGCTTTGCGGCATCCATTTCGCGACGGGCTGCCTCGGCTGCCTCCTGCTTTGCCTGCTCGATGATCTCTGTTTTCATCTTTGCGGCATCACGGAGCATCTCAGCCTGTTTGGCCTGCGCTTCCTCCACATATTTCTTTGCTTCCTCTCGGGCATTGTCAAGCTGTTCCTTTGCTTTCCTGGCATCCTCCACACCTTGGTCGATGGTATTGGCCCTGCTCTCCATACTCTTGATGATAACAGGCCAACCCCATTTCGCAAGCACGAGGAACAACAGGATGAAAGCTATGAACATCCAGAAAACCAAGCCGAAATCAGGCGTGAATAATTCCATTCTCTTAATAATTTAAATTTCCACACCGGCGGTGTCGGTTGACGCCGCCGGCGCCTGAATACAGGTATGGAAAATTTATTTGATAAACAATGCAAGAGCAGATACAATCACTGCAAAGAGAGCCACACCCTCGATAAGAGCGGCAATCACAATCATATTGCTTCGGATGTCGCCGGCTGCCTCTGGCTGACGTGCAATAGCCTCCATAGCTGATGAACCGATCTTACCGATACCGATACCTGCACCGATTGCTGCGATACCTGCGCCAAGCGCTGCTCCAAGACCTGCAAGTGGCTGCAGGGAAAGTTCTGCCAAAATTGTAGATAACATAATTCAGGTTGTTTTAATTTGTTATTTTATTTATTTATTATTCTCTATTTTATGAGCTAAAAGCTCCATTTATTTTAAATCCATCGAGGCTGCTTCCTTTGCGAATCTCTCCTTCTGCGCTTCAGCCTCTGCGGCATCAGCTTCTCCCTGTGCAGTATGGGGATGTTCCTTGGCATGTTCATGATCTCCATGCTCAACCGCCATTCCTATGAAGATTGTGGAAAGCGTGGTGAACACATAGGCCTGGATAAAGCTGACCAACACATCAAGGGCAAGCATGAAGAGTGAGAATAGTATCGAAACCACTGTTGTGGCACCTGCAACCGCCGCTCCGAATGCCGCGAAGATAAAGATCAAGAGAGTGAGAGTGATTACAATCATGTGTCCTCCCATCATATTGGCGAAGAGACGCACACACAATGCAGCCGGCTTGGTGAACATACCGAAAATCTCGATAAACTGCATGATTGGAAGCGGACACTTCAACCACAAAGGAACATCGGGCCAGAATATCTCCTTCCAATAATGTTTTGTACCGAATACATTGGTCATCACGAAAGTCATCACTGCTAACACAAGCGTTATAGCAATATTTCCTGTAAGGTTAGCGCCTCCCGGGAAGATAACGATCAGACCAAGCAGGTTCATTATAAGGATGAAAAAGAAGCATGTAAGAAGGTAAGGAGCAAACTTCTTTGCATTCTCTCCGAGAGTGGCCTTAATTGTGCCCTCATAAACGAAAGAGACAAGAAGTTCCATAAATCCCATGCCCTTTCTCGGAGCCTTGAGACCACGGCGACGATAGAATCTCACCAGCGACATGACAATCAAAAGCACAATTGCAGTGGAAATGAAGAGCGCTGCAACATTCTTGGTGATGGAAATATCCAACGGGCGATATTCACGATAATATACACCATCGACACATACATATCCATCTATAACAGGCCAGCCCCCCTTAACAGGTCCCTGGGCCTTTGCGGCAGCAACCTCTTTGGCCACTTCCTGCTCCTGATTTGCATCCAAGGGGAATATCTGGACCACCTTATCCTTATGTGTGCTCACATGAGCGATCACAAAAGAATAAGTCTTGCCATCACGATCGATTGTCTTAACTACCGGAACAGCTTCGGCATGAGTCTTTCCGTCATGCTCTACCGATTCCACCTTGGAAAGCGAGGAAGAAGAGAAACAGAACCATTTTCCATCTTCTGCCTTCACAATCACAGGAAGTGGGATGCGATAGGCATGGGCAAAAGGCACCTCCCAGCCATAGCCGTCGCCAAGATGCTCGAAAATTATTTCCTTCACATCAAGGTTCTCTTCTTCGGCATGTCCATCGCCCCCTTCCGCAAAGCCTTTGAACGGAGCGGCAACCAGAATCGCCAGGAGGAACAATATTTTGGATAATCTTTTCGACATCTTATATGAGTTTAGTAAATGCACACTGAAATCACATTATTATTCACGTCGGCGATACCTCCCTTTATTGAAATGGAATGAGTCTCACCACCGGCCAGATACTTCACATCCCCGGCCACGAGGACTGAAATCAAGGATGCGTGGTTTCTCAACACGGTAAAAGAGCCAAGCATACCTGGCAGAGTGACCGACTCCACCTCGCCTTTAAAAGTTATCTCATGAGCTGATATAATCTCAAGTGTCATTACTCTCTTTACGTTTTAAAAAGCGTCGTTTTTCAACGAAACTTCATTTACTAAAATTTATTTAACCTCGGCCAGCATCTTCTTACCCTTGGCGATAGCCTCGTCGATTGTGCCGACATTGAGGAATGCCTGCTCGGGATATTCATCGAGCTCTCCACTAAGAATCATCTTGAAACCACGGATAGTCTCTGAAAGCGGCACCATCACACCGGGCACACCGGTGAACTGTTCCGCAACATGGAAAGGTTGTGAGAGGAAACGCTGAGCTCTACGGGCACGGGCCACTACGAGCTTATCCTCATCAGAGAGCTCATCCACACCAAGGATGGCGATGATATCCTGAAGGTCGTTATATTTCTGTAGAAGCTGTTTTACCTGCTGAGCCACATTATAATGCTCCTCACCGATGATATTGGGATCGAGGATTCGAGAAGTGGAATCAAGGGGATCCACTGCCGGATAGATACCAAGCTCGGCAATCTTACGGTTAAGCACGGTGGTGGCGTCAAGGAATGAGAAGGTAGTGGCAGGCGCCGGGTCGGTCAAGTCGTCAGCAGGAACATAGATTGCCTGCACTGAAGTGATGGCTCCCTGCTTTGTGGATGTGATACGCTCCTGAAGAGCACCCATCTCGGATGACAAGGTAGGCTGATAACCCACCGCCGAAGGCATACGGCCGAGAAGAGCCGAAACCTCTGAACCGGCCTGTGTGAAACGGAAGATGTTGTCGATAAACAACAATACCTCCTTACCACCGCCATCAGAATCGCGGAACTGCTCTGCCACAGTAAGACCCGAGAGAGCCACACGAAGACGCGCACCCGGGGGCTCATTCATCTGACCGAACACTAATGTGGCCTGAGACTTGCTGAGTTCCTGCATATCTACATCGGAGAGTGTCCACTCCCCTTTCTCCATGCCTTCCTCAAATTTCTTACCATATTTGATCACACCACTCTCGATCATCTCACGTAGAAGGTCGTTACCCTCACGGGTACGCTCACCCACACCGGTGAACACCGAGAAACCGTTGTGACCCTTGGCAATATTATTGATGAGCTCCTGGATAAGCACAGTCTTACCCACACCGGCACCACCGAAAAGACCGATCTTACCACCCTTGGCATAAGGTTCGAGAAGGTCGATCACCTTGATACCGGTATAGAAAATCTCCTGTGAGATTGCGAGATCCTCGAATGGAGGCGCCGGCTGATGAATCGGACGTTCGTTCTCATCGTTAAGTTTGCCAAGCAGGTCGATAGGCTGACCAAGCACGTTAAGCAGACGTCCCTTCACCTGATTGCCCGTAGGCACGGAGATAGGGTGACCGAGATTGATAACTTTCACGCCACGGCGCACTCCATCGGTGCTCTCCATAGCCACACATCTTACGATGTCCTCACCGATATGCTGTTCCACCTCAAGAACCAGCTCCTCGCCGTTATCGCGTTCCACCTTCAAGGCAGCGTAGATTGGGGGAATATTCTCTTTCCCGCCTTCAAAGGTGACGTCAACAACCGGACCGATCACCTGGGTTACTGTGCCATAATTTGCGCTCATATCTTATTAGAGTCTTATAGGGTCGTTATTTTTTTACTTTTTAAAAATGCCATCCGAATGCCACGCACAATGTCATGAGAAGAAGGTTGGCAAGTGAGAAAGGCATGAGATACTTCCATTCGAAAGCAAGCATCTGGTCGATTCTCACTCGGGGGAAAGTCCACTTGAACCAGATGATGACAAAGGAGATAAAGAATGCTTTTCCTATGAACCATACAATGGAAGGAATCCAGTTCATCACTGCGTTGAAGCCATCCCACCCGGGGATATGGAGGGGCATCCATCCACCAAGGAACATCAGAGATGCTATACCTGATACGATGAAGAGATTAAGGTATTCGGCAAGATAAAAGAATCCGAAGTGAATACCTGAATACTCTGTGTGATAACCTGCAGTCAACTCATGCTCGGCCTCGGGAAGGTCGAACGGACCACGGTTGGTCTCCGCTGTGGCAGCAATGATATAGATTATACAAGCAATGATGGCAGGAATATGGCCCTTGAAGATGAACCATCCATTAGCCTGTTCAAGCACTATATCATTGATATTCATGGTTCCTGACAACACGATGATGGTGATGATTGAAAGACCGAGAGAAAGCTCGTAGCTCACCATCTGCGCACCGCTTCGCATCGCACCGATAAGTGTATATTTATTATTGGAAGCCCATCCGGCAAGGAGAATACCCAGAACACCGACAGAGCTAACTGCTAAGACGAAGAAAATACCTATGTTCCAATTGATAATCTGGAGACCGTTACCCCAAGGGAGACAGGCGAGCATCACCACTGAAGAAGTAATGAGGATATAAGGAGCGAGCTTGAAGAGGAACCGGTCGGTATCTTTAAGTGATATAAGCTCCTTTATCAGAATCTTGAACATATCTGCAAAGACCTGCAGCAATCCCCAGGGGCCGACACGCATAGGACCAAGGCGACACTGGAACCAAGCGCAGAGCTTACGTTCATAGAGGATATAGAACAGTGCGAGAACTGTATAAGTGAGAAGGATGAGAACAGCTATTATTACGCACTCGATGGTAATCCCGAGCCATTCGGGAGTGCCGAGACCCATGAGCCATGAATTAAAGGCCGCTGTCCATTGTCCGAAATTAAACATTTTGGTTAGTTGTATTTGGATTATACTTCTATATGAATTATCTGTCGATATCGGGGATTACGAAGTCAAGTGCCGCGCCGATGGTGATAAGGTCGGCAATCATGTTGCCACGGCAACAAAGATCCATCACCCCCACGAGATTGAAGCAAGGGCTCTGGAAATGCACACGGTAAGGATTCTTTCCACCGTCCGATTCGATATATACACCGAATGTTCCACGGCTGGCCTCCACCTGCTGATACCAATGACCCACGGGGAGCTTTACAATCTTGGGAACCTGCGCACGGATATCCCCCTCGGGGATATTATCCACAAGCTGCGCAAGAATCTTGCAGCTCTGCTCGATCTCTTTCATACGCACCATATAACGGCTGTAGGAATCGCATCCATCCAAAAGCACTTCCTCGAAGTCAAGCTCCGGATATACGGAATAAGGATGTTTCTTGCGGCAGTCGCAGCTCCAGTTCGAACCTCGTCCACTGGGGCCTGTGATACAGTAGTTCACGGCATCTTCCTTAGGCAATATTCCTACTCCTTTAAGACGGTTCTTTGCAATGATATTTCCGGAGAATACCTTATGATACTCCTTAAGACGCTCGGGCATTATTTCTATGAGATGCTTTACATCCTTGCAGAAATCAGGGTGGAGATCAGCTATAACACCACCAATGACATTATAGTTCATCGACATCCGGGCTCCACAAGTCTTCTCGAATATATCAAGCACCATCTCACGCTCACGGAAACCATAGAAGAAAGCGGTTGTGGCTCCAAGGTCCATGGCTGTACACCCGAAGGAAAGAAGATGTGACGAGATACGCATGAGTTCATCCATCATGACACGTATCACCTGTGCACGACGGGGAACTTCAAGACCGAGACCCTTCTCGATACACATACATAGACAATGACGATTCTGATGAGCCGACATATAATCCATACGGTCGGTGAAATGCAGAATCTGAGGATAAGTAAGATCTTCACAAAGCTTCTCGATTCCACGATGAATATATCCGGAAACTACATCCACCTTCTTCACCTCCTCACCGTCGATTGCAGTGCGGAAACGCATCACTCCATGTGTGGATGGATGCTGCGGACCTATATTCACCACATAATCATCATCCTTGAATACCTTACAGGGTTTCTCGACAATCTTTCCACCCTCCTCTATATACATTCGGGAATCGTCTTCATTCACCTCATCATCAAGACGGATGGGGTTAAGTTTCGGATCTGCGTCATAATCTTTACGAAGAGGATGACCCACCCAGTCATTACGAAGGAAGAAACGTCGCATATCGGGATGGTTGATAAACTTGATTCCGAGCAGGTCATAAGCCTCACGCTCCTGGAAGTTTGCCACTTTCCAAAGGTCGCTCACACTATGAATGTATGCATCATCTCTATTCTCGCACACCACTTTTACGGAAAGCATCTCCCAGTGATGTGAAGTGGAAGTGAAATAATATACAACCCCGACAGTCTCCGTCCAGTCCATACCGACCAAAGCGGTAAGGACATCAAAATCGAGCTCGCGGTTATTCTTCAATTCCTTAGCGAAGTCATACCAGTCTTTCTCAGGCACATTGACCATAAGGACATCAGCCTCTTCAAATGTAGCCGACGGGCATACTTTAACGATTATATCTTTAATGTCGCTCATTTTAGCAGTTCGTTGTTAAAATCGCCTCTCGGCTTTATTATCCAATATGACCTTTTTCCTCGGGATGCTGTTTGAAAAATTCCTCAATTTTCTCCTTACGGTTGGCACCACCGAAGAATCTCTCAACCTTTATCTTGCGCTGGAGCTGCATCAGGCCGTAGAACATAGCTTCAGGACGCGGTGGACAACCCGGGATATAAACATCCACAGGAAGAATCTCATCCACACCATTCACCACACAATAGCTTTTCTTGAAAGGGCCACCTGAAACGGCGCAGCCACCGCATGCTATCACATATTTAGGCTCGGCTACCTGCTCATAGAGGCGACGCATCACGGGAGCCATACGATGGACGATAGTTCCCTGAACCATGATATAGTCGGCCTGACGAGGTGAGTTACGGGCCACCTCAAATCCGAAACGCGCCATATCATAGCGAGCGGCACCGAGGCTCATAAACTCGATGGCGCAACAGGATGTACCGAAACAAAGAGGCCAAAGAGAATTGGCGCGACCCCAGTTGATAAGATCGTCCATCTTGCCCACCATCACATTAGCACCGGTGGCATTAAGCTCTTCAACGAGCTTGTCGATATACTCGTTGTCCTTGAAGTCGTCGCGCGACATGCTTTTTATCTTGTCTATTCCCATTTAAGAGCTCCTTTCCGCCAAGCATATGCCAGGCCCATTATAAGCACAAACATAAAAATAACGATGCACAGGATTCCCTGCGGGCCGAGACCACGCATCACCACTGACCATGGATAAAGAAAAATAGTCTCCACGTCGAAAATCAGAAAAAGGATTGCGAAAATATAATATCCGGCCTTAAACTGAATCATAGATTCACCTCTGGTCGGGATACCACATTCGTATGGCTCTGATTTCTTAACTGAGAACGATCTCGGAGAAATCAATTTGGCAATCAATAGCGCAGCGAAAACGAGGCCGATACCCGTGAGCATGGCCGTAATTGAAAGCACACCATTGCCTATCTCCAGCAATAGATTCATAAATCCTTATTATTTAATTAGTTAGATTAATCCTAATTGTGTTTCACGGTTAAGATCCGCATTTCTCTCTGCAAAGGTACTCAAAATTTCTTAATCAACAAAAAACCCCATCCCTATTTTCATCGATTTTGAATAGGAACGGGGCTAATTTTTTTATGTTTTTTAACACATTTTCTTAACGGACGACAAATTCCATGTATCTTCCCACGAAGCTTCCCGAGAATCTGCCGGCAACCGTGAACTCGCAATTACCTTCCACCATATTGGTCTCGGCTGTAAACTTGAAAGTGGTGAATGGGAAACGCGGATTCTCCAGAATATGATCACCTTCCACATAGAGAGGAACGATATTTCTATCTTCAACTATAAAGCCATTATTAGTAAACTTAACATCAAGGTCGGGAAGAATCAGACATTCCATCTTAGGCATATTTGGATTAAACTGGACATTATACATTACAACATCCACTTTCTTCTCGCTGATTCTGAATTTAAGACGATATCCCACATCCTGACTCTCGAAGGAGCTATCCTCAACACCGTTCACTGATGTCTTGGTCACTCCTTTATAATATAAGTCGGGCCAGAAAGTATATACCCTGTATTTATCTCCTACATCGTAAAGCATCTTTGGTGCCACTCCACTCATACCGTTGGGACGCTCACGATAGCTGAGATCGGGTTGAGGAAGAGGAGAGGTAGGATCGGGGGTATAGGATATTGTGGGAGGCACGTAATATATGGGTGTGAGTTCAAAACGGAGATTCTTGATCGGCTGCCCGTTTATATCTGTGCACGGATTAAGATCACTTCCGTAATATACCGGGGAGTAGTCTCCATTGAAATTGACAATCGAGGAATTATAAGGGAATGGATCAGTTACAAATCTCGAATCGTTGTCATCTCCCAAGTCAACCATATCGGTGGAAATTACCACCTTGTTATTGATAGCATCGAAGTTATAGTTATAATAACCTCTCTTGATGACGGGGTCATGGCTGTCGTCGAGGAAGGAGACGTAATTGTAGGTGGACACGGAAAAACTGAATTTATTTTCGGGTTCTTTTTTACAAGAACTCATCGCCAATCCGGCCACGGCGATACAGCAAAATAGTAAATTTTTTTTCATAGACTCTGATCCATTGATGTAAGTACTTTTTTATAGTAGTATTTAAAAATTCAATCTTAAGGTCACACCTCCTCTGACAGGTTTTCCGCGTTGCACGAATTCATTACCCATCGACATGAAATAGAAAGTGTGAAACCTTGCGTTAGTAAGGTTCTCGCCCCAAATCCGCAAATCCCAATTAGAACCTTCAAGAGTGACTGAGGCTCCCAACTCCGCATAGAAAGGCTGCATCCGGGAATTACTTTCATTCCAGTAGATACGGCCCGTGCCACGCAAATTTGCATCGAAGCCAATATTCCTTATACCTAAAAACTGATTTTTCAAAGGAATATTGAACAATGCTTGAAAAAAAAGTGTGTTTTGTGGGGCATACGGGATAAATTTCCCTTTATATTGATTCTTTCCATCAAAATAATCCACAAAACGGGCATTGGTATAACCGTATGATGCGTTGAGTGATAAATTCTGCGCAAGCATAGTCTGCACCGAGATCTCACCTCCCAGACTCCTCGTTTTTCCGGCATTGGTCATGATACGTCCCGTGGTAGTGCCATCAGGGAAAGTGGTCATCTGCTGATTTCGACAATCGATATAAAACGCTGATAAATCAAGCGACACACGTCCTCCTGCAAATCCTAAATGAGATCCGATTTCATAATTCCAGCTATATTCCGGTTTATATCCCACAATCTCATCTACATCATGATGCGATCCAATCCCCATTATTCCCATCAGTCTTCCCTGAAGCACTTCGCTGAACATCTGGGTATTAAATCCTCCGGCCTTATATCCTTTTGACA
This sequence comes from uncultured Porphyromonadaceae bacterium, assembly GCA_947177405.1. Classification (GTDB taxonomy): domain Bacteria; phylum Bacteroidota; class Bacteroidia; order Bacteroidales; family Muribaculaceae; genus Lepagella. Next base: position 24,209 of record CAMWUJ010000020.1, on the reverse strand, counting down.
CCACTCCATACACATTACCGTCCACCGTTCCGTTGAAATCGTAAAGCACACTCAGGCGTGGCATCCAATTGAAATAATGTCGCTTAAGTCGGCCTGAATCATCTATGGAAATATCTATATGTTTATATGGAAGTAGCATACCGTCGTCCTGTCGCTGCATAATTTCGTAGCCCGTATGGCAACGGCTCTCAAATTTCAAGATCGACACCTCATAATCAAGACGGATACCTGCCGTGAAATGCCATGGCCCCGTGGCATATCTTGACTCGTGATATAGCGCACATCCTGTCGTAGGGATTGTAAAATCACTGTTAAGAGGAAATTCCCTGCTGTCCCAGGAAATGGGATAATAAGGATTGGCATCATTTCTATGTTGTTCAATCAAAGAGGCTATCCCCTGGTCTTTGAAAGTGACGGGAGCGTGCATGTCGAGATGTTTATGAAAAGCGAACACCCCTGTCAGCCAACGATATTTACCTTCCGCAGCATCCCCCTTGATCACCACATCTTCCGTTACAGCTGTCTCCTTCTTTTTCTGTGTCAATGTGAAATATGGCAAAGGAAGGAAATCCTGATCGAGGGTCATATTGTCATCAATATGCTGCACGGCCGTTATGGAAGTGAGAAAGAATCCGTCGCCCCTATATCCGAGAGTGATTCCATCATTGAGAGTGAACCGATGATAGAAGCAATCATCGTTATAGCTTATCTTTCCGGTATCTATATATTCATACGGGTAACCGCCTTGTCGGAGCAATGACATGGAGAATACATTCTGAAGGCTAATCTCAGAAGAAGGATGCCATATCATTTTCCATCGAAGAGCCCCGGATACCTCATGGTCGAGTTTCTTTCCATCATATTCATTTGTGAAATATCCACCTAAGTACGATCCGTTCACATTGACAGATGAGGCGAAATTCTGCCGGGGACGTCCATACCATCCTGCAGCCAACTTGTAATTATTGCCGCTCCCGGCCTGCAACACCCCGCGCCATCCCTGCCATGACATAGGAGACAGTGTGGTGATATTAATAAGTCCTCCCATAGTGTTTCTACCGAAGAGAGTGGATTGAGGGCCACGGAGCATCTCTATCGATGCAATGTCGGCAATGTCGAAATCATACGCATCTTTGTTAAGATATGGCACATTGTCAACGTTCAAGCCCACAGCCGGCTGATCCATGCGTGCTCCTATTCCTCTCACATAAATTGAGGATGTGATGCGTGAGCCATAATCGGGGATATAGAAATTAGGCACCACGTTGGAGGCTCCTTTCATTCCTACTATTCCCAGCTCCTCTATATCCGAACTATCAATCACAGTAGCCGACACGGCTTCTGCCCGAAGTTTGGCTTCCTGCTTCACTGACACGACGTTAAGCTCATCGAGGAGCTGCACGGATATACTGTCGGCCACAGTTTCGCGCGAAACTGTGGCTGCCGAAATACCAAGCAATATCAGAAGTGGATTCAACGTTAATCAAATATATGGTTTATACTGCAAAATTAACTTTTCTCCTTCCCATTTGCAATCATCATTTTTTAGGATTTTATAACGTAGTCATTTAATGAGTACATTCAAGATACACACTTTAGGCTGTGGTTCGGCCAAACCCACTTTACGACATCAGCCCTCCTCTACCGTTGTTGACTATCGCGACAACCTGTTCATGATCGACTGCGGTGAGGGCGCACAGCTCGCATTTCAACGACAAAGACTTAAATTCTCGCGTCTGCGGCATATCTTCCTCACGCATCTTCACGGAGACCACGTGCTGGGGCTTCCCGGTCTTGTTTCAACTCTCGGTCTGAGCGGTGCAGGTGGCGATCTGACAATTCATACCTTTGCCGAAGGGAAAAAGATACTCCAGAAAATATTTTATTTTTTCGGAGGGGATTCACCATTGGAGGTCAAATTTAATGTGATTGAACCGGAAGAGGCCGTTATTTTAGAAACCAAATCTCTACGGGTCAGGACTATCCCGCTTCATCACAGGGTGCCGACAGTGGGTTATATATTTGAAGAGAAGGAGAAGCCGCGCCATATCAAGCGGGACATGATAGATTTTCATCAGATCCCGTTCTCTATGATCAACAGAATAAAAGAGGGTGCGGATTTTATGAAACCTGACGGAACGATTGTTCCCAACGAACGTCTCACCACTCCCCCCTCCCCTTCTCTGAGTTACGCACATATAAGCGATACGGCCTATTTCCCTGAACTGGCTGAAAAGATAGGCCCGGTGGATCTTCTTTTCCATGAGACCACCTATACAGAGGCTCATAAGAATGAAGCCGCCCCAAGAGGACATTCCACGGCAAAAGAAGCCGCCAAAGTGGCTCTCGAATCGGGTGCGAAAAGACTTCTCACCGGTCATTACTCATCCAGATATCACGATGACTCGATTTTTTTAAAGGAGGCTCTTGAAATTTTTCCGGATGTTATACTCAACAAAGAGGGGTTGGTCACTCCATTAGACTGATTACCCATATAACTTCTCAATACTGACGTGGTGATACAAAAAAGAGGAGCCATAGCTCCTCTTTTTGCATCATATCAAAATAATCCTTACTTCACCACAATAACTTTTCCGGCGGAATGAGAAGTGATTACCGGTGCATACTGGCTCTGTGCGGTGGCTATTCCGAGGGAATATTCCCCTTCACGATCCACAAAACAATCATAGCTTATCACGTGGGTCCCCTTTGAAAGGAACGGAATGAAAAGATTGGTAGCTGTGTTTCGCACCTCTCTGTACATCCATACTCCGTCTGAAGAGGTATATCCCGATATCTGGTCTGCCGGCTCCAAACAAGCACTGCGATTGTCGATAAGCGCAACATACTGAAGGTCGCGGTCGCATTTTAAGGTGATCGTAACTCTCACACGATCTCCTACCTTCAAAGATGCCGACGAAGCGGTAGTGCCATCCTTATCATTGGTAATAACATATAGATTCTTTGTAACCGACAATTGAGGAGTCTTCATTTCCTTCACGTCAGCAATCGGAGACACATACTGACTCACTATTCCCCCCCATGCCGGGCCCACTGCATCACGTGTAATCTTTAATTCTCCACTCTTTCCGGTAAGGGATACAGTGAGTGATCCGGTGAGACGGGCGATATTATCAACTTCAATCCTTTCTCCATTGATAAGAATCTCGGGGGCCGAGGATGTCACAGTCCAATCGGTTCCGGTTGACAGAATGGCATTGACAAGCTGCGCCGCTATAGAACCGTCTCCCCAGTCTTCCACTTGTTTTGACATAAGAATCCATTGTCGAAGCTGATTGACTTCTGGAGCGGATGGAGAAATTTCATGCAGGGCACTCAGCACTTGCGCAGTGGTGAGAAGCTTTCCGCGTCCACGGAAACCGGACGGGAGATTGTCATACCACATTCCTTTCTCCTTGGAGTGGGAAGCATACTGGGATAGCGACTCCATCACCAGCCGGGCTACACTCTTCTCATTTTCACGGTTCAGCAACATAGCAGCTGTGGCCTTATCATAAATATCCATGGATTTCCATTCTTTGGATATATCTTCAATGGCACGCTTCTTGATACGGGAGAAGTCTCCGGATGTCGAGACATTTTTCCAGTTTGAACGAATATACAGATATTCGAGAAGGCCGATATATGAATACTTGGAAGCTCCTGTTTTCTTCCATTCCTTTACAATCTCAGAATCAATATAAGACATTCCTTTCCTTGCTGCGTTCTCACATTTAGCCGGCAGAAAACCGGCGGAATGGAGCATGGATAGACGTTCGATAACCTGCATGGTGATCCATTCGCTTGAAGGAGTGCCATCACACCAGCTCCATCCTCCATCCTTATTCTGAAGTTTTAAAAGTCCGCCAACAATATCTTCGATTGCTTTCCGGCTTTTACTTTCATCGGTATAGTCGGTCAGAGAAGCCATCCGCAGGGTCTGGGACTTAGCATCCATCACCCATGGAGTGTTATTGAGTGAAACGGCTTTCAATGAAGAATTCTTTTCCAGATTGGAAATCAATGTTGAGTCGGGACTGTTGACAGGATCCGCAAAAATCTTCAATGCCCGAGATAATGAAGGATACTTATCGAGAAGTCCTGCGACAAGTGCTGTTGAATAGAGTGCGTTGCTTTTCGCAAGTACATTCTCTGAATCAGGATTCATCATCGCCGGCAATGCGGTGACACATTCCCAAATCGGATTATCCGTATAGGACAGAGTGGTCACTCCGTTATCGCGTTCTTTTGGGATTGACATAGAGAAGCTCTTCTCTCCCGGAGCTATCCAGAAAGGCACTCCCTCAATCACAGGGGTCGATGAAGGATAGACAGGCACAATTGTCTGCTCTCCATCTTTGCTACTTTTTCCCTTTCCATATATCCTGACTCCCAACATATTCAAATCAGAAGGCACAATGAATTCCACGCTTATGGTTCGCGAACCCATTGCATCCACATATTCAACCGTTGATTCTGATGAGGCAATTACTTTTCCATCGGTGGGATTGAACAACTCGATAAGACCCGATATGGGAGCCGCATCGTCAGTATTGTTGAAGATTGTGCCTTTGACAACAATTTGATCTCCGGTACGCACGAAACGGGGAGCGTTAAGCTGAGCCATAACCGGCTTGGAGCTTATCGCATCTTTTTTAATAACCGCTCCACGCAAGTCAGAAGTATATCCCATTACTTGCAGCTGCCATGTTCCGTTGAAATCAGGCACTTCAAAGTCGAGGGAGGCTGTTCCTTCGGAATCCGTGAGGAGAACAGACATGAAAAACGCGAGCGGGCAGTCTATCTCGCGCAGAGATTCACCCTCATCTGAGGATTGAGAATTGGATCCACCGTTCCCTTCAACGATCATTGCAGGCTCTTCCAATACTCCTGAGGAATCCACGGTTGCCATGACTTTCATCTCATTTGACACCATATCCGCAGCCACAGCCACCTCTTCTTCAGCCGACTCTTCCTTTGCAGACGATGTGCTTTTTAAAGCCATGTTTTTAACCGGTGCCCCTGCGTATGCTCCACGGATATGTATCCCTCCGAGACGACCATATCCATATAATGACTGACCGTAGGTGTTCCAATCAGGCATATCCGGATGAGATATCGACTCACTCGCCACCTTTCCGGGTCTATAAGACCAGGATGTAATGCCTGAATATTTCATACCGATACGGCCGGGAACACTCCAATAAAGCGACCCGTAAGGATTGAAAGCCCAGTTGAATGGAGCCAACGCATTGAGAGCTTTATTGCTCATCACGGCCATCACCGGTATTCCCGCCAGCTTTTTATCCGAAAAAGTGAATACGAACTTCCATTCCTCTGAACCTCCGGGAGTGATACGATCGCGGAATGTTTCCGCCTTGATTTCCACACCTTTTGTCTGAATCTCAGGAATAAGTGTGACATCGGTAGTTATACTCTCAAGGTCATGGGTTGCGGCAAAGAAAACTTTGGTACGCCCCATCTCACCGGGGACTTTCACCGGAACCTCCACAATGCCATTTGATACTGAAAGCCACTTGCTGTCATAGACACCTTCCGAATCAGAGAACATAGCAAAAATACGGCTGTCAGCATAAGAACTTCCCACCTTGACTTCAACCTTTTCCCCGGAATCTGAAGGAACAATAATGCGTGATTCGGGCACCCATAAAGAAGTGGCTACAGGAGGCTTCTTGTCGGAACGTCGCCACACTATGAAGTGGACATCGGTATTTGGCTCATTCTGCGTATCCTTGAATTCCTGATTCAATGAAAATATCACTCTATATTCTCCGGATGCAAGAGATGAAAAGTCAATAGGGAAACGTCCTGCTTCAAAATCACCCCGAGCCTTCACTACTGAATCAGGCATAGATTCCAACTTATAATAGATGGTTTTCTTCACAGGACGATCAAGCATATCATATACCCCGGCAGAGGCTGTCATTTCCTCTTTATTACCTATCTCGATTTTTTCTCTGAACTTAGGAATAATCCTGAATGCTTCTCCAATAGAGAACGACAGAGGATTGGCCGTCTGAGTCTCACCCGCCGAGTTGGTGGCTGTTATATTGAGTCGATAGTTACCAAGTGCATAGCGTGTACCTTTGAGATTGGATGTAGGAAGATCAATCTCAAATTTTCCTTTACTGTCTGTCTTAAGTGTACCACCATACGAGGCGTTTCCTCCTGCAGAATATCTGATCCAATAACATGGCTGATATTTTATATCATATTTCACCTCAGCGTCAGCCATCGGTATTCCTGAATATGTGCGAACCTCTCCCGAAATCCTTATGACTTCCCCTTTGTAGTTTTCATCTCCATCTGTATCAGCAGCCACATAGAATGTTGGTGCCTTGTATTCAGCCACTTCAAATGAAACATGACCTATTGAATTCGAACCATCCATCAATACAAGTGACCAGGAACCCAACAGACCGTCAGAAGGGAGTGTGAATTCTCCGTTCAGACGTCCGAACTTATCGGTCTTAACATTTAGTGTATCGCAAGCCTGATAATTTGCATCTCTGAGGACAATACTTACCTCTCGATCGGGAGCCATTTGCAATTCAACCCCTTTTCGAGAATATGCCACTCCCGAAAAAGAGATCTTGTCGCCGGGTCGATAGATGGAAAGGCTTGTGAAAAGCTGACCTTCGGTTTCCCTGCTTGTATTCCGGTCATAACGTTCGGTATAGGCATACCCTGTTATGAAATCCTTTTTTAAAGAAGCCGAAAAATTATAGCTTCCTGAAGGTATCTGCACTTTCCCTTCCTTATCTGTCTTTGCCGTGGACTCTTTCCAATCCCGGGAATCCCAAGCCGGGGTAAACTTCACCATTGCCCCTTCCACAGGAGCCCCATTGGAACCCTCTGTGATAAAAAGCCATGACGAATCCTTACCGCCATTTTTACCGGCGGTAGTGAAATAAGAAAGACGACTTACAAGCATCACCGGAACTGTGGACCTTTCGTTCACATTGCGTATGATTCCTGTTCGGTCGGCTGTGCGGGAAGCTACCAATGCATATACTCCGCTCTCAAGTGCAGGAAGCTTGAATTTACTTTCATCTGAGAATGGCAGGTCTGTCTCCTCTCCCTTCACCGATATCTTCACTGAGGCTGCAGGTTTACTCCCGATTGTCAGACTTGCTTCTGTAGGATTCTTTTTCAAAGCATCCTCCCCCAATTTCAGGGCAAGTATATAGAATTCCCCAAGATTTGAGGATGTGACCAATCCCTCTGTCTCACGACCCGGAATAATCTGGGCAGCTGCCGAGATTTCTACACTCTCAGCCATCATGTTTGTAAGCATACCTTTTAATCCTTTGGCATCAATAGCTTCCGGGAAACGGCCAAGATAATCAGAAGAAAACTTATATAATTTCCTGTAAGAATCAATATCGGAAGGAGACACATAATTTCTTCCTGTCATTATGAATGGAACACACCAGGGGGTATCTTTATAAGTCTCTATAAGTTGTTTGATTCGTTTTTTTCCATTATCGTCCTCCTCATCCTGAAATCCTAATGAAAAGAATTCCATAAAAGCTCCACTTCTCGAAGCTCCCTTTTTGCTATGCCATTCAAGGTTTTCAGAAAGTAATTTCTTTACCATAGCAGAAGCGTCCAGTTCCGTAGTACGATTTCCCTTTGCCCCTGCTTCAAAAAAGGGGATAGTATTATTCGCACCCGAACCGGAAAATGGAGTAAGGGAGTTGATACCCCGTATGGTCATGAAGTCATAAACAGTCAGACCCTGATCTTTAGCTTGTTCGGCATTGGTGATAAGAGGAGCGATAATCTCCACACTCGAAAGGCGCGCAGCATCAAAGCCTTTCCGGCTTTTCTCCACAAGCTCCACCACCTTACGTGAGAAAATATCCCTGCTCCATTCCTTCACATCTTCAGGTACAGGATTCATCGGGATAGATCGCTGATTATAAACCCACCTATTGGCATTGTAAATGTCATTATAGACCCTTGCCTGCAGGAGACAGCCTAATGAAGCGTATGGTTCGGGCAGAAGCTTTGACACTGAGTCGATCAGATCCAGTCCTTTTTGCACATTCGAATCTGATACAAGATCTTCGGCTATCACAATCTGCATCACAGCTTGGAGAGCCCTCACACTCTTATTCTCATTCAGAGCCTTTTTCAATTCTCCACGAGCTGTGGCCGACACCTCCGTCGGAAAGGCAAAGTCGGGAGAATCGAAAGATCCCGTTTTTTTACTCCCCTTCGATTGACGGGCCGCAAAAGAGCCAAAGGCTATAAAAAACAAAAAGGTCCACATGAGGCAGACCTTAAATATTGTATATTTATGTTTCATAGATAATTCAATGGATTATCACTTATTTTTTTCCATTTTCTTCTTCTCCTTGAATTCCTTCACCTTTTGTTTGAAAGTAGCTTCTGCTTCTTTCAACTGATATATCTCTTTTGCTGAAAGGAATGTGGCGAACTTTGCATCGTATTTCTTTTCGATCTCGGCCTCTTTATCCTTAAGCTTGTTGAGCTCGGTATAGTCTGCGTCTGTGGCTGTCTTGGCTTTAATCTTATGGTTTATCGCCTTCATCTCGTGACGAAGATCATAGCGCTCATCGCACAACTGGTTATAGACCTCAAAGAATTTCTTCTGAGTTTCTCCCGATAGCTTCATCTCCTGGGCAAGAAACTTAAACTTGAAATCACGAAACTCCTTGCGTTTCTCAGGAGTGAGCCCGGTTTTCTCCTGCGCCATCATCGGGATTGCCGCGAAGATAGCCAATAAAATCAACAGACAATATTTCTTCATAATATTTTTCTTTTTGTAAGGCGCTTCCGACATAGTTTATCCTATTGCCGTATCGCCATATTACATATTAATTTCCAATCACTTTTTCGACATCAATGTTACTATAATCCGGTTGCAACTGGATTCCGATTTCCTTTCCGAATTCTGAAATGTCGTCAACCTCTCCCAATACCGAGTCAAGGTCCACATCTGAGGAATAATCATCCTCGGAATAGAGATCCAGATCAGGGTCACTGGCCATCAGCATGGCGATATGTTCAGGAGGATTGTCAATATTTAAAGTTGAATCCTGATAAACAGTATGGAACACTTTCATCATGACCCATATACCGGCAAACATGGCTGCCATATAGATATAAGGCTTCACCCTCTGCCAAATGGTAGGATCCGCCGATTTTGGAGCCTCTTTATAGGCAGGAAGGCTTTCCTCCATATTCTTATAGAAGGACTCGAAATATCCATCCGGCACTTTAAAACCGGCCTCTTTACCGAATACTTCTTTTAACCTTTCTTCCTTAGTCATATTTATATAAATTTATCCTTATTTTTATTTTTCTTTTCTCTATGACACGAGGAAAGTTTGATGGTTTAATATGACATGATTTTATTTCTTATTTTTTATTTTCTATGACAATAATATAGATTCTTGATTTCAGCAACCACATAAATTAATATTCCGATGATTCCCCGAATCGCGCAATGGATTCCCGAAATCATCGGAATATTAATTCCTACCGGCTCTCTTGGATCATCCCTTTATCGACAATCAGCTAATCTCCTGTTTCTCGATGTATTGGGTCACCTTTTTCACTGCATGATGATACGATGCCTTGAGGGCTCCTACAGAAGTGCCTAATATCTCCGACATCTCTTCATATTTCATCTCATCGTAATATTTCATATTGAATACCAGACGTTGCTTCTCAGGCAAGGTCAGTATTGCTTCCTGAAGTTTGATCTGCGCATCATCGCCATCAAAATATTCATCGGCTTCAATACTGTTAAGAAGGAAAGAATCATCGTCATCAGCCGACACATTGTTGCGGTGTCGCTCCTTATTAAGGAAATTTATTGTTTCATTCACTGCAATCTTATAGAGCCAGGTTGAGAGTTTGGCTTCTCCACGGAAATTGTGCAGATTATTCCAGGCCTTAAGAAAACAATTCTGCAGAAGGTCGTTGGCATCGTCATGGCTCATCACCATTTTTCGGATCTGCCAGTATATCTGTTCTCCATATCTGCGCATCAGAGTGTCGAAGCCGGCCTTTGCAGTCTTCGGATTCTGGAGGTCTTTCACGAGTTGCTTCTCGTCGATAGGGGGCTCGTAGCTCATATCAAGTTTATTGATTAATCATACGGGGGCATCTCTGCCGCCTGGAAAAAGGACCAAGTTGTTTATGCAACTTCGATAATTTGATGACAAAGATAATAAAAAGTCGCTGTTGACACAGCGACTTTTCTTTCTTTTTATATTTCTTAACTTTTTGAAACTATTATTTTTCAATCATACGCCTCGGTTCTCCTTATTGAAGATATGGCGCAGACGGGAGAATATTCGTTTTGAAGTTGACTTGTCGGGAACAATATTGGGGTTATCCTTCAGGCTCTCGATTGCGGCTTTTTCAGTATCATTGAGATTCTCGGGCATATATACCATAACATTGACAAGAAGGTCGCCCTTGGTTGAGCTTTGGAACTTGGGAAGTCCCTTTCCACGGAGACGGAGCACCTTTCCGGGTTGCGTTCCGGGAGCAATCTTCACACGGGCCTTTCCTTCAACCATCGGCACCTCTGCCGACCCTCCCAATACAGCTGTCGGGATATCAAGCATAAGGTTATAAATCAAGTCATCTCCTTCTCGAATAAGATCGGGATCCTTCTCCTCCTGAATCTTGATGAGAAGGTCGCCGTTCACGCCACCGTGACGGGGCGCATTTCCTTGACCGCGCATGGTAAGTACCATACCGTCCTCAACTCCGGCAGGGATGTGGAATTCCACGATCTCCTCTTTTTTCTCCACACCGGTGCCTCCGCAATAGGTGCAAGGCTCGGAAATAATCTTTCCCTCACCGTTACATTCAGGACAAACGGTTGTGCTCCGCATAGCACCCATGAAAGTCTGTTGCACAGTCTCTACATAGCCCGATCCATGACAACGGGGACAAGTCTTGAAAGCAGTGCCATCCTTAGCTCCAGTACCGTTACAATGCGAGCAAGCCACCATCTTTGGAATCTTAAGCTTCTTATCCACACCGTTCATTATGTCCTTCAAGGTCACCTTCACAGTGATACGCAGATCTGTGCCTTTATTTACATGCTTGCGCTGACGGGCACCTCCGCCACTGCTGTACCCTCCGGAAAATCCACCGCCCATATCGCCGAAAATATCGCCGAAGTGTGCAAAGATATCTTCCATTGACATTCCGCCTCCGAATCCGTAGCTTCCACCACCGGCTCCGCCACCGAACGACTGACCCATTGAATGGCCGAACTGGTCATAACGGGCTCTCTTGTCGGCATCGCTCAATACATCGTATGCCTCTGCAGCTTCCTTGAATTTCTCCTCAGCGGCTTTTTTCTCATCCTCCGAACTCTGTGCATATTTATCGGGGTGATATTTGATAGCCATCTTTCGATAGGCTTTCTTTATTTCATCTGCCGTGGCGTTTTTCCCAACGCCAAGCACTTCATAGTAATCTCTCTTCTCTGCCATAGTCTTGATTTTAGCCTGTTTGTTGTTTAGTGGATATCAGCGATTCAACATGTTTACTGGCCTACGACTACTTTAGCATGACGAAGCACCTTGTCGTTGATGGTATATCCTTTCTCTACAGTATCGAGAATCTTTCCTTTCATCTCCTCATCCGGAACAGGTACAGCTGAAATTGCCTCATGACGATCGGAGTCGAAATCCTTGTCATCAGGATTCATCTCCTTCACACCATTCTGTTCCATATATTTCTTGAGTTTCTTATAAATCAGATCCATACCCTCACGGATTGAACCTGCATCTTCACTGTTCTCAGTTGCTTTCAAGGCTCTCTCAAAGTCATCCACAATCGGGAGAAGCCCCTTGAAGGCTGATTCAGCGGCATTCTTTATCAATTCTGATTTCTCCTTAAGAGTACGCTTACGGAAATTGTCAAATTCAGCCATAAGGAAAAGATACTCCTTCTTCTCTTTGGCTACTTCCTCTTTCAGTTTGGCCACTTCATCCTCAGCAGTATCGGCACCCTCTGCCACAACCTCTTCGGCTCTCTGATCCTCAGCCGGAGTGGCATTTATATCGTCTATCACAACAGCCTCAGGTGACTGCTCTTCTACATTTTTATTCTGATTATCTTCCATAGTCTGTTTATAATTACCACGACGGGGTTTAAAAAATCTCCGCCTATGCTTGTTCTTTCCCATATTGTTATTACAAATTCTTTGCCAAAATTTGTTAAATAAATAATTCCCGTATGGTTTTCAAAAGAAGCTGTTTAAACAACTTCAAATGTAATCGACGGAAACTATGCCTCGCCCGATTATCTTCTCCCGGGTATTATTTCAACAAATAAACAGCCTCTATGGTTGAAAGACTATCGAATTCAATCCTGGCTTTCTCTGCATTCTCCGTAGATTTAAAGATACCGTAAATACAGCTCCCACTGCCGGTGAGCGAAGCGTAGGCAGCCCCGAATCGATAGAGGGATTCCTTTATATCCGCTAATAATGGAAATTTAGGAAAGATCGAATCTTCAAAATCATTCTTTACCACACCTTTCCATTCCTCCACCGGGATTGATGGGAGATCCCGGAGATCAAAGTTGGACTCAGCAGGAGTCACCCCGGCAAAAGCCTCCCTCGTGGAGATATACACTGCAGGTTTAACCACAAGCAAGCAATAGCCGGTTAAAGAAAGAGGTAATTCTTCAAGTCTCTCTCCTACCCCTTCTGCATAACAGGGGCGGTTGATAATAAAGAACGGACAGTCGGCACCAAGCGCAAGTCCCATACGCAAAAGTTCTTCTTCCGATATCGGATTCTCGGGATAGAGTTTACATAAAAAGTCGGCGAGAATCGAAAGGGTAAAAGCGGCATCTGCGCTTCCTCCACCCATTCCTGCACCATCAGGAAGGTGTTTGTCAAGAATAAGACGATAACCTGAAAGATTTGCCCCTGTTTCTCTGCAGAACAGGTCAGCAGCCTTATATACAAGATTCTTGTCGGGCTCGCAGTCTATTTTACGCCCCTTGAATATAATCTCGGGCATGAGTGATTCCGGGTGCGGTCCGGAAGGTAAGCCGAACGAATTTCTCTTCCCGGGCACAAGCTCAAGAATATCGCAGAAGGAGATTGGATTTCTATCCGTTCCGGCATTGATCCCTACCGGGTAAAAAACTGTTTGCAGATCATGATAGCCATCGGGACGCTTTCTCACAATCTGCAATCCAATATTGATTTTAGCATTGACAAATTTAATCATGACCGAGAACGGCTTGAGTTATTACTTTGCCAGACGGAGCCATCTCCATCCGTAAGCGCGTTTTGCATTCCTTTTGATGTATCTCCCGAGAATATCTTTCTCCTCAACTACCTTTCCGGTTTCAGTGGATGGATGAACGAAGTGGAAACCATCTTCACGTTTTCTTACAAATCCTATTTCAAGAGCATCGGTGGAAGGGTCGGGAGTTAGAAGCACCACAATATCACCATCCTTCATATCATCGAGCACTTTCTTTTCAGAGGCAGTCTCTCTTTTAAGGTGAGGCACCTTATGTGTACGGAAACCCATCTCCACCATCTTCTGTCCTTCATACGCGTCGGAATCTCTCAACGCCCGGTATTTATCCCGTTGACGGGTCACTTTATCAAGCGATTTAGTACGAAAATTATCGGAATAATTTTCTGTGAGTTCCACCACATTCTTTCTCGATTTATTATCAACCACCCAATCGGAAAAATAAACCATTTTGGATGGGAATCCATGGTCCTCACCACGGCGATATGAAAGGTTTTCAATTTCGGCGCCTAATTCATTGATTCTTTTATGCCCCGGAGAAGTGGCGAGACGCGAAATCGCTGCCACTGTATTGAGGAAAGTCATGTCATCGAATCCGTCAACTCTGATGGAAAGCGATCCGATTGAATCCATCATTGTCACGTCTTCCACAGGTGTGCCGACCAATGATTCTGCCACTTTTCCCGCAATTGATCCGGGATCTCCACCGGGAGTGAAATTCTCCCGAATGAGAGCGAGTGCCAATGTAGTGTCGCGGTCACAGTGGATACTGTTTCCCTTAACAGTAAAAGCCCCCCATATAAATAGGCCGAGAAGAATAATGCATCTGCTACAGTTATATCTCATCTTATCATTTTTCATTCATAATTCATTTCCTGTCCTTTCCTTATCATAGGAATCCCCTCTTTCATCCATTTAGGCATCGGGTCCCCTTTGAGATAATGATCGAAGAATTGCTGAAGCCTGACAGTTATGTCTTTCCTGTTTTTCCGTTTTACAATATTGTGCGCCTCCCCGTTATACTGAAGCATCCATACAGGTTTATTCAGTCTTCGCAACGCCATGAACATCTCAATACCCTGATACCATGGCACGGCACCATCTCCATCATTATGCATGATAAGCAGAGGTGTTTTCACACGATTTGCATGAAACACCGGGGAGTTCAGTATATAAAGTTCAGGGGCTTCCCACAGGTTGCGTCCGATACGGCTTTGTCCAACTTCATATTGAGCCTGTCGGGAATCACCGGATTCCCATCTGATACCTCCGAAAGCGGAAGTCATGTTGGAGACAGGAGCACCGGATCCGGCGCAGGCGAACATATCGGTACGGGTCACAAGATATGCTGTCTGATATCCACCCCAGCTCTGCCCGTCGATTCCTATTCTATCTTTATCTATCCAGGGATATCTTCGACACATCTCCTCAGCACCGGAACAAACATAGTTATAACAACTCTCTCCAGGCACACCGGCGGTGTAGTGAATGTCGGGAACGAAAATCACATAGCCCCTGCTCACATAAAATGGATAGTTCACCCAGCTCCATGAGGGTTCCATATTGAAATGGTTGTAAAGCCTCTCCGACCCTGTCTCATAAAACACACATAGCATCGGATATTTCTTATCGGGGTCGATATCGTCAGGCACATATAACACTCCTTCAGATTCCTTCCCGTCGTAAGCGTTCCATTTCACGAGCTGTGCCGTGCCCCAACGGTAATCTTTCATCTGTGGATTGGCATCACTAAGTTTAACGGCCTTCATGAAGTCTGTTCCCCGGCAACACCACACATCCGGAGATGTTGAGAAGTTGGCCTTGACCCAGCTATATACCTGCGCATCCTTTGCCTTGTTTACCTGTGTGTATGAAAAACCATTAAGCATGTCTAACTTTGGCATGGAACCTCTCGGAGAATACTTCAATGTAGCGAGACCGTTATATTTATCTTTGTAATCGAATACTTCAAGAAGCATCTCCTCTCCTTCAGTCACGAATCTTTGTTCGGAATCCGTATCAATATATCTGAAACGCAGATTCCGCTTCCTTCCCTCGCCTTTGGTGAGGCATACCGGTTCTTTCCTCCCTTCAGGATCAAGAGCCCAGATATCATAACGGTCATATACGAGGATCTCCTTGTCATCCTTGCTCCAGAAAGGGGACTCGAAAGGCATAGGAATGGCCGGATGATCATCTGTATCATTCCATACCGGATATGGGATACGGTCGCTGATATTCACAACAGTTCCGGTAGCGATATTATAAGTATAGAAATTCTTATCCCTGAACCAAACCACATATTTATCACAGGGTGAAAGCTGACATTCATTCACATGACACTTACCGATTTCCACATTACTGCCGTCAAAGAGATTGAGTACGTTCATCGTCTCGTCTGCATAATAATTCCATTGTGTGGAGATTATATCGTCGGTAGGATCAAGAATCAGCACATTATCTCCATCCCACCGGTCGGGAGCCTGGACAGAGGCGAGTGGATTGGATGTCACAAGTGTCTTTCGTCCGGTTGAAAGATCAATCACAACCGGGAAATTCAGTTTCCTTGTCTCCTCCAGATTATTTCTCTCCTGCGGAGGCGTGAACGGAGCATCCCATCGCCAGATATCAAGTTCTGCAGTTTCAAAATCATATTTTGTGGTATCATCAGGGGCAATCACCGGAGCAACCCCTCCAATCAATCTTCTCCCGTTATGAGAGAATTTAGGAACTGTGTATTGATTAGGTCTCAGAGGGGTGCCGTCGGATCCTTTCATATCCAATGTGAACTCCACCGGGGTTCTCATTTCATGAGACAGATCGGAATAAAACAGAGATGTATCCCTGGTACCCGACTCTATTGTATCATTGGAAGCAATAAAAGCTAACCGGTTGCCACTTTCATCAAATACCGGGGCGCCATAGAAAGTCTTGTCTCTATCAAGCAAGACAAATGATGTTTCAGGCATAAACATCACACCCACCCCAGCAGTAGATAGGCTGTCTCCTTTTGCTTTCCTTAATGTCAGAGCCAGACGCTGACCATCATTACTGAATACATAATGAGCCACATTCTTGATCACCTTGCTCTCCTTCCTTTTAAGATTACGCACCACTACAGGTCGTCCCCTCTCTTTTCCAAGAAGAGAATCTGCCGGCATCAATGTAGTGTCGCATGAAGTATAAGCTACCCAATCTGTCCCGTTTTTACCAATTTTATAATCCTTGACATAAGGGATACGATCTATGGAAAGCGTCAAAAGATCCACGATAGCTAATGAATCCGCCGGCATCTCATATTCGCTCAGTTTTTTGATCTTCGCATCGCGGGTCTGTTGAAACAACGGCTTGACCAAAGCCAATGCCCATTTACCATCCGAAGTAAATGAGGCACAATATCCGCGTGAGAGGGTCACACGCCGGCTATCTTTAGTGGAATAGAAAGTGAGTACTCCATCCCCTTCCTGAGGATTCACCTCATACGCCCCCCATGCACCGTCTTTCGACAAGGAATCATTCACCACCTTCTTCCAGTCGTCGAAAGATGTATGGTCAAGAATCTTTTTCTCCGCATGAGGTATCAGCGAGGTCGAGAAAGCGAGGAGTCCGGTGATAAAGATTTTTTTCATTGCTTGATTCAATGCTATCCTTATATATTCATTGTTACTGATTTAAATTCGCAGTTACCTATCCGGGATCAGCTCATTTTCAAGATATGCCCCATTCTCTCTTTCTTGGTGTGCATATACTTTGCGTTATATTCATTCGGTTCCACTTCAAGGGGGACGTTCTCTGTGATTTCAATTCCGAATCCCTCAAGACCGATTCTCTTCACGGGATTATTGCTCATGAGACGCATCTTCTTAATACCTAAGGAATGAAGGATATTGGCTCCCACTCCATAATCCCTCTCATCAGCTTTATGGCCCAGATGAAGATTTGCATCCACGGTGTCGTAACCATTTTCCTGAAGTTTGTAGGCGCGTATCTTATCCATCAGACCAATACCTCGACCTTCTTGATTTAAATATATCACGGCACCTCGACCCTCTTTCTCAATTGCTTGCATGGCAAGATGAAGCTGTTCGCCACACTCGCATCTCTTGGATCCGAAGATGTCTCCTGTCATGCATGAGGAATGGACACGCACCAGAACCGGTTCACCATCAGCCACATCTCCTTTTATGAGCGCAATATGTTCAAGACCGTTATCTTTCTGACGGAAGGGGATAAGACGGAAATGACCGTATTGAGTGGGGAGATCCACCTCTTCGCCTCGCTCCACAAGAGTATCGTTCTTAAGACGATATTCTATGAGATCACGGATACTGATAAGTTTTAGACCCCATTCATCCGCTTTCTGACGAAGCTCAGGCAGACGCGCCATGCTTCCGTCATCACTCATGATCTCCATAAGGGCTGCAGTGGGTTCAAGCCCGGCCAGACGAGCCATATCCACTCCGGCCTCTGTATGTCCTGCACGTTGAAGCACACCCCTGTCCTGTGCGTAGAGAGGGTTGATATGCCCCGGGCGCCCGAAAGTGGCTGGAGTTGATGCCGGATCAGCCAATGCGCGAATGGTGGCGGCACGGTCTTCGATCGATACACCGGTGGAACATCCTTCAAGTTTATCTACGGTGACTGTAAAAGGAGTGCCCAGCACAGATGTGTTGTCGCTCACCTGAGGCGCAAGATCAAGCTCCTTGCAGCGCTCCAGAGTGATGGGCACGCAGAGCACGCCTCTGGCGTTCTTCAGCATAAAGTTGACATCTTCGGGAGTCACCTTCTCGGCCGCTATTATAAGGTCGCCTTCATTCTCGCGATCCTCGTCGTCAACTACAATTACAAACTTTCCCTGTCGGAAATCTTCCAACGCATCTTCGATTCTATCTAATTTTATCATGTTTCAATATTTTTCTAAGTTTATTGAATCAGACCTGATCACAAAATTTTCTATTCTTCGGTCATAGTCTTGTCGGGTGTACCCGACTTCTCATCGCCTTCAATCTCAAAGATTGAGAAGTTCACACTTCCGTAGGCCAGATGTCGCCTGAATCCCGGAAGACGGCTGAAGTCATGATCTTTATTATGCTCGATTATTACCAGTGTACCGGGCCCGACAGCTTTGGAATTTAGAATTTTACCGGGAATCTCCGCAAACCGAGGATGATTATAAGGAGGATCGGCAAAGATGATGTCATAACTCTCTTTAGCTCTTTCGAGAAAGATGAATACATCTCCCTTGATTAGCTTCAAGACGGTGTCGCCAAGCTTCTCTTTCACGCTCTTGATAAACATAGCCTGTACGCGAGCCTGCTCGACAGCTGTGACCTCACCACATCCTCTGCTAACGAACTCCCAGCTCACAGCTCCCGTCCCGGCAAAGAGATCCAATGCGCTCTTACCTTCAAGATCTGTGAGATTCTCTATCACATTAAAGAGATTCTCGCGGGCAAAATCAGTGGTGGGCCGGGCCGTTATATTTTTAGGCACTTCAAAACGTCTTTTCCCGTATTTCCCTCGTATTATTCTCATATTTTATCCTTTTGCCCCAATTATTAATTCTATCTTCTGGCAATCACAAGACCTACAGCCACAGGAAGATCCGATTTCGACACTGAAGAAGGAAGCATAGTCAACATCACATACTGAAGCTGATTTCTAAGAATTTTCATAAGCTCGTTACGTATCTCCTTCTTGCCCGAAACCATCACCTGTGTATCCGAATGGTCAAGATGCCAAAGCTCCATGAAATTGTATATGTGGTAAACTATATCCATTTTATCGCGCCAGCCGTGAGTTGCGGCAAACAATAGTTTCTTTCCATCAAAGCCGTAATAATCAGCCTCTTCATCACGTATATCCACATAAAGCCGAGGCATATCTGACACTTGTTCCGAAAAACGTCTCACAGCCAGTGTCTGCTGACACCACGTGCGTGCACCGGGAAGAGTGCGCCGGATAAAAGATTGAAGACCGGCCACCATACTATACACACATATCTTATCATCAATCTCATCGGTGAAGATATCCTCCGGCTCTGCATTGTAGGCGATGTTATAAAGGTCGGTCTCATCTCTTTCAATGCCATCGTCCTCTTTTCCGGGAGCCGGCTCCACTATCCTGCGTGGAATCCATAATGCCCTCTCGGTATTTATTATTATCTCTGTAGAAAAATCATCAAGAAGCTGAGGATGATCATAAACCACGGTCTCGATTTTTCTCAGAAGACTATCGTCATCTCGTGTCCAGTTATGTGAAAAGATTGTGATGACCGGATCCATGGGATCCTCTTCATTTTTCAGATAAGCTGACATGCCGGTCCGGCTCATGTTGATTATAAGCCGCCAATTAGCTGTGTCATCTATCCTGACTGCCCTATATGTTGAAGAATCTTCCAATTGAAGTTTTTTAACTGTTTATTTGCTAATTTTCTATTTCACTACAAATATAATCCTTTTTATCCTAATTTCGAACCTCTTTCTTGAAATAATTTACAAATATTGCAGCCAAAGCGGCTCCCCGAATAAAGAGATAGGTTTCAAAAGCACCCCATAAAAGGTTGTTGTTCATTTCCAATCCGGTTATAAAGAGGATTGTGAAAAATGAAAAAGCCCCGGCAATGGTCACCCACATCATGTCTCGTGTACGAGTAAGTCCAACAAATATTCCATCGAATATGAAGGCTGAAACCGTAACCGGTGGCAGAAGCAGAATCCATATCCTGAAATGTTCTATTTCTTGTCGCACAATCTCGGTGTCTGTGAGAAGGGATGTTATCTCACGGTTTCCGAACAAATAGATAATGAAGAACACCAACGCCATCCCTCCTCCCCATTTGCAGAGGGCCGACATCGTTTTCACCACCATGTCCGGTCTGCGCATACCATTGAATTTCCCGACTAAAGCTTCTCCACTGAATGCGAATCCGTCCATAAAATATGAGAAGAAAAAGAAAAATTGCATTATCACCGCATTTGCCGCCAACGTGAGTTCTCCCAATCTCGCCCCGACCGAGGTGACCGTTAGAGTGACAGCCATTATGCAAGCCGAACGAACGAATAAGGCTCCGTTTACAGAGAAGAGTTCGCGCCATCTTATCCTCGTTTCACCAATATAATTGCCGTGCCCGGGGCCACTTTCATTCTTCTCTTCTCTGTTTTTTCCTGCTCCATTGGAGATGGTATTTGTGAATCTATTCTCCAGTCTCCTGTATCGACTCAATGCCCAAATGATTGCGGCTAATGCTCCAATCCAGTTGGCACATAAAGTGCCGAAAGCTATGCCCTCAAAACCTTTATGAAGAACGAATGCGAACAGTATTGAAAGTACGATATTTATGACATTGGTAAAGATGGCGATTGTCATTGGCACAACTGTGGATTGCAAACCGATGAACCATCCGCTTACAGTCATTATAATCAGCTGTGCCGGCACCCACCACACTCCAATACTAAAATATAGTCCTGCCAGACGTGCTGAATCTTCAGATGGTTTGATTAGATATAGAAGAGTATCCAGTAGAGGACTACGCGCCATTATCACAACAATGGAAATGATACAGACCATCATCATTGATTTCCTCAACACTTCCTTGCATTGCCTTATGCTGCCACGTCCCAGACTGCGTGCTGTAAGTCCTGTTGTACCCATCCGTAAAAAGCCGGCGAGCCAGAAAAACACATTAAGCATCATCGACCCAACCGCAATGGCTCCCAGATAAGATGCTGCCCCCAGATGGCCGGCAATAGCAGTGTCACAAAGACCCAAGAGCGGCACCGTGATATTATTGATAATCGCCGGTGCCGCAAGTCGCAATATCTCCTTGTTCAGATTAATATTTAGGTCCAAATGGTTTTAGTTTTGATTTTATTGTTCATTCATCTCCCCTGATAAGGAATGTTCCATCGCCACTTTCACTTCATCCGATGACATACCCTGTCCGAAAAGAAACATCAGTTTGGTAATGGCAGCTTCTGAAGTAAGATCATGACCTGAAATCACACCGGCCTTTTCAAGTCCGAACCCGGCTCCATATCTTGTGGGGAGCACGGTGCCGTTTTCACATTGCGACACATTTACAATAACCAAACCTTTGTCGATCGCTTTCTTCACAGCATCAAGGAACCAAGGAGCCGTCGGGCCATTACCGGAACCGAACGTTTTCATCACCACACCCTTAAGTCCGGGTGCAGAAAGGAGATGACGCACGAAATTTTCATTTATTCCCGGGAAAAGATCCATGTAAGCCACATTAGTATCCATACCATATTTCACATGGAAAGGGTCATGGCCGGGATTTCTCCACATAACTTCTCTCCTATAGGTGATTCCAAGCCCCACTTTTGCCAAACGTGGATAATTACTACTCTTGAAAGCATTGAAATTATCCGAAGAATGTTTTGTGGCGCGGTTACCTCTCCAAAGATAGTCCTCGAACAATATAGCCACCTCCTGCACCACCGGCTCTCCATTCAGATCCTTGGCAGCAGCGATCTGGAGTGCCGTGATAAGATTTTCTTCGCCATCAGTGCGCACCTCTCCGATTGGAAGCTGACTTCCGGTAATTACTACAGGTTTTCTTAGATTCTCAAACATAAAGCTGAGAGCCGAAGCTGTATAAGCCATCGTATCAGTGCCATGAAGAACCACAAATCCATCATAACTATCGTAGTTATTCTCTACAACACGTGCTATCTGTTGCCAATGGGCAGGCTCCATAGCTGAAGAATCTATAGGATCTTCAAATTGATAGTTATCAATATCATAAGCCAATCGCTTTATTCTCGGCACATTTTCAAGAAGATGATTGAAATCAAAAGGCTCAAGAGCTCCCGTCTCGACATTTTCTTTCATGCCGATAGTTCCCCCGGTATAGATCATCAGGATCCGGGGTCTGGTTGATCCTGTGGTGTTCGTATTCATGGTTATGGCGTGTTTCTATGCGCAAATATAGATAATTAATATCAATATTCCAAATTATCTTTTAGTGCATTTAAAATCCACATTCATTTTCCCATTATTATGCATTATAATGAAAAAATATACACTAATTAAAAAGATATGCCAACCAATCGGCCGGCATATCCTTTTTATCATATTTATGACCTATTTTTATTTCATCAATATTTTAGTAGCTTTACCATTCTTAACGCGGATGAAAATACCATTTTCGGGATTAGCTACTTTAACACCCTGGAGTGTATAATATTCTGCCGGAGTATCTACAGTCTCAATCTCCTGAACTGAAGTTGAAGTTGCCCCTTCCACTGAAAGATTCTTGATTTCCCAAGTAGAAGCTACTTCTTCGGTAGATTTGTAATTGAAACCAATCTGAATCTTCTTTCCAACGAAATCAACCAAAGATGCCATGCTGTCAACATATGTCCAGCTATCACCGGAAGGAAGCGGGCTTACTGTAATAGGAGTCCATTCACCGTATTCCTCGCGAATAGCAGTAGTAATCATATCGAAATTCCCTGAGAGGAAGTTAGCAGCCTGGGAGAACTTAAGATCGGCACTCTCAGCTTCAGTTAAGTCGATCACGGGTGAGATTGCCCATACATCTGTAGCGTAACGCACTTTATTCACATATGCTGTAGCCTTAATTCCATACTTTGAATCATACGACCACACGTAGCTCAAACCATCAGGAATCTCTCCTACATCGAGAGTCCAGTCATCAGCATTTGTCTCAAGACCTTTATAGAATCCCTTTTTCTGCTCAGGCACTTCTACTTCACCTGTACCTACTTTAATAGTATTGATACGGAGAGTTCCTGTGGCAGTATAAGTAATGGTGTTGACCGCTTCACCGGCATAAATGGTAGTCTCAACCGAACTATTATCGGGAGTCGACACAAGAGACGTGAAGGTTTTACCTGCAGGGGCGGTAATAGTCATTGTATTGCCAACATAAATACGGATAGATTTCTTACCGTCTGCATTTGTAGAAGTGGGCCAGTAGAAAGCAGGAGCCGTCTTTTCATTAGTTCCACTTGTGAAAGAGAATACATAGCCATCTATCTCCAACGACTCAAGAGGTTGAACTCTCTGACCACTCTTCACTTTGCCATCATCACCCATCACTTCCTCATAAAGCTCACCCTGAATATCGGCAGCATTTTCCACACTCAGGATATTTTCCTCTGTCGGAGGAGTGGGAGGTGTAGGAGGATTGGGAGGTGTGGGTGTATCTCCCCCTTCACCTAATGTAACATTAAGAGTTACAATCTGAATATTACCGCCGGTTCCATTAGTCCAGGTATATTTACCATCAGCGAAGCTACCGTTCATTTCAACTCCATCGGTCTTTCCTTTAACCACGTAAGTAACCTTACTTATTGACTCCCCATTAGGAGCGGCAATAGAAATAGTGTTATTCTTATATACACGCATCTGAGGGTCAGTATCAGGTTGAGTAGAAGGAGCCAGATAGAAAGCAGGCTCTGTACCTCCACCAGCTTTTGAGAAAGAGATCGTGTATCCTTTGATCTTTAAAGAACTTATAGGCTGATATTTTGCAGCCTCCTGAAGGGAACCGTCATCTTTCAATTTCTCTTCACTAAATGTGCCGACAAAATCAGAAGCCTCTGAAGACTTCAAAACCACAGTTTCGGCATTACTCCAGCTGAAAGCACCGGCAATAAATGCCATTGAAAGTAAAAATTTATTCATAGGTAAAGATTTTAGTGTATTAGATTCAATAATGCAAATTTAAGCAAATAATTGCAAAGGGAAAAGAATATAACTAAAAAATTTTTATCATCTCAAGGAAGAATAAATAATATACAACACGGTCATCGGCGGCATAAGGTTTAACTTCGCTGTATTTACTAAATTATACAAACAAAGAGATCAATAAGGATAGATCAATAAAAAAAGCCTGAGCTTTCACTCAGGCTT
>CAMWUJ010000019.1 GCA_947177405.1 uncultured Porphyromonadaceae bacterium | reverse complement strand
AATCCCGGAGGTAACACCGGCGGAAACGGTGATAATCCCGGCGGAAATACCGGTGGAGAAGATCCGGCAAAGAATTTTGTGCTACAGGGTGAAGGGAAAGATATAATTCTTCCTGATGGTCAATATGCGCATTTCTCTTTAGAATCTGTTAAAATCGGAACTCCGGCTACCGGCACGCTATTCTCCATGAGAAATGAATATCCCAATTTAAGTGTGAATTCTTTCTATGCATCAGGGCAGACCACTACTCCTTCTATTGCATCGGTCGGTTCGGTAGGATCTATAAATGAGATACCATATTATTATTATTCCTCTCCCGCATTTTCTTTTGACCGGTCGGCTGTAATAAAGGATGGTGGATATATTATAAAGTTTGAGAAATACGATACATATACTTATCAATTTACTCAATGGGTTATAGCCTTGTTTGTAAGAGAAACCGGAAACCACAATATTACATTCTCTTACCGTCTCTATACGGTTAAGAAATAGTTCTCATTCAATATGATAACTCCATGGGATTAAAAAATCAGCATGGGGTTATCATATTGATCCTGATTATATTGAAGGCAAACTGAAAATCCTTTCAGGGAAAATGAACAAGGTGAATTGACAATTGCTTGTGTTTTATTTTGGGAAATTGTATTTTTGTACAAGAAAGTACTAACTAAATTTCTTAACAATGAATAAAAAATTATTTGGAATAGGGTTTTTCCTATTACTTGCAATGTGCTTTTTCTCATGTTCAAAGGGAGAGGAAGATTTAGAGGGTAAGACATTGAATCTTATTGGAGTGACGGCTAAAGAAGTTTACGCTCAAGATGAGATGGAGTTTGATGTAAACATAAAAGGGAAATTATACAGCTTATTTTCTCTCCAAATAGCAGGTGAAACTATCTCCATTAAACCTATTACAGGTTATACCCAAAAGGAGCCTGAAATCGCTTTGATTGGTGAGTTTACATCGTTGGATAAGTTTTCAGAGAATCGTTATAACGGTCATTCCGACAAGTTTTCTACTAAGGCTTCTGTTGTGAATGGTGGGGGCTATATTGTCAGAATGACAAGTGCTAATCCGGTAAGCGGTGAATCGGTGCAATGGGTAGTGAAATTTTTGTTGAAGGAATATGCAGCGGGAAAATACAATCTTAACTATGCCCTCTATGCCACTTCATTGGGCATCACACTTCCCTCAGGTAATGAGAAGCCCGGGGATAATACCGGTAATGGATTTGAAAATGAAGGGGATGAAGAGGATAAAGAGGATAATAATACTGAAGGATTTACTTATCAAGGAAAAATAAAGGATCTGAAAATAAATATAGATAATTACGAGGTCATAAGTATTGATAATCATAAATATTTCAGTATAGCCAATGTCTATCCTAATTTTAGGGTTGATAATTACGGTATGTCTATTGGCAGATATATCGGGATGGTATATTTGGGTTCCAACAAAGATTTAAATAAGATAAATATTCATGAATATGACTCCTCTGATTTAGAGTATAAAAATATCTTGCCTATAAAGGAAGGAAGTTATTTAGTAACATTTAGAGTATATAATCCTACCTTTACAGATTATACATTATGGATTGTACCAATGGTAGTGAAGCTGACTAAAGATAATATATATCAAAGTAATAAAGCTTTAAATGTTAATTGCCTCCTTTATAGTGTTGATTAATTCTTAGGAATAAAATCGAGAATTGTTCCCGAGTGTTAACTAAAGTAAAATTGAACCTTATCGAACTTGGATTTATTTCCATATAACAGGAAGTTTATATATCTTTGCTTCGAACGCGCATTAAGCAAGCACCTCTCACTGACTTACAAATAAAATCGGCTTTATCCTTCCGGGTGAAGCCGATTTTTTAATCATTAGAAGAGCCCTTTTCTATGACTTTATGCCACACTCCATCCTCTCCGAGCACTTCTTTTTCATACTCATTGTTCCCAATAGGTTTTCTTAGGGTTTCAGGCGTATTGAAAACCCATATCACCCCTTTAGAAAAAGCTGCATCATGCATTGCTTTCTTGAATTCACTATGATGAGCCTTGTCATATTCTCCCACAACATCTTTCACAATAGCTGCAAGATTCGTCTTTTCAGATTCTGATATATGTAGAGTTTTAATCCATTTTTCCACATCCTGCTTTGCTTTCCAACGCCAATGTCCCACCTTGGCTAAATATATTGTCTCCGCGCTTGTGGCTTTTGAGACCGTATCCAAAATACTAATCTGTTCCTTGAATCTTATTGCCGCCGCTTTTTCAGCACGATTTTTAGCTTCTGCAATAATTGACTCAGGGATTTTAGTATTTGATACCTTATTCAATGAATCTTTCTGTTCACTTTTGATATTTATAGGGGTCGATCCAATTTCTTTATTACTAAACTCTTCTAAATTTTGATAATGGTCGTCTGGATTTTTTTGAGTTACATCAATAATAGAATCTTCATTTCTGTTATTTTCTGAGCGTGAAATATTAGAATTGGCAGAGGTTTGAATATCGGATGAGGAATTATATGAGATTCCCTTGTTTTGTTGATCGGAAAAAATAAGG
Source organism: uncultured Porphyromonadaceae bacterium (assembly GCA_947177405.1). Taxonomy (GTDB): domain Bacteria; phylum Bacteroidota; class Bacteroidia; order Bacteroidales; family Muribaculaceae; genus Lepagella. Next base: position 41,510 of record CAMWUJ010000019.1, on the reverse strand, counting down.
AATAGAAAACCGACTATTAGAACTAATGAGGCTATTATAGAAATAGTCGATAGCCTTTTGGGAATACCTCTTTTTTTTAATAATTCAGGAATCTGTTTTGCCGAAACAGGCCGAAGTTCAGGCGTGGTATTCATGCATTGATCGGCAACTCTTCTCCAATTCCCTTTGGCATCAGGAAGCATCGCTTGCATGATTTTACCGATTGACCATATATCTGCCGCAGGAATGGCATCAGATCCGGAGTGAAATTGTTCCGGTGCACTGAAACCCTTCGTTCCGCCGGGTAAAGGAGGATCGGTAAAAGATGGAGAATAGCTGAAATTAAAATCAATAAGCTTTATTATCGGGCCGGTAGGATAAACTACTATATTAGATGGTTTAAGGTCGCGATGAATTATTTGGCGATTATGGCAGTAATCCACTGCATCGCAAATTTGTTTAAGTATCTCATTTGCAATCTCAGTGGTAATCTCCTTACTATCGATATAAGATTGAAGGGTTATTCCATGAGCATATTCCAGAATTAATGCAGGCCCTTCTCCCGGAATGGTCTCAATCCCGTATGCCTGTATGATGGAAGGATGATAGAGAGTGGAAATAATCTCATATTCCCTCTTGAGAAATTCGAGATGCACCGTGCTGTTACGATATTCCGGTTTCAGACTTTTGGCAATATAAAGTCGCCCGTTATGCTTCACTTCAAGAATACGACAGAATCCGGTCTCAGATTCATGTACCAATCGCAAAATATGGTAGCCCGAATCAGAGAATTCAATTCCTGTTATGTCAAATCCCGAAGTATCATTCATAATACAAATTTAGTAATATTTTATAAAACATTATATAACAAGCTAAAAATTAATAACAAGAAGTTTTGAAACAAAGCATTATCACAGTATTGATAATGTTACCGGGAAACTGTCATAAACAACGCGCCCTTGAAACTCATTGAGTGTCAAGGGCGCACGATAGGATTGAATTAAGTAATTATTAATCAGCAGGAGCGAGCTTAACAGTGAAATGGCGCATCAGTTCTGCTTCCCATACAATTTTCACACCGCGAGTGATTTCATCGCGACGGTCATACACATTTTTAAGAGCAGCGGCAATTACGCGCATGTGATTGTCGGTGTAGGTGCGACGCGGGATAGCCAAGCGCACGAAGTCGAGTCCTCCGAAACGGTTCTCGCGGGTCACGGGATCACGGTCGGCAAGAATGTATCCTATCTCGCATCCACGGATTCCGGCTTCTCGATAAAGTTCGATGGTAAGTGTCTGTGCCGGGAACTCCTCTTTAGGAATCTTGGTGAGCACAAGGCTGGCATCGATAAAGATAGCGTGTCCCCCGGCAGGGCGCTGATAGGGGATACCATATTCATCCAGTAAAGAGGCGAGGAATTCTACCTGATGAATACGTGTGCGAAGCATGTCGAATTCAGTGTTTTCTTCAAGACCTACAGCCAAAGCAGCCATATCGCGGCCATTCATACCTCCATAGGTGAGATATCCTTCAAAAGGAATACAGTAGGCTTTGGCTGCCTCATACCAGTCTTCCCAACGGGTGGCGATAAATCCTCCCATATTTACAAGACCATCTTTCTTGGCCGACATGGTCATACCGTCAGCAAGAGCAAACATCTCGCGGCATATCTCTTTTATCGATCGGTCGGCATAACCCTCTTCACGAGTTTTGATGAAGTAGGCATTCTCTGCGAAACGGGCGGAGTCGAAAATCACTCTTTTACCGAATCTGTCGGCAATCTCGCGAACTTCACGCAAATTCTTCATTGATACAGGCTGACCACCTGCTGTATTATTGGTGATTGTGACAATGATGAAAGGAACTTTATCCGCATGTTCCTCAAGAACTTTCTCCAGCTTCTTGGGATCAACGTTGCCTTTGAACGGAGCTTCAAGTTGGGTGTCCTTTGCCTCATCCACAGTGCAATCAACGGCAAAAGCCTTGCGTGCCTCGATATGTCCTTTGGTTGTATCAAAGTGTGAATTGCCCGGAACAATGTCACCGGCCTTTACGAGTGCGGAGAAAAGTACATTTTCCGCTGCACGTCCCTGATGAGTGGGAATAACAAATTCGAACCCTGTAATGCGGGTGATGGTATCCTTAAGTTCGAAGAAGGAACGTGCACCGGCATAAGATTCATCGCCCATCATTAGTGCTGCCCACTGACGATCGCTCATGGCGCCTGTACCCGAATCGGTCAGAAGGTCTATATACACCTGATCGGCACGAAGCTGGAATACATTGTAATGGGCTTTTTTGAGCCATTCCTCTCTCTCTTCGCGAGAGCTCTGACGAAGAGGTTCGATCATCTTGATTTTCCAAGATTCTGCAAATGGAAGTTCCATGATATTTTAATTTAGATTTTAGATTATATTTTCCTACTGCAAATTTATCAAATCTATCTCATTTCTCAAAATAAGAAATCTATATTTTTGATTCAAATTATACATTTTTTATCTTATATTCATTCGTAGGCTGTTGTGACTTGCGAATCAGGCCCAATCCTATCTTCATACATTGAGAAATTTTATTGAATGGACTCCGTGTTTAAAAAAAAAGATGTAAATTTGCAGTTCTTGACATTGAAGTTTAAAAAGCTTCATTAATTCTCCATATTTGGGGAGTAATGTCTCAAAAAGAGATTCACAATATCGGAGTAAATAAAATGGATAATAAAAGATTTATAGAGTTGCTTGCCGAACGCACAGGTCTTGATCGCGAACGAGCGGCGAAGATTACCGGGGATTTGGCTGAGGTGATTGCCGAGGTTGTTGCAGAGGAGGATTGTGTGGTGGTACCTTCGTTCGGATCTTTCGAACCGAAGAAAAAAATGGAAAGAGTTGTGCTTCATCCGGCCACCGGCAACAAATTGCTTGTGCCTCCCAAATTGACATTAAGCTTTCGTCCTTCCACTCTGTTGAGAAATGAGATTAAATAGAATTTATCCTTTGAAAAGATGAATAATAAAATAACAATGCCTGCCCTGGTAGCCCTTTTGGCGCTAAAATCAGGACTTACCAAAGAGAAAAGTGAGGAATTTCTTAAGGAATTTTTCAAGCTTATCTCTGAAACTCTATGTGCCGGTGAAACTGTAAAGATAAAAGCTTTTGGAACGTTCAAGATACTTGATGTGGATATGCGTAAAAGCATCAATATTTCCAATGGCGATGAAATTATAATTCCAGGTCACAAACGCATTGTTTTTCTTCCTTCAAAAGAAATTGCGGAAGTGATAAATGCTCCTTTCAGCATGTTTGAATCCGTGGAGCTGCATCCCGACGCCGTTGCTGAAATTGAAGGGGCTATTCCTTCTGATACCAAAAGCGTTACATCTATTGATTCTTCAGAAAAAGATTATGTTCTCGAAAATTCTGCCAAGCGAATACAGGAAGAGAAAGACTCTCCGGAAAAAGAGAAAAATAGAGAAAGCGATCCTGATAAAAAGCAGGGAAATGAAAACTCACCAGTAAAAAATGAAGACTTTGAGAAAACACCGGTAAAAGAAGAGAAAAAAGAAGAATTATCTAATCTGGATTCGGATTCTATACCGGATTCCACAAAGGAAGCTCCCATGGCAGAAGTTTCCCCAACAGAGGCTCCTTCAGCAGAAACTCCCACGGCAGAAGCTCCTATAGGAGAAGCTCCCACAGCAGAAGCTCTCACAGCAGCTACTCCCATAGAAGAAGCTTCCATATTAGAAAAGAGGAAAAAAAGTAGCAGCGGAAAGTTTGTCTTTGGGTTTATCGTCGGTCTTCTGTTTGCCTTGATAATAGGGATGATTTTTTATTTCTACTATATAAGAAAAGCGGAAGAAAAGGAAGTGGAGAAAAATGCCGTAGAAATTCCAGTAACAGATACTATTGGAGAGGCTGAAAATGTAGATGGTTTGGATTCGGCCGATGAATCGATTTCCTTTTTGGATCCGAGTTCCAATGAAGAAGCCCCATCTGATGCGGATTCGAATGATGCAGCTAATGAGAAAAAAGAGATAAAAGAAGAAGCGCCCGCCACAGATCCCTCCGACCGTCCTTCAGAAAAGGGAGTGAAAGATGTGATAGGAGATCGAAGATTCCTCACGACCATGGCTCAGAGTCATTATGGTAATTACAATCTTTGGCCTTATATCTACGAAGAGAATAAAAGTTTTCTCGGACATCCCGACCGGATAAAGCCCGGCACGGAAGTAGTGGTTCCGCCATTATCCAAATATGGAGTAGATCCTAATAACCCGGACGATATTAAGAAGGCCAAGAGATTGGGAGTGGAGATTTACAAGAGATACGAGAAGACGAAAAAATAAAAAAGTGGACATTGTCCACTTTTTTATTTTTTTTACGAGTCAAAGTAACGTAAGAATAAAATGCTGACTATCAGAAAAATATAAAAGAGTCCGCAATTCGCGGACTCTCATAGGAGGTTCCAACCAGATTCGAACTGGTGTGAACGGTTTTGCAGACCGGTACCTAACCACTCGGACATGGAACCTTTTGTTTTACGAGTGCAAAGTTATAAGTTTTTTTTTAATTATGCAAGCTTTGTGTGATTTTTTTGACAAATAAGGAAAGAATTTAACAATTATCAACAAATTGGCGTTATAAATTTTGGTTACCAATCGCGAATTAGATAACTTTGCAACATGATTGAAAAGGACACTATATACAATTCATCAGCCGATGAGGGACTTTATGGGATATTTAACGATAGTTTCCCTCCAATTCTTGATGGAGTGACTTTAACCGTGCAGAATTACGCGCATTGGTTCACTAAGAAAGATATGCTGCCCTGCGTTGTCACTCCTTGGAATCCGGAGAGTCGTTCGTATCCTTATGAGGTGATGAGGTATTTCTCTCTTCCTATATGGAATAGAAAGCCCTACCGGTATGGCTATCCAAAGTTGGATCCTTTTATATGGAGAAGATTGCGAAAGAAAAATTTCAAGATTCTCCATTCACATTGTCCTTTCTCGTCAGGCCGTCTGGCAGTGTATGTGAAGAAAAAACAAAATATCCCACTTATCGGCACTTTTCATTCCAAGTATCGTCAGGATCTCGAACATTCTTTTCGACATGCCCCCTGGTGTGTGCCGATTATCATGAAACGAATCCTCGATTTTTTTAATGCCTGCGATGAAGTATGGATTCCTCAGGCTTATGTGGAGGAAACAGTGAGAGAATATGGATATAAAGGGAAGTTGCGAGTGATGGAAAACGGCAACGACTTCGCTTCCATAGTGGAGGGAGATTTATTCGACTATAAAAGTAAGGCAAAAAAATCATTAGGAATCTCTGAAGATGAGATGGCTTTGCTTTTTGTGGGGCAGCATATAAAGGAAAAAGGGGTTGACACTATACTCGATTCTCTTGAAGAGATGAACGGAAATGTAAAGTTCAGAATGAATTTTATAGGCACGGGCTATGCATTCGATGAAATGAAGCAAAGGATATATGAATCGAATTTGAAGGATAAGGTAAAGCTTCATGGAGTTGTGAACGAAAGGGAAGCTCTGGCCGCATACTATGCAGCTTCTGATCTATTTCTTTTTCCATCTTTTTATGATAATGCACCATTGGTTGTCAGGGAGGCAGCCGCTATGGGCACTCCATCAGTTTTGCTCAAAGGTTCCACTGCCGCCGAGGTTATTAGCGATGAAAAGAATGGTTTTCTTGTGAATAAAAATCCGGGTGAATTTTCCGACCTGGTGAAAAATTTGGCAGATGACAGGGATAAGCTAAGACGGGTTGCCGCGGGAGCAAGGGAGTCATTGGTGAGAAGCTGGGAGGACGTTGTGGATGAGGTGTCGGAGAATTATAAGAGGATAATGGTAAATTATAAGAAATAAAAATGGGACAAGACATGGCGGAGAGCACTGCGGCAAATAAATCCGGAAAAAAGACTTTCTCGCTTTGGAAAGTCGCCCTTCCTGTACTGATAGGATTGGGGGTTGTGGCATATATGTTTTGGCATGATGCCCGACAGGAAGATTTCTCGATGGTTTGGCGATCCATGCATTTCGATGTCAGAGGAGTGTTATGCATTATTCTTGGTTTCCTATGCATGTTTGGCAGAGACTTCGGGCTTACATGGCGCTTCCGGGCGTTGACCGACCGTCAGCTCACATGGACTCAGGCTTGGAAGGTCGATATGTTGTGCGAATTCACTAATTGTGTCACTCCTTCTGCTGTAGGAGGAAGCTCATTGGGAATGGTTTTTCTCAATACCCAGGGAATTGAGATGGGAAGAGCAACAACCTTGATGCTTACCACTCTTTTCATGGATGAACTCTTTTTTGTCATTGCATGTCCTTTTATAGTACTCTTCACCTCCTCTGCAGATATCTTCGCGTCCACAGGAACAGATTTTTCACATGGTATCAAATACACTTTCTGGACTGTCTATCTGCTCATAACAGTGTGGACTTTTCTCCTTTTCACCGGTATAATCTGGAAACCGGCATGGATTAAAAAGACCCTTGATAAAATTTCAAAATGGCGATGGCTCAGAAAATGGGAAAAATCAATCTCCGGGTTAGGAGATAATATGGTAGCCACATCTGTGGAGTTGCGAAAAAAGCCATTTCGGTTCTGGCTCGAAGTGTTTTGGGGAACGGCATTGGCATGGACATCAAGATATCTCGTCGTAAATGTGCTTTTCTTCGGTTTCATTCCTGCCGACGACCGTTACCAATGGATAATTTTTGCCCGTCAGTTTGTGATCTGGGTTGTCCTTATGGTCAGTCCCACTCCCGGGGGAGCCGGGCTCAGCGAATGGTTATTCTCGGAATATTATGGTGATATGGTGACATCGGCAGGCATAGCCTTAGTGCTTGCGATATTCTGGCGTCTTATATCCTATTATCTCTATCTTCTGATAGGAGCGGTGATGGTGCCGACCTGGCTTAGAAAGACAATTGCCCGACATCATAATTCCGAAACAGCAAAAACAATATCAGGGAAAAATTCACAATAATTTTGCCATAGGGCGCAATATTTGTTAAAAATGCAAATTTAAATAGTTTGAAGAATAAGAATCTCCTTAAAATTCGCTATATTTGCAGTCTGAATTGAATAAACCGGCTTTTTATAGAATAGTTTCGGTTTAGGCCGAAATATTAAGATAATTAAGGTAAAAAGACAACATACGAATCATGAAAAAAAGCGCACTTCAAAGAGTGAGAGCTGACTATCAGCCAAAATTGCCCAAAGATCTTCAGGGCTCTGTGAAAGTGAAATTCGGTGAGCCGACCCAATCGGTTGCCAATCAGGAGGAGGTGAAACAACTCTTTCCCCACACTTACGGTCTTCCTATCGTGGAGTTTGAGAATGATGAGAACCCCACTCGTGTTGAGGAGCCCTTCAATGTAGGTATTATCCTTTCCGGTGGTCAGGCTCCCGGCGGCCACAATGTGGTGAGCGGTATCTTCGATGGTTTGAAGAAGCTTAATAAGGAGAACCGTCTTTATGGTTTCCTTATGGGTCCTTCCGGTTTCATCGATCATCAGTATATGGAGCTTACTGCCGGTTATATCAAGGATTTCCGCAATACCGGTGGTTTTGACATCATTGGTTCGGGTCGTACAAAGCTTGAGTATCCCGAGCAATTCGACAAAGGTTTGAAAGTTCTTAAGGAGCTTAATATCAAAGCTCTTGTGATTATCGGTGGTGATGACTCCAACACAAATGCTGCTGTTCTTGCCGAGTATTATAAGAATATCGGTGCAAACGTGCAGGTGATCGGAGTCCCCAAGACCATTGATGGTGACCTCAAGAACAAATGGATCGAGACTTCTTTTGGATTTGATACTGCATGCAAGGTTTATAGTGAGGTGATCGGTAATATACAGCGCGACTGTAACTCGGCAAAGAAGTACTATCACTTCATCAAGCTAATGGGACGCTCAGCATCACATATCGCCCTCGAGTGTGCATTGGAGACTCAGCCCAATATCTGTCTTATCTCTGAAGAAATTCTTGCTAAACGCATGACTCTTGACAACATCGTAAACTATATTTGTTATGTTATCGCGGAGCGTGCCAAGATGGGATGGAACTTTGGTACTGTCCTCATCCCCGAGGGTCTTATCGAGTTTATCCCTTCAATGAAGTCGCTTATCGCCGACCTTAACGAAGTTCTTGTGGATTATGCTTCAGAGCTCGATGGTAAGGAAGAGGAGGAGAAACTCAAGGTTATTCATTCTCATCTTACAGGTGCAAATGCCGATCTTTACAAATCACTTCCCAAACATATCGCTCTACAGCTAAGTCTTGACCGTGATAGCCACGGTAACGTGCAGGTATCGCTCATTGAGACCGAGAGCCTTCTCAGTGAAATGGTAGCACGGCGTCTTGAGGAAATGAGGGAAGAAGGTCAGTACAGCGGTAAATTTGCTGCCCAACATCATTTCTTTGGATATGAAGGTCGTTGTGCAGATCCGACCAACTTCGATGCAGACTATACTTACGCCCTTGGTTATAATGCCGCAATGCTTATTAATTCTGGCCTCACCGGTTATATGTCGAGTGTGAGAAACCTCACTGACCATACTGAAAACTGGATCTGCGGAGGTATTCCTATCACAATGATGATGAATATGGAGCGTCGTAACGGCGAACTCAAGCCTGTGATTCAAAAGGCTCTTGTTAACCTTAATGGTCGCCCTTACCTCAAGTTCGCTTCAAGACGCGAGACTTTGGCTCTCAATACTCTCTATCAGTATCCTGGCCCGATCCAGTATTTCGGTCCTGCTGAGATCTGCGATCGTCCGTCGATGACTCTTCTTCTTGAGCACGGAAAGGATATTGATTAACCATCATTATTTTGAGGATTCAATCCTAATAGGGATCATTCCATAAGCTAATACGGGGATGTGTGAAAATAAAATTATCACACATCCTTTTTTCTTTTATAGTAGCTTATTTATAATCTTTCTAAACAAAGAGCATTTATACTTGTTAACATTTTAAAATACCTTTTAAAACGCTATAATATGCACATGGCAGATGCACTGGTCTCACCGGCGGTGGCCGGAGTGGCCGGAGTGGCGGCTGTAGGTTTGATAGCAGTAGCCTCTCATAAAGTCAAAGAAATAAAAAGAGATGACATAGTCCCTCTTATGGGAGTGTTAGGGGCATTTGTATTTGCCGCTCAGATGATTAATTTCACTATTCCCGGTACCGGATCGAGCGGGCATATAATAGGAGGTGTGCTCCTGTATGCTTTGGTAGGACCCTGGGCGGCATTTATCACTCTGTGTTCGGTCCTTATTATTCAATGTCTGATTTTTGCAGACGGGGGAATGTTGGCTCTGGGATGTAATATAATTAATATGGCTGCCATGAGTTGCCTTGTAGCGGCTCCTTTGATTTATAAAAGGATATATAGCGGAGGACGAGGCCATGCAAAATGGAGAATATGGGTCGGATCTGTTACAGCATCCGTTATCGGGCTTGAGTTAGGAGCTCTCTTGGTGAGCCTTGAAACAGAATTGTCGGGAGTGACAGCTCTTCCGTTTGGAAATTTTCTCGGGTTGATGTCGTCAATTCATCTTGTCATTGGAATATGTGAGGGTGTAGCTACAGCCGTGGTTCTTACTTTTGTAGAATCCTATAATCCCGATATGCTGTTCAACTATTTCGTGGATAAAACTGACAGGAAAATAAATGGCAGAAGATGGAAGAACGTGATTTGGGCATTTGTTGTAATAGCTATAATAATGGCAATTGGATTCACATGGATAGCCTCTGAAAATCCTGACGGTCTTGAATGGTCGATTGGAAAGATTACCGGAGATACAGAATTGGGAGTCGCCTCAATACCTTCCACTGCCTTCATGCCGGATTATGACTCCACTTTCGCCGGAATAGTAGGAGGTTTGATAGTCATGGTAGCCCTTTGGGGCATTTGTGCCATAATTTTCCGGAAGCGGCGTGTGGCATATTCTTCATCAGAGAAAAAGAATGATTGATGGCATCCAAGATAGAGAAAATCTATATGGCTTTAATTGCTATGGAAAAAGATGGTGGTACAGATGTTTCACCCTCGATTCTTGTAATCACTTTTCTCTATCTTGTGGCTGTTTTGAGTGTGCCTCTTTACGCGCCCCAGAAGCTTATTTGGCTCGCGGCATATCCTATTATTGCATCGGAAGTGTATGGAATCGGATATAGTAGAATATTATACAGATCCTTATGGATTCTACCGTTATTGGCTATTATCGGAATGTTCAATCCTATTTTGGATCACACTGAGGCATTCCGGATTAATGGGTTATTAATAAGCCGTGGATGGGTGAGTTTTATATCCATTCTTCTGCGTGGTGTCCTTGCCTTGCAGGCTGTTGTGATAATGGTGACACTCACAGGTTTTTTAGGCGTTTTCAACCTTATGATGCGTCTTGGATTCCCGAAAGTTTTATGCACACAGCTTCTGCTTACATATCGTTATCTATTCGTGATAATGGAGGAAGCAATAAATATGAAAAGGGCAAGAGATTCAAGAGGATATGGGAGGAAGTCATATCCTTTGGGGATGTGGGGAAGATTTATAGGACAGCTCCTTATAAGAAGCACACAACGTTCCATACGAATCCATAGAGCGATGAAGGCAAGAGGATTTTCGGGAGTTTTCCCTTTGGTAAGTATCAAGGGCTGGGATAAGAAAGCATGGATCACATTTTTTGGATGGATCATCGTCATTGTCCTGTTGAGATTTGTGGACTTTTCATATTATTTTAAAGCGTTAATCAGAAATTAGATGAGTCATCATTTTGTTAGATATACTGATGTGCATTATCGTTACAACGACGGCACCGAGGCCTTGCGAGGGGTCAGTTTAGAGATTAAACATGGAGAACGAGTGGCCTTGTTAGGTCTTAATGGTTCAGGAAAATCCACCCTCATGCTCCTTACTGATGCACTTTTCTATCCCACCTCCGGAGAGGTTAATGTTGGAGATGTGCCGGTGACTGAGAAAACAGCTTCCATGATAAGACGCAGTGTCGGTTTTGTGTTTCAAGATCCAGAGGATATGCTTTTTATGCCGACAATCTATGATGATGTGGCTTTTGGGCCACGCAATATGCAATTGCCGGAAGAGGAAGTGATGCGTCGCGCTGAAAATGCCTTGACCTTAGTTGGATTAAAAAATATGGGTGAAAAAGCATCCTACCAACTTTCCGGTGGACAAAGAAGAAGTGCTGCCATCGCTTCTGTCCTTTCTATGGAGCCTGATATTCTGCTTCTCGACGAGCCAAGCGCGAATCTTGATGGAAAGGCCAGAAAAAATTTGATTGAGATTCTAAATAAATATGAACATACAATAATTCTTGCCACTCATGATCTTGATCTTGCAGCAAAAATCTGCCATAGGGCAGTCGTTTTGGAAGAAGGTCGAGTAAAGTTGGATTCGCCGATTGAATCTCTTATTAGTAATTCTGAATTGTTAAAAGAGATGAGCCTATAGTAGAAGTTACATAAACAACTTTATGGAAAATGAAATTTCTATGTTCCCGGAGCGTTATAAGAGAAAGAACCTATGGATATTAAAATGATCTTTAAGAAATTATTTACAATATTAATTGTCGTAATATTGTGCTTATCAGGCCACACGATGATGGCGGAGACTGTTTCGCAAAAGGAGGCTATGAGAGTGGCCCAACTTTTCTTCAACAGCCTTTACGGGGAGGTGACCGCACCGGCCAAGTTGGTTTGGAATGGACGCCAACTTACTACCGATCGCCTCTTTTCTCCCTTTTATGTATATAATTCTCCCAAGGGTGGATTTGTGATTATTTCAGCGGAGAATAAAGCTTATCCCATTCTCGCGTATAGCATGAACGAAAATTTTGGACGTGAAAAGTTGGGAGAGGAGGAAAATAATCTGCTCAGCCAATATGCCCATGAAATCGAGCTGATCCGATATGACAGCCGTGTGCCTACATCGGCGCTTCATGCCTGGCAGAATCTTCCCGGATATATTTCGAAAACAATCACTAATCCTTACAATACTTCGGAATATAATAATCTTTCGGAAGCGAGAAAGGATCGTATAGAAGCAATCGACCGTCGTAACGGATGGATTGCAATGCCCGGTGCCGTTGAATTTGAAATCTATGATCCCGATCTTTATCGTCCGATTTCCTTAGATGATGCTCTTATCGAAGAAAATGAAGAATATATTCCATTTTCATTTTACGAGAACTTTGTTTCCGAAGTAAAGAAAGAGAATAGAGCAAGGGAGATTCAACTTGAGGAAATGCTTTCTCCTACCCGTCCGGTGGTTACTCCCCTTGGAGGCGCACATTTCAAAATATCTTTTCCGGAGGATATCCGTCTGCTTCGCGTATATGGAATGGATGGGTCAAGAGCTGCAGAACACTATTATAAAGGATTATCGGTGGCTAATCTTGATATTTCGTCATTGAATCCGGGATTTTATGTTGGTTTTGTCCTTGGTGAGACCGGAAAAGTATATGGCTTTAAACTATACCGGTGAGAATTGGATCCATTTAATATATCTAACGAACTAAGTATAATAAGATGAATAAGTTAGCTAAGTCTAAAGCAGTAGCATGGATTGCATTGGTTTTATGTATTATTGTCCTCGTGCTTTCAATGGCTTTGCCGGGAATAAAAAATGAGTGGTGGCAACTGATCGATATATTTTTCATATTCATGATGGTATTCAGTCATATCGCTGCTTTGTATGTGGAGAAGATGAGTAAAGAGGCTTCACGCACATTGGATCGCTTCGCTCTTATATTCGGAGTGCTTGCAGTGATTGCTTTCTTTGTCGTGTTTATATTGACCGGTTTAGCATCCTGAAATCAGTATATTGATTTCATTTAAAATGAAGTCGAATGTAAAAAAGAAGAGCGGCTCACCTGGAGTCGCTCTTCTATTATTTTTTTGATATTAAATCTTAGCAGGGGAGAGCTGCATTTGTCTTATGCACAGCCTCAGCGCTCTTCTTGAAGAGCTCTTTCTCTTCTTCGTTAAGTTCAATTTCAAGAATCTTTTTGATACCACCTTTCCCGAGTACACAGGGAACACCGATGCAAAGATCTTTCTCGCCATATTCGCCATCAAGAAGGGCAGAACAGGGAATGATGGCATCCTGATCATGAATCACAGCCTCAACCACCTCTGCTGTTGCAGCTCCGGGTGCATACCATGCTGATGTGCCGAGAAGTTTGGTGAGAGTAGCACCACCTACCATAGTATCGGCTGCCACCTTGTCAAGCTCCTCATCAGAGAGGAAGTTCTTCACGGGAATACCACGGAGTGTTGCGAAACGCTTCATAGGAATCATAGTAGTGTCACCATGACCACCGATCACGAAGCCTTCGATCTCATTGGGGTTAGCATTGAGAGCTTTGCTAAGATAATATTTGAAGCGGCTGCTGTCGAGAGCACCACCCATGCCGATGATACGGTTCTTGGGAAGTCCGGATACCTTGTGGATAAGATAAGTCATAGTGTCCATAGGATTGGAAACACATACGATCACAGCCTCGGGGCTATATTTAAGAACACTTTCTGTAACCTGCTTCACGATTCCTGCGTTCACGCCGATAAGCTCTTCACGAGTCATACCGGGCTTGCGGGGAATACCGGAAGTGATAACCACTACATCACTTCCTGCAGTGGCTGCGTAGTCGTTGGTCACACCGGAAATACGGGTATTCATGTCAAGGAGATTGGCAGTCTGCATCATATCCATGGCTTTACCTTCGGATACACCTTCCTTGATATCAATCATTACTACTTCATCCGCCACCTCGCGGAGAGCCATTACATTTGCTGCGGTAGCGCCTACGTTGCCGGCACCTACAACTGTTACTTTAGACATAACTTTCTGCTTTTTATTAATTTTACGGTTATATTATTTCTATCATCCGGGAAAGTGTTTTAATCTTTAATGCCAAATTAAAATACTCTCCAGAAGGGTCTGTATTTCTTTGACGAAAGAACACCGAAAACCCTTTTTATTACATAATGCAAATATAAGGAAATATTTCTTCAATTCAAACCATATTTATGGTTTTTTAAATGATTTTTATAAAAAGCCTTTTCCTTGACGCACTATTTCCGGTTCGCTTCCTGTGCAGTCCACAATTGTGGAGGGCTCGGTGTCTCCATCTTCTCCCTCGATTATTAAATCCACTTTGTCGGAATATGCTTCTGCTATGAGACCGGGATTTATTGCGTAGTCCTCATCATCATATTCAATAGATGTTGTGAGAACGGGATGACCAAGCTCTTTCACTATGGCTCTGTCGGTCTCACAGGCAGGGATGCGGATTCCAACCACTTTTCGACCTTTGAAAGCCTTGGGGAGGGTGGAGGAGGCACGGAAAAGGAAAGTGAAAGGCCCCGGAGTATAGTCGCGGAGAAGACGGAATCCGAAATTCTCTATCCGGCAATATTCAGCTGCCATAGAGATGTCGCTGCATATTATCGAGAGATTGGATTTTTCCGGATTAATTCCTTTAAGACGGCATATCCTGTCGATGGCTTTGGTGTTGAGCGCATCGCATCCTATGGCATAAAGTGTATCTGTAGGGAAAAGCATTATCCGTCCCGACTCAAGCTCAGAGGCTATCTCTTGAAGCTGGCGATCGGATGGCGAATCATTCCATATTTTTATTGTTTTCACTTTTGTGGGTCGTTTTATTGGTTATCGACCCAAATTTAGCTAATTTTGCCGAATAATTCTATAAAAATCTTCTAAAATATGCTTGTAGCGATTCTTGCAGCTATGGACAAGGAGCTTCAGTTGCTCTTGTCGTTGATGCCTAAGCACGAAAAGATGGACATCGATGGATCCATCTACTATAAGGGAAAGATTGGTGAAAAAGAAGTAGTTGCCGGAAAATGTGGAATCGGTAAGGTTAATGCCGCGCTAAATACATACCGGGTGATACGGGAAATTAATCCGGATTTAGTGATAAATTCCGGGGTTGCAGGTGGTGCATCCTCAAAAATAAGAATCGGAGACGTTCTGGTGGCCGACCGAATTGCATATCACGATGTCTGGTGTGGACCGGGCACGGAAACAGGGACTGCAGATGGGTACCCACGTTTCTTCGTTCCGGATCGGAAGATAATGAATAAATGCAAGGAGGCAGGTATGGAGTGTGTTTTCGGTTTGATATGCAGCGGTGATCGTTTCATTCATACTGCCGGTGAGGTTGAAGAAATCCGAAATGCTTTTCCTGATGTGCTGGCGGTGGATATGGAATCCGCGGCAATAGCTCATACCTGCCGGATGTGTGGAGTTCCGGTACTCATCATTAGGGTTATGAGTGATACCCCCGGAGAAGGCGATAATATATCTCAGTACGAGAATTTCTGGTCGGACGCGCCTAAAAAAACTTTTGAATGTGTTGAGAAAATTATTGAGGATATACTTGAATAATTTGAAAATAAAACCGTCTTATGCATCTAATAATCAGACGACAACAAATAAAAAATATGATGTTGCCCCTTGCCATGATTGGAGGGGCAGTGTTTTATAAATGGATGGGATATCTTACTTTTCTTTCCCCATATCTCATTTTTATCATGCTCCTCATCACATATTGCAAGCTGGATTTCCGGGATTTTAAACCTAAACGTTTTCACCTGGTGCTACTTACTGTGCAGATGTTTTTATCGGCTACTGTATATTTTTTATTATTGCCGTTAAGCCATAAGGTTGCGGAGGGGGTTTTTATATGCGTATTCATTCCCACTGCAACTGCAGCTCCTGTCATAACATCCATGTTGGGCGGGAGTATTTCTTTTGTAGCCACATATTCACTTTTGTGCAATGCTCTTGTGGCCGTGATAGGGCCGTTTGTTCTTGCAGAAATAGGGGATGCCGGTGAAATCTCATTCTTACAGTCGGCGGCATTGATTGGTTCGAAAGTTTTTCCTCTGCTAATACTGCCTCTGATTGTGGCAATGGCTCTCAGGTATATTTTTCCGAAGGTACATTCCGTTATAAAAGATCACCAACAGATTTCCTTCTATATGTGGGCTGTATCCCTCTTTATCATTGTAGGTAGTTGCGTGAGTTTCACCATAAATCATTGGATTCCATCGGAAGTGTGGTCTATCGTGGCTTTAATTGCCGGAGCTTTGGTGGTATGCCTACTTCAGTTTGTTATCGGCAGAAGGATAGGCAGCCGGAATGGAGATGCTGTTTCGGGAGGCCAAAGTTTAGGACAGAAAAACACAGTCCTTGCAGTGTGGATGGCTATGGCTTATATGAATCCCATCGCCTCAGTGGCTCCCGCTGCCTACATCGCATGGCAAAATATTGTCAATTCGTTTCAGTTGGTGGCACATTCAAAAAAGACCCGGTGAGCGATCTGTCGTTCACCGGGCATTTTATATTTATTGATCAGCTTGATATTCATTTTATTCCCTGCAATCCTTCTTTTTCCTCTCCTTTTTATGGGAAGGTGAGCATTTCTCTGAAAGCGCGCATCCGAAGCAACCTCCTCCGGAATTATTTTCCTTCTTGAAGAGAAGTTTATAAGCTATCCATCCTACTGCTGCTGCGAGAATAAGGAATACTATTAGATATTGAATGTCCATAAAAGTCTTGGTTAATCCTATTTCTTCTTTTTCAGTTGCGGAGATTCTGCCTGAATCATTCGGTTGGAATTATCCTTAAGCACGTTAACAGTGATCTCCGAGATCAGCTGCTTGAGTTGTGCGATAAATTCAGCTGCACTGTAACTGCCATGTTCAATCTGGCGAAGTCGTCCTTCCCATATACCTGTGAGCTTGGCGCTCTTAAGTAGCTCTTCATTTATCATGGAAATAAGATCAATTCCGGCTTGGGTGGCCCTAAGAGATTTTCTTTCCTTTTTTATATAGCCCCTCTTGTATAAAATCTCAATGATCGCTGCTCTTGTGGATGGTCGTCCTATACCGTTGGCTTTGAGTGATTCCCTGAGATCCTCATCTTCAACCATTGATCCTGCAGTCTCCATTGCTTTCAGAAGGGTTCCCTCTGTGTAATATTTAGGAGGCTGTGTGGTCTTTTTCACCAGTCGTGGCTTATGCGGACCCGACTCCCCTGGAGTGAATACCGGCATACTCACATTCTCATCCTCCTGGTTCTTCTCCTCAACCTCTTCCTTGTAGGCCTCTTGCTTTTTAGAATACACCGCTTTCCAGCCGGCATCTGTAATGGTTTTTCCGGTAGCTTTGAAATCTATTTTTCCGACTTTCCCCTTTACTGTGGTCTGTTCGAAAGAACAATCAGGATAAAAGGCTGCTATGAATCGTAAGGCAATGGTATTGAATACATTCATTTCATCTTTACTTAGCCCTTGTGGGAGTGGCTGTCCAGTGGGGATGATAGCGTGATGATCGGTCACTTTGGAATTATCAAATACCTTCTTGCTTTTCCTTAGTCTTTCTCCCCTAAGCGGTTGGAGGAGCTCGGAATAATCCTTTAGGCTGTTAAGGATATGCTTGCATTTGGGATAGACATCATCTGTAAGATACGTAGTGTCCACACGAGGATAAGTGGTGAGTTTTTTCTCATAAAGGCTTTGAATTGTTCTCAGAGTCTGTTCAGCTCCCATGCTGAATTTGCGGTTACACTCCACCTGAAGCGATGTAAGGTCAAAAAGACGTGGAGGCGCCTCTTTCCCTTTCTTTTTGGATACATCAGAAATCACCATTGGAAAATCCTTGACTTCCTCAATGGCTTTTTTGCCGGCTTCTTCTGATTCAAAACCTTTTAGCGATGAGGTGAAGAGAGTGTCACGATATATGGTCTTAAGTTCCCAACTGTCTTTGGGAACGAAATTCTCTATTTCATTCTGTCGGTTGACAACTAATGCCAGAGTCGGGGTCTGCACTCTTCCAACGGATAGAATCTGCCTGTCGCGTGAATATTTCAAAGTATAAAGACGTGTGGCGTTTATTCCTAAAATCCAGTCGCCGATGGCACGGCAGAGTCCTGCTGTATAAAGTGGTTCGAGATCCTTATGTTCCCTGAGATGCTGAAACCCTTCCCTTATCGATTCATCGGTAAGGGAGGATATCCATAGCCGTTTCACCGGTTTGTTGCACTCGGCTTTCTGCATCACCCATCTTTGAATCACCTCTCCTTCCTGCCCGGCATCACCGCAGTTGATCACTTCGTCTGCTTGAGATATGAGGGTCTTTATGGTTTCAAATTGCTTTTTTATACTTTCCTGGTCAATAAGCTTAATACCAAATTTAGGAGGAATCATAGGAAGAGACGACAGCGACCATCGTCTCCACATATCAGTGTAATCGGCAGGTTCTTTTAAAGTACACAGATGTCCGAAAGTCCATGTCACGCAATAACCATTACCTTCATAATAGCCTCCTTTGGAACTTTTGGCTCCTATTATGCGTGCTATGTCCCTACCTACGCTTGGTTTCTCCGTGATGCAGAGTATCATTGCTCTTTCTCCATTTTTTTGGCTTCATTCCAAAGGATATCCATTTCTTCCAAGCTAAGATCTTTGAGATTCTTTCGCATCTCCTTTGCCTTTGTTTCGATATGATTGAAGCGGGATATGAATTTACGATTGGTTCTTTCCAATGCATTCTCCGGATCCACCCCATGCAGGCGTGCAGCATTTATTACAGCAAAGAGAAGGTCACCGAATTCAGCTTCAATTTTTTCTTGAGAACCTTCTTTTATTTCAGATTCAACTTCGGCAATCTCTTCTTTTACTTTCTCCCATACCTGAGAGGGTTCTTCCCAGTCAAATCCAACGTTACGGGCTTTTTCCTGAATACGATTTGCCTTAATCAGGGCAGGAAGAGCCGATGGGACTCCAGCAAGGACGCTCTTGTTGCCTCCCTTTTCTTTTAGCTTGATTTGTTCCCAATTCTGTATCACCTGATCTGCATCATCTGCCTTGACATTACCGTATATATGAGGATGACGAAAAATCAGTTTCTCCTTAAGTCTTGTGCATACATCGGCTACATCGAACTGTCCTTTCTCCTCTGCTATCTTTGAATAGAAAGCCACGTGAAGCAATACATCACCTAACTCCTTGCAAATATTCGATGTGTCATCAGCCATCAACGCATCTGTAAGTTCATATACCTCCTCAATAGTATTAGGTCTGAGCGATTCATTTGTCTGCTTGGCATCCCATGGACATTTCTCTCTCAATGTGTCGAGCACTTCAAGAAATTCTCCAAAGGCTTTTGTTTTTTCTTCTTTAGTATGCATACTCGGGATTTGATTTCTTTTCTGCAAAGTTAATAATTTTTTAACATTGTGGCTATTTTTGTCAATAAATTTGTATCTTTGTGGATTGAAAAGACTGATAATCGGCTGTTTTCTCCTGCGTATATCCTGAAAACTGATATATTATGGAGGTAAATTGTTGGGTAATAATATGTTAGGTAAATGAGAAAAATTCTTGACCCGGGGAAAGTGAGACTTCTTGAGAAAATGATCAAGGAGAGTGTTCGCATTGTTCTTACTTGTCACGTCCATCCTGACGGTGATGCTATCGGAAGCACTCTGGGACTTTGGCATATTTTGAAAAGCATAGGGAAAGAGGCTACGGTGGTGGTTCCCGATATGTTGCCTAAATCTTTGCGGTTTCTCCCGGGAGCCGGGGAGATCGCTGTCTATACACGGCACGACCCATATTGCACACGTCTGGTTGATGAAGCCGATTTGATTGTGTGTTGTGATTTCAATACAGCCTCGCGACAGGATCATCTTGCCCCCCTTATTCAGGGTTCTTCTGCAAAAAAAGTTCTTATTGACCACCACGAAGATCCTGATATCCCATGTGAACTGATGTTCTCTTTCCCTAAAATGTCATCTACTTGTGAGCTTGTATTTCGTGTGATTGCGGCTCTTGGTCTTTATGATGAGATTGATAAAGATTGCGCCACATGTATATTATGCGGCATAATTACCGATACACAGAACTTTACGGTTAATTGTCCTGATCCTGAGATTTATGAAGTGCTGATGCGTCTTCTTGAACGAGGGGCAGACAAGAACCGAATAGTAGATGAATGTGTAAAGGCTTGCAGTTACGACAGTCTTCGTCTGAAATCATTCGCCATATCTGAGCGTATGGAAGTTTTCCCTTCTCATCGTGCCGTCATCACTTATTTGTCTAAGGAAGATCTGCGCCGTTTCAATTATGAGAAAGGCGATTCGGAGGGTCTTGTCAATATGCCTTTAAATATAAGAGGAATAGTATATAGTATCTTCCTGCGTGAGGACGACGATCAGATCAAGGTGTCGGCCAGAAGTAAATATGACTTTCCTGTATCACGTATATGTGCCGATCTTTTTGGAGGCGGAGGCCATATTCAGGCGGCCGGTGGAGAATACAAGGGATCGCTTCATGATTGTCGTAAGATCCTTGTTGACTCCCTTTCTGATTACGATTCTTTTCTTCCGCAGAGAATAGAGAAAATTGATTGGAGAAGGAATTGACCATTTTATCGGTTTTGTGGATTTCCCGTTTTTATGAAAATGAAGAAAATGAAAAGATATAAAGAGATAATTGCAATCATGGCTTTCCTGCCTTTTCTCGCTGCTTGCGATGATTCAAAGAGTTATTCCGATCTTCTGAATGAAGAGGAGAAGGCAGTGAATTGGTTTATGGCAGATCGACAGATTGAGGTCGCTATACCTGCCGACAGTGTATTCCTGACAGGGGAGAACGCTCCTTTTTATAAGATGGATTCAGATGGTTTTGTCTATATGCAGATTGTGAATAGGGGCGATATGGAATCCCGGCCTCAGAAAGGTGATAAGGTATATTTCAGGTATCGTCAGCGTAATATCAAAGACCTTTATAACGGTATTGATGCAGAGTGGTATGGAAATGCTGATAATCTGCTGCTTGTCAGCTCCAGCCTTAACTATGGCAACACCAATCTGTCTTCAACCACGATGTGGGGTGAGGGACTTCAGGAGCCATTGAAGTATGTAGGATATGATTCGGAGGTCAATCTGGTAATCAAATCTCCAAAGGGGATGTTGTCCGGGCAGACTTTATGTATTCCTTACATTTATAATGTAAAATATTTTAAGGCTGAATATTGATTCAGTAGCTCAATTCGAGAATGGAGAAGGGGAAATTTTTGAATTCTTAATATTGTTTTGAAAATGGCATTAATAAAATCTATATCAGGCATTCGCGGCACTATCGGTGGCCGTCCGGGAGAGGGACTTAGCAGTGTGGACGTAGTGAGGTTCACTGCAGCATACGCCAACTATATCCGAACCAGCTATAAAGGAGAATCCAATTCAATAGTTGTGGGTCGAGATGGCAGGATTTCCGGAAAAATGGTTTCACATCTTGTATGCGGTACCTTGATGTCTATGGGTTTTGATGTTATAAATATAGGCATGGCCTCCACTCCAACCACCGAGCTTGCTGTTGTAGGGGAGAAGGCATGCGGAGGTATTATAATTACGGCAAGTCATAATCCTGTGCAATGGAATGCTCTAAAGCTCCTTGACCATAATGGGGAATTTCTGTCTGATAAAGCCGGAAAGGAAGTTATCAGGATGGCTGAATCAGATGACTTCGTATTTTCTGATGTGATGGAACTTGGAAAAGAGTATAGAAATGATACCTGGGATCTGCGTCATATAGAGATGGTTAAGAATCTTGATCTTGTGGATTGCGAGGCAATTGCCGGAGCAGGATTCAAGGTTGTAGTTGATGGTATAAACAGTGTCGGAGGTCGTGTAATTCCTCAATTGTTACGCTCTCTTGGAGTGAAAGATATTGTGGAACTCAATTGCGAACCTACAGGAAAATTTGCACATACTCCTGAGCCCATCCCTGCAAATCTCACCATGATTTCGGAAGCGATGAAAGAAACCGGTGCAGATGTGGGTTTTGTAGTCGATCCTGATGTGGATCGTCTTGCCATCGTGATGGAGAATGGAGAGATGTTTGTGGAGGAGAATACATTGATTGCCATTGCAGACTATATTCTCGAAAATACTCCAGGTGCCACGGTTTCTAATCTTTCCAGTTCACGCGGTCTTCGAGATGTCACTTTTTCTCATGGTTGCGAATATGCCGCAGCCGCAGTAGGAGAGGTGAATGTAGTTGCAAAGATGAAGGAGACAGGAGCTGTGATAGGAGGCGAAGGCAACGGTGGTATAATATACCCTGAAATTCATTATGGCAGGGATGCACTTGTAGGTGTGGCTCTTTTCCTTACTCTTATGGCCCGTCGCGGAAAAAAAGTATCGGAGATAAAGGCTTCCCTTCCTAAATACGAGATTGCCAAGAATAAGATTGAGCTAACTCCCGAGATAGATGTTGATGCAATCCTTAAGGCTGTGAAGGAAAAATATGCAGATGAGGAAGTAAATGATATCGACGGTGTGAAAATCGATTTCAAGGATAGCTGGGTGCATCTACGCAAGTCGAATACAGAACCGATTATCCGCATCTATAGTGAAGCTTCCACTATGGAGGAGGCTGACGCTCTGGCAGAGAGTATCAAACAAGTAATAGCTTCACTCGCATAATACCGATAATTATGTTAAAACGCTTTTTCCTTAATACACTTTCTTCATTTGTAGGGACATGGGTAGCTATCATGCTTTTTGGAGTGGTTGCCCTGCTTGTCGGCATTGGGTTGGTTGCTCGATTCGGTGCATCAGGTAATTCTACAGGTATATCCCGGCACAGCATACTCGTACTTGACCTTAATGGAATGATCGAGGAACGCGAGTCTTCCGTGGTGCCGGATTATACAATGCTATTGAATGGTGGAATTGAACGCCCTCAGACTCTTGATGTTATCACAAGAGCCCTCCGCAATGCGTCTGCAAATAAGAATATAGATGCCCTATACATCAAGTGTGGAGCTGTGGCGGCAGCACCCGCTACTCTTGATGCCATCCGTGATGAGGTGGTGAAATTCAAGAAGAGTGGTAAGAAAGTATATGCATACGGAGATAATCTTCATAGCGGTGCTTATTATGTAGCTTCCGCCGCCGACTCGGTTTTCATTAATCCTTATGGCTCCATCTCTATGCAAGGACTTTCAAGCACATCGCTTTATATGAAAGGTTTATTTGATAAAATCGGTATATCATGGCAGGTGGTTAAAGTCGGCACGTTCAAATCAGCGGTGGAGCCTTACATAATGGATAAGATGAGCGAACCGGCAAAAGCACAGCTTGACACTTTGTTCGGGAACATGTGGGGGTATATGAAAAAGCAGATTTGTGCAGACCGCAAGAAACTAACACCGGCTCGCATTGATTCTCTGATTGATGTCGTAAATATATCCTGGGCTCCGGTTGAGGAAGTGGTTAAATCCGGAATGGTGGATAAAGCGGTTTATGAGCGTACTATGGACGATCGTTTTGCCGCGCTGGTAGGAAAGAAGAAGAAAGACGACCTTAAGTTTGTCTCTCCGCGTGATCTACTTGCTGATGATGCTTTCTCTCAGATCGGTGGAAAAAACAGAATCGCTGTTCTCTATGCATGCGGTGAGATTGTGGATGGCGCACCAACCGGAATTAATTTCGAGCGTCTTGTGCCTGTTATCACCAACCTTGCGGAAGATGATGATGTAAAAGGGCTTGTATTGCGTGTTAATTCTCCCGGTGGATCAGCTTTTGGAAGCGATCAGATAGGGGAGGCTCTCGATTATTTTAAGTCAAAGGGAAAGAAGCTGGCCGTATCTATGGGTGATTATGCAGCTTCAGGTGGTTATTGGATATCATGTGGAGCAAACCGCATCTTTGCTGATCCTCTCACAATAACCGGCTCTATAGGTATCTTCGGGCTTATCCCTAATGGAGAAGTTCTTCTCGAAAAGATCGGGGTTAATCCTCAATTTGCAGGTACTAACCCACAGGCAGATTTTCCCACTCTTTACCGTCCAATGACCGATGAACAGCTTGCAGTGGTGCAGAAAAATGTTGAAGATGGCTATAACCGGTTTATTAACCGTGTGGCAAAAGGTCGTGGAATGTCGGTTGATAAAGTCAGGGCTATTGCCGAAGGGCGTGTCTGGGATGCTATAAAAGCAAAGCAGATCGGACTTGTCGATGAACTCGGAGGTCTTGAAAAGGCTATTGAATGGACTGCTAAGGAAACAGGAATCAGCGACAAATATTCTCTTTCCGTTTATCCGGAGATCAAACCTTCTTTCTGGGATATGGTAGTTGACGGAACTTCTTTTGAGAAGGCAGCTGCAGAATTGATGAATCCCGGATTGTCAGAATTTACAATAGCCTATCTGCGTCGCTACCTTACTATGCAGCGTGTGCAGGCAAGAATGCCGGATTTTAAAGTGGGTTTTTGAAATCCGGAAAATATGAATTAAATTATTATGTAATTATTACTGAGATAATTTGAAAATAGATGAGAGAGGATACTGCTCATAAACTGATGACCTACCTCCTAAAGCCATTATCATGGCTTTATGGAGGAGTCACCGGCTTGCGAAATTGGCTTTTCGACCATGGGGTATTACCTCAGGAGGAATTTGAAATCCCTGTAGTGAGCGTTGGTAATATCACTGTCGGAGGAACCGGAAAGACACCTCATGTGGAGTATATTCTCGCTAATCTTTCAATTGATTATAAAGTGGCGGTGTTGAGCCGTGGATATAAGAGAAAGACTAAAGGATTTGTACTTGCCAATTCTCTGAGTACACCTCAATCTGTTGGAGATGAACCTTTACAGATATACAAGAAATTTGGAAAAAACGTAAAGGTTGCTGTATGCGAAAATCGTAGAAAAGGGATTAAGGAATTGTTAAAGGAGTTTCCTGATCTTGAGCTTATAATACTTGATGATGCCTTCCAGCATAGATATGTCAAACCAAAGGTCTCCATATTACTTATGGATTTCCATCGTCCTATCTATGAAGATAACCTCCTGCCGCTTGGAAGGCTCAGAGAATCGATTGGCCAAGTGGGGCGTGCGGATATGGTGATTGTCACTAAATGTCCGGAAGAACTTCCACCTCTGGAATATCGTTTGGTAACTAAGAAGCTTGATCTCATGCCATATCAAAGTCTTTACTTTTCAAGATATTCGTATGGTGCTTTAGTTCCGGTGTTTCAGGATGACGATCCTTATAATGTCTCCTTATCAACCCTTTCACGTAAAGACGGTGTGTTTTTGGTCACCGGTATAGCCAATCCTCGTCCGCTTGTACGACACCTTAGAAGATATGAATTTAAGGTGAAAGTAGCTCATTTTGGTGATCATCACGATTTCAGCCGCGATGATATAAACATCATAAAGGAGAGATTCAATACTCTTACTGGAGAGAGGAAAATCATTGTTACTACGGAGAAAGATGCCATGAGACTGATGTATAACCCTTATTTCCCCCCGGAACTAAAGAAAGTTATATATTATATTCCCGTAAATGTGAGAATGGAGCCCGGAATTGAGGAAGGGGATTTTGTAGCGGATTTGAGGAAAGCTATTGAAGCAAGTGAAAATTAGCCTTCTCAGGCGTTATATACGTATTAAGAAGTAACTTTAAATTTATTGACTTTGCGATCGGTATTGCCAAAGTTGCTTCCATGATAACCTAAATCGAATAACAGATGGAAAAAACTTATTTGCAGAAAATCGAAGAGACTGCTGATTATATCAAGGAAAAAGTGGGAAAAATGCCCGATACTGCTATCATCCTTGGCACAGGTCTTGGTGACTTGGTGAATCATATTGAGAATCCTGTGGAACTTGATTACGCAAACATCCCTAATTTCCCTGTTTCCACAGTGGAAGGACATAGCGGAAAATTGATTTTCGGTGCTCTTGGTGGAAAATATATTATGGCTATGCAGGGAAGATTCCACTATTATGAGGGCTACGACATGAAAGAGGTAACTTTTCCCGTGCGTGTGATGAAGGCTCTTGGCGTTGACAAACTATTTGTAAGTAATGCCGCAGGAGGTATGAACAAAGAATTTCAGGTCGGAGATGTGATGATAATTACTGATCATATAAATCTTTTCCCGGAGAATCCATTGAGAGGAAAGAATTATAATGAACTTGGCCCTCGATTCCCTGCTATGACTGAAGCATATTCCACAGTTTTGATTAATATGGCCGACAGTATTGCACGCGACCATGATATTCGACTTATGAAGGGAGTTTATGTAGGCACTGCTGGACCCACATTTGAGACTCCTGCTGAATATGAATATTTCCGTGTTATTGGAGGAGATGCAGTAGGTATGTCAACTGTACCGGAAGTTATTGTGGCTAACCATGCTGGTATGACCGTTTTCGGAGTATCAGTCATCACTGATCTCGGAGGAAAGGATATAAAGGAGGTACCCTCGCATGAGGAAGTTCAAAGAGCGGCGTTAACCGCTCAGCCTGTCATGACTTTGCTCATGAAGGAAATGATGGCGCGTATCTGATAATTATATAAAAAGCGCGTGGCGACACGCGCTTTTTATCTTTACTATGTAAATAAGTTAAATCGATTTTTTAAACTATGGAAGATAAAAAGGATAAAGATTTTGATGATAAGAATTTAAAAGTAAATTCAGAAACTGATAATATCCTCCAAGATCCAGACCCTGTTATCGAGAATAGATCAATGCAGAGTGAGGAGCCGAAGGAGATAGCCGATCTGGGAGAATTTGGTCTTATTGAACGACTCACTAAAGATTTTCCTCTTAAAAGTAAATCCACGATAAAGGGAGTGGGAGATGACGCAGCCGTGTTGAGATTTGGTGAAAAAGAAGCACTTGTCACAACTGACCTGCTTCTTGAAGGTATTCACTTTGATTTGAGATACGTACCGCTCAAGCATCTGGGTTATAAAGCGGCTATAGTGAATTTCAGCGATGTATATGCTATGAATGGAACCCCTAAGCAGATCACAGTATCTCTTGGCATTTCCAGCCGTTTCTCTCTTCAGCATATCGAGGAGCTGTATGCCGGAATCAGGCTTGCTTGCGAGATCTACGGTGTGGACCTGGTAGGAGGAGACACATCAGCTTCAGTGACAGGACTTGTTATTTCAATTACATGTTTAGGTGAGGCGGTAAAAGAAGAAGTGGTATATAGAGATGGTGCAAAACCAACCGATCTTATATGTGTGAGTGGTGACCTCGGGGCTGCCTATATGGGACTTCAGTTGCTTGAAAGAGAAAATAGAGTGGCTGCTCAAAGTGGTTTGCCGGATTTCCAACCGGACTTCAGTGGAAAAGAGTATATTCTTGAACGCCAATTAAAGCCTGAGGCAAGAAAGGATATAATACAAAGTCTAAGGGAGGCTGGAATAAAGCCCACAGCCATGATGGATGTAAGCGACGGTCTGAGCTCGGAATTACTTCATATCTGTCGTCAGTCTCAGACCGGATGTAGAGTATATGAGGAAAAGATTCCCATTGATTATCAGACGGCTGTTATGGCTGAGGAGCTGAATATGAATCTTGTCACCGCCGCTATGAACGGTGGAGAAGATTATGAGCTTCTTTTTACGGTGCCTCTCACTGATCATGAGAGGATCAACAAGATAAAGGGAATTTCTATGATAGGATATGTCACGAAACCTGAACTTGGATGTGCATTGGTAACCCGTGACGGAGCCGAGATACCTATTACGGCACAAGGTTGGAACGCCTTTGTTAACAAATAATAAGTATAGAGCCATTTCGTTTAAACGTTATTTAACAGTGAAAATCTTCACAAATAGCGTAATTTATACTACTTTTGCACCAAATTCCGACTTTTGTCGGAATTTATTGTGATTCGCAACTTCGTATCGTTTCATAAATACTATATTTGATTTTAAACTACTTCATTTATGGAAGAGACACTAAATATTAGAGAACTTAATGATCTTATAGCTTCAAAGGCAAGCTTCCTCTCACTTATTCGTAGTGGAATGGACCGTCGCATTGTCGGTCAGAAACATCTTGTTGACTCACTTCTGATAGCTCTCCTTTGCAATGGACATGTGCTCCTCGAAGGTGTTCCCGGATTGGCTAAGACTTTGGCTATCAAGACTCTTGCAAACCTTGTAGATGCTAAATACAGTCGTGTTCAGTTCACTCCCGACCTTCTCCCGGCCGATGTGATCGGAACACTAATCTATAGTGTAAAGAAGGAATCCTTTGAGGTGAAGAAGGGCCCTGTGTTTGCTAATTTTGTTCTGGCAGATGAGATCAACCGTGCCCCGGCTAAAGTGCAGAGTGCGCTTCTGGAGGCTATGCAGGAACGTCAGGTCACAATCGGGGATGACACATTCCCTCTTCCCGAGCCTTTCCTTGTGATGGCAACACAGAATCCCATTGAGCAAGAAGGCACATACCCTCTCCCTGAGGCCCAAGTGGATCGCTTCCTTCTCAAGGTTGTGATAGGATATCCTACTAAGGAGGAAGAGAAGATTATTATCCGTCAGAATATCAAGGGTGAGCTTGACCCTGTAACCCCTCTTATTGACAAAAAGGAGATTCTTGAAGTCCAGAAAATAGTAGAGAAGATTTATGTGGATGAAAAAATCGAGAATTATATCGTCGATATTGTTTTCGCCACTCGTCAGCCTGCGAAGTTCGGCCTTTCCGATCTGCAGAGCATAATCTCATTCGGAGCTTCACCCCGTGCTTCTATTTCATTGGCAAAGGCATCTCGCGCATACGCTTTCCTTCAGGGCAGAGGTTATGTGATACCCGAAGATGTGCGGGCAGTGTGCCACGATGTTATGCGTCATCGTATTGGCCTCACTTATGAAGCAGAAGCTAATAATATCTCTACCGATGATGTCATAACTGATATTCTTGATAAAGTGGTCGTGCCTTGATGTGGAATCATCTCTAAATACCCTCAGATAATTCGGATCGACTTTGGATTCCGATAATTACGAAAAGTTTTTAGTCTATGGACGCAAACGAACTTCTGAAAAAAATCAGAAAGATTGAAATAAAGACTCGTGGTCTTAGCCAGAATATTTTCGCCGGTGAGTATCACAGTGCTTTCAAAGGGCGTGGTGTAATATTTTCTGAGGTAAGAGAATATCAACCCGGTGATGATATCAGGGATATCGACTGGAATGTAACCGCAAGGCAGAATAAGCCTTTTGTTAAAGTATATGAGGAAGAGCGCGAACTGACGGTTATGCTTCTCGTGGATGTGAGCGGAAGTAGGGATTTTGGTGCCGTAGGCGAATCAAAAAAGGAGAAGATGGCAGAAATTGCTGCTACTCTTGCTTTCTCTTCCATCACCAACAATGACAAAGTCGGAGTAATCTTCTTCAGCGATAAAGTGGAGAAATTCATCCCTCCCAAGAAAGGGAAGAAGCATATTATGCTTATAATCCGCGAAATCATAAATTTCGAACCTGAGAGCATTGGCACTGATATAAATGTGGCTCTTGAATTTCTCACCAACGCCATTAAGAAACGCTGCACAGCATTTTTGATAAGCGACTTCATCGATACCCATGATTTTTTCAAGAGTATGTCGATAGCTAATAAAAAGCATGACCTTGCGGCAATTCAGGTTTACGACCGTAGGGATGCGGAAATGCCCGATGTTGGTCTTATCCGGGTGCGTGATATGGAAGCCGGAATTGATCGATGGATTGACACATCATCCAAGAGTGCACGGAAGGCTTACGCTCGCGGATGGTATGACCGTCAGCAGAAGCTATCATCCACCGTAGCAAAGTGTGGGGTGGATCTTGCTCAGATCACTACCGACGAGGATTTTGTTAAAGCTCTCCTTGGCCTTTTTAGAAGAAGAGGGATTAAATCATGATGACTAAAATGAACATTCTTAAGAAATATTTTCTCGTTTTTAGCCTCGTTCTGTCGGTTGCGACAGGTGCCCGTGCAGTTTCAGTGGTAAAAGCACGACTTGATTCCGCAACTCTTCTTATGGGAAAGGTTACTACTCTCAGGCTTTCCGTTGAACAGGATCAGGGAACCACCGGCCATTTCCCTATCTTCAAAAATATTATGGAAAAGGGTTATGTCGGAGTATGTGGTGATAGTGTCGAATTCCGTGCTCCTGTCAAAGTGGATACCGTTGTGACAGGCAAACGGCTCAATATTGAATATGAGATTCCCGTGCAGAGTTTTGATTCGGGGATGTATAAACTCCCGATGATCGAATTTGTAACCGGAGTTGATACAGCACGTTCAAATTCTCTTGAACTGAAGGTTTATCCTGTTCCCAATGTTACTGCTGAAACTCCAATAGCCGACTACGCTAATGTGGCTGAACCTGAGAATAAATCTATTTTTGATTCTCTTCCAGATTGGATGGTGCACTATTGGTGGGTTTTGCTTATCATTTTGGTGATTCTGACAGCAGCATGGGCGGCGTGGAAAAAATATCGGAAGGATGGTCATATCCTCCCTAAGAAACCGGAACCTACACCTTATGAAGAGGCCTCTTCTGCTCTTAAGCTTCTTAAGGAAAAGAAGCTCTGGGAGAATGGAATGGAGAAAGAATATTTCACCGAGCTTACTGATATTCTCCGCCGTTATTTGTATCGCAGATTTGGCATAAACGCTATGGAGATGACTTCTCGTCAGATTCTGGCATCACTTTCGGGCAATAAAGATACCAAGGAACAGCGTCCCATGATACGTCAGATTCTTAATATGGCCGACTTTGTCAAATTTGCAAAAGTTCGTCCTCTCCCTGCCGACAATATCGCTTCTTATGATAATGCAGTGAAATTTGTGGAGGAGACGCGTCCGGTTGAGATTGCTGAAGATAAGGGTGATAATCCGTCTGCCAACATTGACGAAAAGAAAGGAGGTGATAAATGATATTGCTTCATCCTCGTTTATTATGGCTACTTCTTATAATAGTTCCTCTGATAGCCTGGTATATTTGGAAGTGGAGAAATGCTTCCCCCTCTATCGGTATTTCCACTGTATCGCCTTTTAAGGCTATAAAAGGATCCTGGAAGGTCGGGCTTATGCATTTCTGCTTCATTCTCCAGATAGTGGCTGTTGCGGCGATAATAATTGCTCTTGCGCGACCTCAGACTCATGATTCCGAGCGATCTTCAAGAGTGGAGGGCACTGATATTGTGCTTTGTCTGGATATTTCCAGCAGTATGCTTGCCACCGATTTGAAGCCTACTCGTTTTCAGGCGGCTAAGGAAGTGGCCCAGAAATTTGTCAATCAGCGCACTGATGATAACATTGGCTTGGTGGTATTTTCAGGAGAGTCTTTGTCTTTAATGCCTCTCACGGCAGATAAGACAGCTCTTGTGAATGCGGTGTCAAATGTTCAGATGGGAGCCCTTAATGACGGTACAGCTATTGGTGACGGACTTTCAAGTGCTATAAATCGTCTTATTTCCGGTAAAGCTAAATCTAAAAGTATTATCCTTCTCACCGATGGAACAAACAATGCCGGCGATGTGGCTCCTAATACTGCGGCTCAGATTGCTAAACAGAAAGGTATAAAGATTTACACAATTGGAGTGGGAACCAATGGGTCAATAAAAATAACCGATCCTTATGGATTCTCCACAACCACTATGGAGACTAAGATTGATGAGCAGGCTCTAAAGTCGATAGCTGATCTCACCAAAGGGAAGTATTTCCGGGCCACTGACTCAAAGATGTTAAATCAGATTTTCGAGGAGATTGACTCTCTTGAGAAGACCACTTTGGATGTGGATAAATACGTGTTTACTGAGGAAAACTTTATGCCATGGATGCTTATCGCTCTTGGTGCGTTAGTTTTGCGTCTTTTTATCCGTTATACTCTTTTGAGACGTATCCCTTAATATAGTTTTTGAATATTGTCTTTAATATGTTTAGTTTCGCTTATCCTCAATATCTTTTATTGCTGCTGTTGGTTCCGGTGTTTGTGGTGCTTTACAGCTGGGCGAGATATGTACGTAGGAGAAATCTTAAGAAATTCGGGAAGAAAAGCTCCATTGCATCCCTGATGCCGGATGTCTCTCCATATAAACCACCTGTGAAGCTCACGCTTGAGATGTTTGCATTGGCTCTTGTGATACTCGCTTTCGCCCGTCCGTGGGGTGGTATAAAAGACCAGAAAACAGAAAAGGAGGGTATCGAGGTGGTTATTGCTATGGATGCCAGTAATTCCATGTTGGCTTCCGCTACCGGAGAAAATAATGGACCTGACAGGATGAGGACTGCTAAGCTTATGCTTGAAAAGCTTATCAATCGTTTTGATAACGACCGCGTGGGTCTTATTGTCTATGCCGGATCCGCTTATACTCTTATCCCTGTAACTAATGATTATGTCTCGGCTAAGATGTTTCTGAATTCTATTGATCCGAACCAAATTGCTGAGCAGGGAACCAACATATCCGCTGCAATTGATATGGCGACATCTTCGTTCAGCGACAATAAGAAGATAGGGAAAGCCCTTATTCTTATCACTGATGCCGAGGAGCTTGATGATCGTGAAGGAGTAATGGAAGCTGCCAAGAATGCCGCCAAGAATGGTGTGCAAGTGGATGTTATAGGTGTCGGTTCACCGCTTCCGGTGAATATTCCGTTTAACGGATCATTTATGATTGACCCTGAAACAGGTGATCCTGTGGCCACCGCTCTTAATGAGGAGCTTGCTGCTGATATCGCCAAAGCCGGAAAAGGTATATATGTGAATGCCGCTAATAAAGATGCTCTCAACGAACTCGACAAACAGTTGGAGACTCTTAAAAAGGCGAAGTTTGAATCAAGCACTTATGCCCTTCATGATGAGCTTTTCCCTATTTTCGGCTGGCTGGCGCTCGCTTTTATAATTCTTGATATTCTTGTGCTCGACCGCAAAATCGGTTGGCTTGATAAGTTTACATTCTTTAAAAAGGAGGCGAAATGAAACATTCGATTTGTATAAAGTCGGTTCTATTGCTGATGTCTTTGATTTTCTCTTTCTCCGCTTTCGCGCAGTCTAATAGGGAAGAGAGGAAACTTATTTCTGAAGGCAACAAGATGTATGTAAACCGTAATTTTAAGGAGGCGGCCTCAAAATATCAGTTGGCCTTGAAAGCTAATCCGTCATCTGCTGTGGCGAAATATAATTTGGGATTGGCTGAAATCCGTCAGGTTGTAAATCCCAAGGATACAATGGCTCGTAATGTGCAAATTCTTGATAATGCATCAAAGAATCTTGCAGAAGTTGCATCCATGAAGAAGGAAAAACCTGGATTGGCTTCCAAAGCTTGCTATAATCTTGGAAATCTTTCTTTCAACCGTGAAGATTATGCTTCTGCAATAAATTATTATAAAGAAGCTCTTCGTATAGATCCTAACGATAATAATGCTCGTAAGAATCTTAGGATTGCTCAATTGAAGCAGCAGAATAAGGATCAGGATAAGAACCAGAACAAGGATCAGGATAAGAACCAGAACAAGGATCAGGATAAGAACCAGAATAAGGATCAAAATCAAGATCAGAATCAGGATCAAAACCAAAACAAGGATCAGGATCAGGATCAAAACAAGAACCAGAATAAGGAACAGAACGAAGATAAGGGAAATATCAATAACCAGACGGCAAGTCAGATTCTACAGGCCATTGATAATAAAGAAAGTCAGACGCGTGCTCGTGTGAATCGTGCCAATCAGGGTGATAAATCTGCGGCAGGAGGCCGTAGAATAAAAAAATGGTAAAGCAGCAATACTATCTTAAATTTCCCTTGAGAATATGTATCCTTTTTCTTATTTCTATCCTTTCAATACCTGGAATGGGGAAAAAGAAGGAGGAGTCTCGTCATTTATTTATTAAGGCAGAGATTAGTGACTTGAAACCCTATGCCGGTCAAGCGGTGTTAGTCTCGTTTAACCTTTATTCAAAAGACTCGGATATTGCTTATGCAGATCGATCAACTTCTCTTTCTTTGGAAAATAAACCTCATGAGTTTCTTTCTCGTCTGGACTCCGATTCTCGTGGTCGCCGGGTTTTGGTAGATGGGACGGAATATGTGGTGTATCCTTTAGAGAAATATGTTGTTTCTTTTTCTGAGAAGGCAAATTATAATTTTTCGGGAGATGAATTTGAAGTTGGAGTAAATCAACCGGTGATTTATGAAGATCCTTTTTGGGGACGCAGGCGTGGATACAAGAGGGAAAATATAACTGTGCCGGTTGATGAGTTTGGTATTAATGTAAAAGCGAGACCGAAAGCCAATGAAGGCGAGAATTTTTCAGGAGCGATAGGTAAATATTCTATCGTTACCTCAATTCCTCCCGGAGACATAATTCTTGAAAGTCCGGCAACTGCTGTGATTAGGGTAAAGGGAAAGGGTATTCTGGATGAAAAGATTTTACCTGAATATCGTGAGGCTTTTGAAGGAGGTACGGTCAGACTAAAATCGATGTCGGAAAAAAGAAAACTCTATTTTGATGGCAAGGATGTGATTAGCGAACTGATTTTGAACTGCGAGTTTGTCCCCCTTGAAATGGATGCTGAGATAGGAGAAGTAACCTTTTCATTCTTTAATCCTGAGTCAGGAAAGATAGAAAAAGTAGTGTCTAATCCTACTAAGGTGAATGTGATGTCGATAACATCTAAGTTCGAGCCTGTGGAAATCTGAACAAGTGGTTTTTCATTGGTTCGATTAGAAGCGATGAGTAGTAAATTGTAAAACTTCGGTTGTAAAAGATAATAAGATGACTGGAAGAATAAGGGCGATATTTGTATTATTGATATTTTCTGCTCTTGCAATGTCTGCGGGAAATATTCGTTTGAGTGTCGATGTGGGTCGTGGTCAGAAAAATATCGGCGTTGGTGACCTTTTCTATATCAATATTGACGTTTCCAATATTGGAGAGGAACCGTCCACACCATCTTCTGCTCCAGGTGCGAAAGTGATGTATTTTGATCGTGTATCCCAGTCCTCAAGCTTTTCAAGTATAAATGGACAGGTTACCCAAACTTCCAGCAGCCGTTATGTCCTGACATTGAAGGCTACGGAAGAGGGAAAATTCACTTTCGGCCCCATCTCTATCGGTGGAGATAAAAGTAATACTGTATCTTATACCATTGGTAAGGGATCTTCAAATTCATCTTCATCCGGCTATGATGATGATTCGTCTTCCGACAATTCATCCGGTTCAAGTCAGACTAATTCATCAGGTCAACCGAAATTTATTGGAAAGGGAGACAGCAACCTTTTCCTTCGTGCAAGTGTGACGCAAACCAATGTTTACGAACAGCAGGCACTCGTTTATACCGTAAAACTGTATTCTACCTACGACGCGATAAAATTTATTGGAGCCACGGATTCTCCAAAATTTGATGGTTTTGTTGTTGAGGAATCCAAAGATGTTTCCCATTCGTTGAGCGTAGAGACTTTTAATGGCAAGACTTATGGCACTGCAGTGATAGCACGATATGTAATCTTCCCTCAGATGACGGGTCAGTTAAAAGTAACGGGAAACACTTATACGGTATCTGTTGATCAGAGAGAATATTATCATGATCCGTTCTGGGGTAATATGTCTTATGCCACACCTTTACAACTCAATGTCACTCCCAACGACCTTGTTGTGAATGTAAAGCCTCTCCCTTCTCCTAAACCGGCTGATTTTTCCGGTGGTGTGGGTCGTTTCTCCATATCTTCGGAACTTAAGTCGTCTGTATTCAAGACTAACACCGCGGCATCGATTGTATATACTGTTTCGGGGTCGGGAAACTTAAAATATATCCAGCTACCCGATCTCAACGCCGTGTTCCCTTCGGAGTTGGAGGTTTATACACCTACAACAGACGTGCAGGCTAATGTTAATGGAGGAAATGTGTCCGGAAAGGTTACCTTTGATTATTCCTTCATGCCACTCGAAGAGGGTGTGTTTAAGATCCCTCCGGTAAAACTTGTTTATTTCAATCCGGAGACGGGACAATATGAAACTGCAGTTGCCAAAGGTTATGATGTTACTGTCGGGAAAGGTCAGGCTTCATCAAAATCCCAGGCTAATCGTCCCAGACATCTGGATTCTAAACTTATGGCCGTGAATCCTAAGGACTTGAAGAGCGAGGCAGTCCCGATGGTGACACGCTTCCCCTTCTGGCTCTTCTTTATAATTCCTTTCATGGTTCTTGTAATATCTGTAGCACTCAATAAGAGATATATTAAGACTCATGCTGATATGGCTTCATTTAACAGCCGAAGGGCCGATAAGCTGGCTAAACGACGTTTGAAGAAGGCTGCGGCATGTATGCGAAAAAACGACTCCGAAGGCTTCTATCATGAATTGCTTGTGGCTTTGTGGGGATATATGGGTGATAAACTTAAAATGCCGGGATCAGAACTTATGCGTGAAAACATAAAATCAGTGCTTGAGGAGAAGAATGTGGAGACACCGGTGATTGACGGGTTTATTTCTCTTCTTGATACTTGTGAATTTGCAAAGTATTCACCTGCAGGAGGCCAATCCGGAATGGAGAAGGCTTATCAGGATGCTGTGAAGGAAATCAATGATGTGGAAAATGCTTTTAAGAAAGGAGGTAAATAAGATGAAAGTTAGATTGTTCGTATGGATAGTTTTGCTGCTGGCTTCATTCTCGTCGGTTTTTGCTTCCGAACTTGATAGAGCAGCTGCAGCATACGAGAATGGCAATTATAATGAGAGTGCGGCTATTTATGATTCAATTGCAAAAAAACGGGGCGTCTCAATGCCGTTGCTCTATAATCTCGGGAATGCTTATCTAAAGGCCGGTGATTACGGTAATGCGATGGTGGCTTATCAGCGAGCTTTACTCCTTGATCCCTCAGCTAATCAGGTGAAAAATAATATCGCCTATCTGTCTTCAAAAGTTGAGGATAATAATAAAGCGGAAACCAAAGGAAAGAAATTAAGCGTTCTGCCTCAGGAAAGATCTTTTTTCGGTGCATTGAGAGATTTCATTGCATTTTCCAATCTTCCTGATACATGGGCATTATGGTCAGGGATTATGTTTATCATCACATGTGGTTGTGCTGCTCTTTATATTTTCGTATCTAATGTGCTTATTCGTAAAATAGGATTCTTTGGAGGTTTTATCGCTTTGGGTATATCTTTGATAACTCTCTTATTTTCCTTTATTTCTGTTTCTTCAAGAAATAATTTGGAAAGAGGAGTGATAACCGGACATAAGGTGCTACTTCATTCCGAGCCATACCAGTCGGCAAAAACCATAGCTTACCCGTTGACAAGAGGTACTGTGATGAATGTGTCTGCTTCTGAACCGGATGGGGAGGGTAGTGGTAGATGGTATAAGGTTTTTCTCAATTCAGATTATACGGGTTGGGTCAAATCCTCTGATTTCGAAGTGATTTGAAAAATATGTTGCACAACACCTTTATTTATCTCCCGAAAAACTTTGTATATATAAAAAGATTTGTTAACTTAGCAAATGGAAATGGACACGATTAGGGGAAATCGACTTTAATGTCGGTAATAAAGGAAAATAATTGAGTAATTAACCCTAAAAATATTGAAACCATGAGCAAGACGATAACATTCAACGAGCTCCGCAGACTTAAAGACAGTTTGCCTGATGGCTCGACTCATCGTATCGCAGATGAACTTAACGTCACCGTGCAGACAGTTCGTAATTATTTCGGTGGCGCAAACTATCAGTATGGGAAAAATGCAGGTCTCCATATTCAGCCCGGACCTGACGGCGGAATCGTAGTTCTCGACGACACTACCATCTACGACATGGCCGTTAAGATTCTTGAAGAGCAAAACGCTGCTGAGCAGAAGTAATTTATTGTCTCTGTTTAATTTATCCGCTTAGAGTTTATTATGAGTGACACCAACAATATGATCACCCTTGTGATCCATACCCCCGAACGTGCCGGAATCCTTAAGAATATTCTTGAGAATCATGGACTGAAAGTGGTATTGGAAGATTTTATTGTGTCTCGTTCTACTCTTCGTGTCGCTGAGAGGGTTAAGATCTATCCGGATGATCTTCCGCTTGCTCTTAAGATTCTTGAAAGTGGAGATAATTATTCAGCGGCTTCTATTGCAATGAAAATGGCGGGTATGAGCGGAAATCTGCTCATTCCCGTCGATTTTTCCGATTCAAGCCTCATTTCTGTAAAAATGGGTTTCGATCTTGCACGCCGCCTGAGTGTTCATCCTGTTGTGATGCATTCTTTTGTGGCCCCTCTTTTTTCTCCTTCCGGATCTTCTCTCGGAGACCCCGGCATGGATCCTTCCCAATCAATGGAGAATGTTATTGAGGAGGAAATGGCTACTAAGGATCTCAGAGCTGCTTCTGCAAAAAGGATGTCTGCTTTTAGAGATAAAATAATACGGCTTCAGGAAGAAGGGGAGATTTCTAAGGTAAAATTCTCTACCAATATTCTTGAGGGGGTGGCTGAAGAGGTGATCCTTAACTATTGTGCCCAGACACCTCCCATGCTGGTCGTGATGGCTACAAGGGGAGTGGATAAAAAGGAAGAGGACTTGATTGGAAGTGTTACGGCTGAAGTGCTTGATTCGTGTCGTGTGCCTGTTCTCACTGTCCCCGATAATCATAATTATATCCCGGTTAAGGAAATTAAAAGACTTATGATCTTCTGCAATATAGATCAGCATGATGTCCTTGCGGTGGATGCTTTGATGAGGATGTTTGATTTCCCGGAATGTGAGGTGATTCTTGTTCCTACAGCTGAAAAACGTAAGTTTGTATCTGTAAATAAGCTTAACGATCTTTGCTCATATTTTAACGAGACATTTCCCTCGGCTTCTTTCAGTGTAAGTGTGCCGAATAATAAGAATTATCGCGAGGAGATAGATACTCTTATTAATAAGAACGACATTCAACTTCTTGTGGTTCCAAATAAGAAAACCAATATCTTTAGTAGAATTTTTCATCCCACTATAGCCCATCGTTTCCTATTTGAACGCGATATGATGATGCTTGCTCTCCCCGTTTGATAAAAAATTGTGTAATAATAAAATAATTATTCAACTTTTTCAATAGTATAGAAAAATTGATTAGAATATGATATATCCTGTGGAATTCGAATCTAAAATTGGATTCGATTCAATTAGAGGGAATGTGTCTGAGAAATGTCAGACGCGGCTTGGAAAGGATGAAGTGTCTAAAATGGCATTTTCATCCGATTTTGTTGTTGTCTCGAAGCGTCTTGCCTGTGTAGATGAGATGATGACCATTATCAAAGAGAATCTTCCTTTTCTTAATACCACTGTTCATGATGTTGTGCCTTTTCTTGCAGAGATAAAGGCTGTAGGATCTTTTATGTCTGCTGATAGACTTTATCGTCTTTCTTCTACTTTAGAGGCTGTGGCAGAGGTGTCGGATTTCTTTGCAAAACACGTAAATGCGGAAAATGGTGAATCTCGTTTTCCTGAATTGAATAGTCAGTTTGCCGACATTGAGGCTTTCCCGGAAGTGATTAGGGAAATCAATAATGCGGTAAATAAATATGGAGAGCTAAAAGATACTGCTTCCCCGGAGCTTTATGAAATTCGCCAGGCTATTAGGAGCGCGGCCGGTTCCATGCAGCGAACAATGAAGAGAGTAATGGACTCCGCAATAGCAAAAGGGCTCGTGGATAGAGATTCTGCTCCTTCAATACGTGATGGAAGGATGGTGATTCCTATAGCCTCTGGAAATAAGTATTCCATTCAAGGCATAATTCACGATGAAAGTGCCACCGGCAAAACCGTATATATAGAGCCGGCCGAGGTGGTGGAAGCGGGAAATCGTATGAGGCAGCTTGAAATGGATGAGCGAAGGGAAATTGTAAATATTCTTATCGGGATAGCCGACAGGATTCGTCCGTTCACTCAAAATATTATTGACAGCTGCTTCAAATTGGCGGCGCTTGACTTTATCAGAGCTAAAGCTCTCTTCGCTATTGAGGTTAATGCTCAGAAGCCTCATCTATCAGAAAGTTGTGAACTTGAATGGTATCATGCATTTCATCCTGCCCTCTATCTATCTCTTCATCCACAGGGTAGGGAAGTGGTGCCTCTTAACATAACCCTGGATGAGAACAGGAGAATCCTGATTATATCGGGACCTAATGCAGGAGGAAAATCGGTGTGTCTCAAAACGGTTGCTGTGGTTCAATACATGATGCAGTGTGGGTTGATGCCTACGCTCTATTATAACAGCCACATGGGTATTTTCCGAAATGTCTTTATCGATATCGGGGATGAACAATCGTTTGAAAATGATCTCAGCACCTATTCGTCTCATCTGAGAAACATGAAGTTTTTTCTTCAGAATGCTGATTCCCGAACTCTTTTTCTTGCCGATGAGATGGGATCCGGAACGGAGCCACAAATCGGTGGCGCAATGGCGCAGGCAATACTGAAGATGCTTGGAGAGAAAAAGTGTAGGGGTGTAGTTACTACTCATTATCAGAATCTCAAGCAATTTGCCGAAAGTGAGTCCGGTTTTGTGAATGGTGCGATGCTTTATGATCGCCAGCACCTGCAACCCACTTTTGAGCTATCCATCGGAACCCCGGGTTCCTCTTTTGCTCTTGACATTGCACAAAAAATCGGACTCCCGCATAACGTGATTCAAGATGCAAAGGATATTGCCGGAAGTGACTATGTGAATTTGGATAAATATATATCTGAAATTACGCGCGACAGAAGGTATTGGGCCAATAAACGACAGAATATACGTGAAAAAGAAGTTAAGCTTGATAGCCTTCTTTCCAAGTATGAGGAAACTGCAGGAGATTTGAAGGCCAGACGTAAAGGTATTATTAATGATGCCTTGCGTGAGGCAAAGGAGATAATAGCAGGTGCTAATGCCAAAGTGGAGCGTACCATTCTTGAAATTAGAAAAGCAAAGGCAGAAAAAGAAAAGACTAAAGAGATTCGTAAGGAACTTTCCGATTTTGCAAAAGACCTTCAGGAGGGAAAGATTGTAGATGCTGAAAAAAATCCGGATTCGATTAAAACATTGAAGCATAAGAGCAAGAAAAATGCTCAGAAGCCTGTTAAACCGGTTATTAAAGAAAAAAAAGAGATCGAAATCGGAGACTTCGTGAAAATGGATGGGGGAGGAGTAGCAGGAGAAGTCCTCTCGATTTCAGGAAAGAAGGCAGAAGTAGCATTTGGATCATTGCGAACGTTTGTGAATTTGGATAAATTGAAGATTTCTTCAAAACCTAAAGCGTCTGCATTGTCGCAGGCTCAAACAGTTTCAGTGAACACATCATCCGAAAGCAGAGCACGACAGTTGAAATTTAAGAATGAGATAGATGTGCGAGGTATGAGGGCTGATGAAGCCATTCAGGCTGTTACCTATTTCCTTGACGATGCAATTCAATTCTCTGCCTCAAAAGTTCGTATTCTTCATGGTACTGGACATGGTATTTTAAAAACACTTATCCGGCAGCAATTAAAAGCTAATAGCGCTGTCGCTAAATTTGAAGATGAGGATGTTCGTTTCGGAGGTGCTGGTATCACCGTGGTGGAATTGTATTAAACTATTTTTCAATATAATTTTTTATATTAACACTTCAAAATATATTTTAACATTTATTGATTCAACTGAGAATCAAAA
>CAMWUJ010000018.1 GCA_947177405.1 uncultured Porphyromonadaceae bacterium | reverse complement strand
CAACCGGGAGGTTGCTGCCTCTTCGAGAGTCGAAATCAGCTCAAAAATATCTCGCGATTGTTAATAAAAAATAAGTTTAAACAACTTCATTAGAATAATTCTAAATAAGGAAATAAAAGATCAAATTCAAAACAAAAAGCGTTTTTTCCTTGTTTATTAAAGAAAAATGTCTTTGTGCGGACCCTCTTCGCACAACTTATTAACCGGAAAATCATCTCCAAAAAGTATTAACTATGCATTTTACGCCTAAAGAACAAGACAAGCTCACCCTTCTTATGGTAGGTCTGATTGCAGAGCGTCGCCTGAAGAAAGGTCTGAAGTTGAATTATCCCGAATCCGTGGCCTATATCACCAGCTGCGCACTCGAGGGAGCGAGAGAAGGAAAGACCGTAGAGGAAGTAATGCACGACGCTGCTAATGTCCTTACTAAGGATCAGGTGATGGAAGGTGTGGCCGACATGATCACACTTCTGCAAGTAGAGGCCGTATTCACAGATGGATCTCGCCTTGTAAGTATCCACCAGCCTATAAAATAAGAGGCGGAGATATTCATCCATAAAAACTCACATTAAAAAGACACACAATTATGAGTGATACTAATACCGGCAGCACTCCTCAGGCGGCTGCAACTACAAACGATTCTCCTCAAGCTACATATTCCCAGCCCAATGGTGTATTCCAGGGCACTCCCCCTATCGCTTATCCCAACACTCCGGGCTTCACTCCCAAAGAGCACGTTCCCGTAGGAGGTGTGATCCTTGCAGAAGGGGATATCAACTATAATGCCGACCGTCGCACAGTGAAGGTGGTGGTTCGCAATACCGGAGACCGTCCCGTGCAAATAGGTTCACATTTTCATTTCTTCGAAGTGAACCGCTATATGGAATTCGATCGTTCTCTGGCTTTCGGATACCATCTCAATATTCCTGCCACAACAGCAGTTCGTTTCGAGCCGGGAGAGGAAAAGGAAGTGGAGCTTGTGGCTTATTCCGGCAAACGCCGCACAATCGGCTTCAACGATCTTGTGAACGGATATACCGGTCTTGAGGATAGCCCGACATTCTATCCCAAGAAGATAGAGGCTTTACGCAGAGTGAAAGAATATGGCTTTAAATGTGTTTCCGAAGAGGAGGCTGAGTCTGAATACACTGAAAACGAAGTAACAAAAAAATAACACCCCATGGCAACAGTATCAAGACAAGAAAACAATATGCTCTTCGGCCCGACCGTAGGAGACAAAATCAGATTGGGTAATACTGATCTTTACGTAGAGATCGAAAAGGATCTTCGTGTATATGGAGATGAGGTTGTCTATGGTGGTGGTAAAACCTTGCGCGACGGCATGGGTCTGGCCAATGAGTGTACTTCCAACGGTGGTAGCCTTGACCTTGTGATCACCAATGTTACAATCATCGACCCTGTTTTGGGCGTTGTAAAAGCCGACGTAGGTATTAAAGACGGTAAGATTGCCGGAGTGGGCAAGGCAGGTAACCCCAATATCATGAAGGGTGTTACCCCCGAGCTCGTGACCGGTCCCTCCACAGATGCCATTTCCGGTGAACACATGATTCTAACTGCTGCCGGCATTGACGGTCACGTGCATATGGTTGCTCCTCAGCAGGCTTATGAGTGTCTCTCTAACGGTATCACAACTCTTATCGGTGGTGGTATAGGTCCTACCGACGGATCAAATGGTACAACAATCACTTCCGGTCCCTGGAATCTCCAGAGAATGCTTCAGGCAGCCGACGGTCTTCCTATCAACCTCGGTTTCCTCGGAAAGGGTAACTGCTCCACAAGAGAGATATTGAAAAACCAGATGGATGCCGGTGCTTGCGGATTCAAGATTCATGAGGACTGGGGTTCAACTCCGGGTGCTATCCGTTCTTGTATGGAGGTAGCTGATAACTATGATGTTCAGGTTGCTATCCACACCGATACTTTGAATGAAGGCGGTTATGTGGAGGATTCTTTGGCAGCCATCGACGGACGCACCATCCATACTTATCACACAGAGGGTGCCGGTGGTGGTCACGCTCCCGACCTTCTCAAGGTGGCTTCCATGATGAACGTGCTTCCTTCTTCTACCAACCCCACTCTTCCTTTCGGTATCAATTCACAGGCCGAGCTCTTCGATATGATTATGGTTTGCCATAACCTCAATCCGAAGATTCCTTCTGATGTGGCTTTTGCTGAGAGTCGTGTACGCCCCGAGACTCAGGCTGCCGAGAATGTGTTCCATGATCTTGGTATCATCTCTATGGTATCTTCCGATTCACAGGCGATGGGCCGTGTAGGCGAGTCATTCATGCGTACATTCCAGATGGCCTCATATATGAAGTCAGTACGTGGAAAATTGCCCGAGGATTCTGATAATAACGATAACTTCCGTGTGCTTCGTTATCTTGCACAGATCACTCTCAACCCGGCAATCTGTTACGGTATCTCTGATGTGCTCGGTTCAATTGAGAAGGGAAAGATGGCCGACCTCGTATTGTGGGAACCCGCTTTCTTCGGCACCAAGCCCCAGCTCGTGATCAAGGGTGGTTTCATAAATTGGGCAAACATGGGCGACCCCAACGCTTCACTCACCACTCCGCAGCCTAAGATTATGCGTCCGATGTATGGTGCATTCGGAGAGGCTCAGTATAAATCTCGTCTCACATTCGTGAGCCGCGCTGCTCAGGAACTTGGCGTGAAGGAGAAGTATGGTCTGCTCAGCGATACTTATGCCGTTCACGGAATCCGTCAGCTCACCAAGCTCGACATGGTGCGCAACACAGCCACTCCACGTATTGAGGTTAATCCCGAAACATTCGACGTGACTGTGGATGGTCACCTCGCTACAGTGCCTCCCGCAAAGGTGCTCCCGCTGGCTCAGCTCTATTGGTTCAGCTAATACTCGGAAAATCGAGAACCATTAATAATAATGAGATTCATTGGATTGGATTTTATTGATTTATTAGATAATTTTATGGTGAAGGGGAAGCCGAAACAAAGGCTTCTCCTTTTTTTTTAACTTTTTCATGAACTTTTCATTTGTTTAAACATTTTAAACATTAGGGGGACACATCACCCGAAAAAATCAGTATCGGTCCCCGCCATCAACAATTATGAAAGTATATAGCGAAATTTTAGGTAACATGAACCGCGATGCCGAGTGGAAGGAGAAACTCGCGGATGCGGATATCGATTATATCTTCCTTGACCAATGGACAGCTCAGAAGAGCCGCTTCCTCACAAAAGGCACTTCCGGAGAGGAATATCCTGTCGCACTTAAACGTCACACTCAGGTGGTGGATGGCGATGTGATCGATTTTAATCCTGAGACAAAGAAAGCTGCGGTGCTGAAGATTGAGCTCAATCCTGTGCTTGTGATCGATCTTGGTTCACTTGCCGACCAGACTCCCGAGACCATCATACGCCGGTCTGTTGAGCTTGGCCATGCCATAGGAAACCAGCACTGGCCCGCAGTGGTGAAAG
The DNA here is from genome assembly GCA_947177405.1 of uncultured Porphyromonadaceae bacterium. Lineage (GTDB taxonomy): Bacteria > Bacteroidota > Bacteroidia > Bacteroidales > Muribaculaceae > Lepagella. Next base: position 40,943 of record CAMWUJ010000018.1, on the reverse strand, counting down.
GCACCAAAGTATATGTGCCGCTCACAGTGGATAAGAAAGTGATGCTGTCGGTGATGGAGACACATCATCTCGAAGGAGTGGAATTTGAGTTTCAGAAGGGGCTGGAAATAATTCCTTACCTCGCACCTCACGAGATTCGTCGTCTTTTTGGAGGAGCAGGCCGTGAGAGCCATGCCCACGGTGAGGGACACCATCACCCTACAACCCATGTCCATTTTGATGAAAACGGAATTGCCCATGAGCACACCCACTGATTCACGGATGGCAGCCATATCAAGGTTGCTACAATTCACTGATTCCACTTTCCCGGTCGGCACTTTCTCATTCTCCAACGGACTTGAGACGGCAGCCTTTGAGAATATAGTGACCGATGCTGCCTCTCTGCATGATTTCGTAAAGAGTCAGGCTCTTCAGGCTGCCTATAGCGATGGGGTAGCTGCCATTCATGCGTTCCGCGCCTTCAAGGATAATGATTATGAGAAGATTGTGGAAGCTGATAAAATGCTTATGCTCTTTAAGATGAACGATGAGGCACGTCTTATGCTCAAGAGAATGGGAAAGAAATTTGCGGAGCTTTCAAAGAAGCTTTTCTACAATCCCCTTATCTCCCGCTGGCTCGAAGATATAAAGGCGGAACGTACCCCGGGATCTTTCCCTATAGCCCAGGGAATTTCGTATGCAGCCGCAGGCGTGACTGAGGCAGACCTATTTTGCGCGCATCAGTATGGCGTGATCAACATGGTGCTTTCTGCTGCATTGCGTTGTGTGAAGGTGTCGCATTATGATACGCAGAAAATCCTTTTCGAACTTTCCGATAACGTAGAGTCTCTATATAATGAGGCATCGCAAATGGAACTCAAGGATATGAACGCGTTCTTTCCTCAGCTCGATATCCTTGCTTCCCTGCATGAGAAGGGTGCCATGAGGATGTTTATGAATTAAATTTTATAAAAGGAAAATAATAAAATAAGATATGTCACAGACTTGTAGAATAGGTGTCGGCGGCCCTGTAGGATCAGGCAAGACAGCCCTCATCGAAGCCATAACTCCCAAATTGCTCGAACTCGGCCAGAAAGTGCTAATCATCACCAATGATATAGTGACCACAGAGGATGCCAAGCATGTACGCAAGACCCTCAAGGGTGTGCTCGCCGAAGATAAGATCATAGGTGTTGAAACAGGTGCTTGTCCGCATACGGCAGTGCGTGAGGATCCCTCGATGAATATCGCTGCCGTAGAGGAGATGGAGGAGAAATTTCCCGATACCGATATCGTTCTCATTGAATCGGGAGGTGACAACCTGACACTCACTTTCAGTCCGGCGTTGGTGGATTTCTTTATTTATGTGATAGATGTGGCTGCGGGCGATAAGATACCTCGCAAGGATGGTCCCGGTATCTCCCAAAGTGATATCCTCGTGATCAATAAGACCGATCTCGCTCCATACGTAAATGCCAGTCTTGAGGTGATGGATCATGACTCAAAACTGATGCGACCCGGCAAACCTTTTGTATTCACTAATGCTATGACAGGAGAGGGTATCGACGAATTGGTTGACCTTATCTTCAAGATGGCTCTCTTCGATAAGAAGGAGGGATAAAATATATAATGAAGTTGTTTAAACTTATTTTTTATTAACAATTGCGAGATATTTTGGAGCTGATTTTGGTTCTCGAAGAGGCAGCAACCTCTCGGTTGGTGCCGATGAGAGAGACAAAAGCAGCCCAAAAGATCCGCAAGGGTTAATAAAAGAAGGTAAAAACAATTTCATATTAACATTCGTAAATAAGTTTAAACAACTTCTATATCTATGGCAATAGACCCTAATGAAAGATTAAAGGATCTTACAATCCCTGAGGTGGATTTCTCTACGGCCCGGGAGATGCAGCCTTATCTAAAGGAGCCTCCGCAGATGTACGTGGGAGCTCCGGGCAAGCATGGCTATTTGCGTCTGGGATTCGAGCTTGACTCTCAGGGGAAAAGCATATTGCGAGATCTCGACAGAAGAGTGCCGCTTATTGCTCAGCAAGAACTTTATTTCGATGAGGAGATGCCCGAGATGCCTTGTCTCTATATCCTTTCTTCGGGTGGACCCAATGTGGACGGCGACAGATATCAGCAGGATATAACGGTGAGAAAAGATGCTTTCGCATGGGTTTCGACCGGAGCGGCCACCAAGCTGGCAGAGATGAAGTTCAACTATTCGGGCATGATCCAGAATATCGTGCTCGAAGAGGGAGCATATCTTGAGTTCATGCCCGAACCCGTGATACCATGCCGCCACACGAGATTTATCAGTGATACCCGTCTGTGCGTCCATCCCACGGCAACCGTGTTCTATTCCGAGATCTATATGGGTGGGCGTAAATACTATAAGGATGGAGAATTATTTGAATTCGATATCCTCTCGGTATGCAGCCACGGTGAGCGTCCCGATGGCCGACAGCTGTTCCGTGAGAAGTTTGTGATCGATCCCAATGTGGTGCCTGTACGACAGTTGGGTGTGATGAATCAATTCGATGTATTTGCCAATGTGATTGTGATGACTCCTAAAGATCATGCCGACCGTATCTACGAGAAAACACCGGTATATATCGACCGTGAAAAGAAGATCGCAGTTGGAATCACTCATCTTCCCAACAATGCCGGGTTGCTCTTCAAAGTGTTGGGTATGGAACCCGGTCCGGTTAAAAAGATCGTGAGAGAGTTCTGCTCATCCGTGAGAATGGAAGTTAAGGGAAAGCCTGTGCCTCCGGAATTTCCATGGAGATGACAGGTGAATACGGATAATTCTGAGGAAATTCCGGCTTTTCAGTTGTTATAATTTAAGAGACACACTTGTATTAGTGTCATATCAATCGGGAATGAATCCTGATTATTGAAATTATAAAAACGAAAGCTATGGAAACCACAATGATTATCTGGATATTGATCGCCTTGTTTGCGGTCGCTGTCATTATTGATTATTTTATGACCGGAGGGAAACATCACGGGAAAGTGAGTCTTTTATCCCGGCCTTCGCATCATATTGTAGAAATGGGGACTGAAAGTGATGAAATCTATGTCCCCGGTGATATTACTATCCACCATGACAGCGACATAATCGAGTATGAAGAAGAATTATGACTGAAACTCTCATAAATGAATGTGATATTAAGAAATGCACCATCCCGGCCTCCGAGATGTGTGCATTTCTTGCCAAATATAGCTCTGCACTCTTCACCAGTGCAAGCACTTGTATCCGGCTTGAGAAAAATATATCCCGTATAGCCGAGGCATACGGCATGACGGTGGAAGTTACCATCCTTCCCCGTCATATCCATCTCACGGTGCGCGATTGCGATTATCATGATGTGGTGACAGCCATCACATCAATAGGAGAGGGCCCGATAAGTTTTGAGCTCAATACCATGCTCAGCAAGCTCAGCTGGCAGATAGCTGATGGAAAAATCGGCTTTGAGGAGGCCTCCGAGGTGCTCGAACGGCTGATTAATGCACCCTATAATAATCTCTTCAATCTCCCGTTTATTGTTTCCTGTGCCAATGCCGCTTTCTGCAGGCTTTTTGATGGTGACCTGATGGCTATGGCTATAGTCTTTGTAGCCACCTTCGCAGGTTATGCCTTGAAAATAGTATTGTCGAATAAAGGTGTGGATTATCGTCTCACTGTGATTGCCTGTGCATTTCTTTCAACTGTTCTTGCCGCCGGAGATTCTCTTTTCGGACTCAGTGCAACACCTAATGTCACGATTGGAACCAGTGTGCTTTATCTGGTGCCCGGAATACCATTTATAAATTCATTTTCCGATATGCTTGACCGCCATTATATATGCGCCTTCGGACGACTTATGAATGCTATAGTGTTGACTTTTTGTCTTTCGATAGGTCTCGGATTGGGTATGCTACTTATGGGGGTTAAAATGTTTTGAGAATATGCAATTGATATTTAAATTATTACAGGATGCCTTGTTTGCAGGGATTGCAGCCATCGGGTTTGCGGCTATCAGCCGCCCTCCGAGGAAGGCTTTCCTTTGGTGTGGAATAATAGCGGCCACGGGTCATTCTTTTCGATTTTTACTCATGAATGGCACTGACCTTCATGTCCATATTGTGATCGCCACTACTCTTGCTTCATTTCTTATAGGAATAATGGCTGTCTTGCTTTCTCCACGCACCAAGGTACCCGCCGAGACATATCTTTTTCCTTCCCTGCTGCCAATGATTCCGGGAATCTATGCCTACAAGACTTTTGCCGGCCTGGTGATGTGTATGTATAGGTCGTCGGAGGGGATGTTCGACAAATACTTTTATCTCTTTGCCAGCAACGGTCTCACCTGCTTCTTCATCCTCCTTGGAATGGCTATCGGCGCCACAATCCCGATTTTCATCCTGAAAAGGATATCATTTCAGGCCACGCGCCATAAGAACAAGATAAGGTTCTGAGGTAGTTTGATATTTTTAAAGTTTTTTATAACCTTTGGGAATACGGATTGTTTTAATTATAAAAGATAATATCGAAGTTATAGATCATCTGATCAAAATCAATTATAAATCAATTATACTATGAAAAAGACATTACTATTTCTTCTTGCCGGCGTAGCAGCGTCGGGTGCTTACGCTCAGGTGAACCTCCCATATCAGGAGATTCCATATGATGTGAATTACCGTTGGGGACTCGTAGATGTGAATATAGCCCATGGAAGAGTCACCCTTTATACTGAGGGAGACCGCTTTGTAGCCACTCTTGACGGAAGCAGTATCCCCTGGGAGGGACGTATCTTCTGCATTTCCGACCAGCTTAATGCGAGAATGGAACCAAGCAACGGCCTTAGCCGTGAGGTTGTCACTTATGAGAACGGGTGGTATCGCAAGCCTCGTGTAGCGGAATACCGTTCAGGTGAATACAATCCCAACGATCCTGCCAATTTCAAGAACATAAAAGGGGAGGGCTCACTCGATGCCGATGCAGCTACGATGGAGGCTGTGAATGTGACAGCTGATATGTTGGGAATGTTCTATTACTTCCATGAGATAAATTTTGATGCCATGTCGCCCGGCACATTTACTATACCCATCACCGTGGAAGGCGGATACGACCAGCGGGTTTCAGTGACATATAATGGTAAATCCACTTATACTGTCGGAGGAGTGACATATCCTACATATTCCGTATCGTTTGAATACTCTTATCATGGCGCGATGAGCGGCTATCCTGTAGAGGCACAGGTATCGGCAAGCAGCAGGATACCACTCTTGCTTAGCGCTGATCTTCCTGTGGGACACATCGAGATGATACACCATCCGGAGTAAAGGTATTATATACGGATATATACAATAAATGGCCACCTCAAAACGAGGTGGCCATTTTAAAATCATGAGGCGGCTTTGTTATTTTCCTGGTCATGCACCAAATGTCCATATATATTGGTCACAATAGCTCCTGCAGCCATCACTGCAATGGAAACGATCAGGACAAGCATCGCGCCTCCCGCCTTCAGGAGCACGGGGATAAAGAAAACTCCGAGCACAGCTCCTATCTTTCCGATCGCAGCCGCTATACCCACTCCTTCGCCACGGGTCTCTACCGGATAGACCTTTGGAGGAAGTACGTATGTGATGAGGTGAGGACCCATGTTAAGGAATAGCTCAAAGCCCATGAACGCTCCGATAGAGATCCATTTATTCCAATGTAAATGGTAGGATAGCAGGAGCACCAACAGGGAGAGGGCGCAAAGCCAGAATCCAACTGACTGAATGGCGGTGATACTTTTATTCTTGTTAATTAGCCTTAAACCGATGATAAAGCCGGGAAGCATGATACAGCTTATGTAAAGGGTGATCTCCACAGATGATGCAACATGGAAAATCTCGGGTTCACCGGGGGATGTGTGTTGCAGTCCGAGAGCCATTACAAGAATCGGAAGAAATACACCGATACCATACACCCCCAAGCCCTCGCAAGCCCAGGGCACACCGGATAGTATCACTCTTTTTCCATTGCGGAATATGAAGGAAAACAGGCCGTCGGAGGCTGTGTTACCGGAGGCCTTCCCTTTCTGAGGAGTGGGGGAGGCGCCGGGTGTCTGTGTGTCGGGCACGGGAATCATCACATCTTTTCCGAGGAAATCCTGCACGGCTTTCTCCGCTTCCTTCACCTTGCCGTGGGCCAGAAGCCAGTTGGGTGATTCATAAAAACGAATCCGCAACACCAGCATCAGTGCAGCGATTGCAGCGACAATCCACATGAGAGAATTCCAGTCGGCGGCATTCTTTGTGTCCATGATAATCCAGAAGCACACACCGGCTGCAATGATATTTCCCAATGCCGATGCAGTCTTGGTGACACCGACCATCAAGGCGCGATATTTTACCGGCATAAGAACCGAAACGTAGCCGGAGTCAAGACTATACTCTCCTCCGATTCCGAGACCGACCACAAAGAGGGCGACGGTGAGCACAGTCACATTCGGCACAAATATCGCCACCAACGACGCAGCCAATATGAGGGCCGGACAGAAGCGGAAGAAGAAGAGGTAGCCGTATTTGTCGCTTAACGATCCGAAGATCACCGATCCTATGGCTATACCGATCAGATCCACGCATCCGATCAGGCCTTGCATGAAAGTGGAGAGTTCGGGATGGGCAAGGATATTCATCATCGGGATGATGACGCCTGCCACAGTGGCGACCGCCGTCCCGATCAACTGACCAAGCGAGGCCACCGTTACAATGAAAATATGCCTCCACGTGAGAGGCATAGTATTTATGTTCTGCATAATAATACAGTTAGAGGTTTTGATAATTCTTTAGTTCGAAGATTTAGGTTGCAGGAATTCATAAGCCGGAAGCAGGAATAACCATGTTGCAACGCAGAAAGGTCCGGTAAGAGTGGGGAGACCGATCGGGGCGAAAAATGCGTTCATGGCAGCCTGGATGAATACGGTGATGAAAACACCAATCACGGTCCAAATGGCGGCTTTCCAAGTAAAGTTACAGAATGTGGCACCTAAAGCTATACCGGTCAGCACCGCGCTGAACCCATAAAGGCCTTGTGAGATATCAGCGCCCGGGCCTTGCCAGATGATTACCGTGGCCAAGGCTATTGCCGAAGAAACAGCGGCCCATACTGCGGCTCTGACGCTGCTCACGGCCAAGGCGGCGAGGAAGAATATACCGGTCACCCAGTTATTGATGAGGAATACCTGTGCGATACCCTTTAGCCAATACACCACGAGGTCACCGAATCCCATATTCAGGGCATCGTGCAGACCATGAGGAAAGTCAGGACTGCCCATATTTACCGGTGGAATGCCGTTGAAAAGACGGGCGGCAAGAAGGAAGAACCATGTGGAGAGCACAAACGGGAAAGTAAAGGCGCTTAGTTTCCATTTACCAAGCACATTGTCAAGACCTGACTGTACCCAGATTGTCATTGCCGAGCAAATCACGAGCGCTATCCACATCCATACGGTATTACCGAGGAATGTGGGGAAGGCGCATCCTACAAGGCAGCCGTTAAATCCCCATAGACCTTGCGCTCCATTTTTATCGGGAAGCTGAAGGATATAACCTGTGAGGGTGGAGACAACAGCGCCTACCACCAGGCCCCATGCCACTGCCGGACTCCCCTCTGCGTAGGCGCCCCAGAAAATACCGATGGTGAATAACAGTCCGGTCCACATATTGTCTTGGAACATCACCTGGCCTATTCCTCTCAGGCAGGTGCGTGGAAATTCTTTTACCACTTGTGTTGGTGTATAAAGTTGTGCCATATATTGGTGTTTTTATAGATTATTCTTTTAAAAGTAAGATAGCTGCATCCTATCCATTTAAAAAAGGAGAAAGAATTGATTTGAACCCTTTATAAAAATTAACGTTTTTAAAGATATAATGGTTTAATTGCTAATATTGCTCATTTAAAAATAAAAATTTTATAAAGACTATGAATAAATCGGAATTCGGAGCTTTTTTCAGGAAGAGAGGAATCCTGATGCTGCTTCATATCATTGTTCTTGTCCTTTCATTGATTCTGATAGGAATGATCTCATACGACAGTTTCAAGAATACGAACTTTTATGAGGAGTATAATTTCCAGAAATGGCAGTTCTGGATCTGCATGGTATTCATATTGGCCTTTTTTATCGAATTGGGAGTATCGAAAAACCGTTGGAGGTTTTTCTGGACCAATCTGATTTTCCTGCTTGTCTCGATTCCTTATCAAGCCATAATATATCATTACGGCATTCAGTTGTCGCAGGAGGTGTCTTATCTGATTAGATATATGCCGTTGATACGAGGAGGATACGCTTTGGCGATAGTGGTGAGCTGGTTCACATATAACAAGGCCACCGGTCTCTTCTTCACCTACATAATCATCCTTTTCTCCACTGTCTATTTCGCGAGTCTGACGTTCTATTTGTTTGAGACCGGGGTGAATCCTTTAGTGAATGTTTATTCCGATGCGTTGTGGTGGGCGGCTATGGATGTGACCACGGTAGGATCCAATATTACGGCAGTGACTGGTGTAGGACGTGTATTGTCGGTATTGTTGGCAGCTTTGGGCATGATGATGTTTCCGATCTTCACGGTATATGTGACAAATATTATCACTCAACGCAACAAGGAGTCGAAGCAGAACGGTAGTACGCTTTCATTCATAACTGCTTATCATGAATACGTGAAGAATCATCCCGATGGAATGGACAAGGATTCCAGCGCCCAGGAGGATAAGATAGTGGAGGCGGCCACTGCCCAGGCCAAAAATATCGAGAAGGACAATTCGGAGAAAAATGCAACCAAATGAAATAAATATAATTTCTCCTATATAAACGGGGTCGGGCAAATTTGCTCGACCCCGTTTATATAGGAGAAATTTAATTGTAAGAGGGAGAAATCTGATTCTATACCATTTCGTAATTACACGTTGGCGTTAAGAGTGGGTGTGAGTGGCTCGTCGGCACAAAGCACAGCAAGTAGATTTCCAACCATTGAGGCTTTTTGGTCGTTGGAGAGTTTTACCACATCTTTGCTTTCAAGTGTGGAAAGCGCCATCTCAACCATCGATACCGCACCTTCCACAATCTTCTCACGTGCTGTGATTATTGCCGAAGCCTGCTGACGACGGAGCATAACGGCAGCAATTTCGGGAGCGTATGCAAGATAATTGATGCGTGCCTCTACCACTTCCATACCTGCCATGGCAAGGCGTTCGTTGATCTTCTTTTCAAGAAGGTCGCTTATTTCGCTGCCTGAATCGCGCAGGGTCAACTCGTTAGGATCGTTGGAGTCGGTCTGATCGTAGGCGAAATGACCGGTTACTTCACGCAGCGCGGCATCACTCTGGATGCGTACGAAATGGTCAAGTGCCATATTGTTGATAGTGTTTTGTCCACCGAGGCTTTGCGAGTCAAGATCAAAAACTACTTTATATGTGTCACGGATGCGCCATACCAGCACCATGCCGATAAGCACCGGGTTGCCGATCTTATCGTTCACCTTTATCGGCTCGATATCCATGTTGCGGATTCGGAGGGAGAGCTTCTTGCGGTTAAGGAAGGGATTGACCCAATAATAGCCCACTTTTTTGCAAGTACCTTTATATTTCCCGAAGAAGATCATAACCCGGGCCACATTAGGCTCTTGCACAAAATATCCCGAACATCCGATGATGAAGATAATAAAGAGAATGATTGCACAGATAATGAAGGGAGCTACATTTTCAGCATCCTGTCCTTTCCATATGCATAGGCCGATAAGGAGAGGGATAAGGATAAAAGTGAAGAATATCATCAGGAAGCCATTGATGCAGAAGCCGCGATATTCGAATTCTTGATTGTTTGTTTCTTTCATTGGTTATTGCGATTTATTTTAAAATTAAGGGAATCCGACATACTCGGATTCCCTTTATCCAATAAATTCAGGTTGGGGAATTATACGAGTTCCTCTACATCTTCGATCACTTTCTCGCCATATGAGAGCTTGATGAAGCATACGGCTAAAGAACCGGCCACTAAGAGCAATCCGGCTGTCACGAGCATATAGCTCTGGTTACCGCCGAATATATTAAGGATTACACCTCCAAGAGCCGCTGCCACAATCTGAGGCAGACAGATAGTGCCATTGAAAAGACCGAGGTAAGCACCCATATTTCCACCCTTCAAAGAGTTGGTGAGGATAGTGAAGGGGAGTGCGAGCATTGCGGCCCATGCGCAACCGATCAGGAAGTAGCTGATGAAGAGTAGATATTTATCAGCAAAGAAGATGGTGGAGACGAAACCGGCAGCACCGAGAAGGAGGCTGACAATATAGGCGGTCTTGAGACTCTTGAATCTCGGGATGACAACAGCCCATATCACCGAACCAATAGCCTGAACAGCAAAAAGAGTACCTACCCAGTTACCGGCTTCCTGATATCCTGGAGAAGCAACATCAGTTGTGCCCCATACGCTTCCTGCGATGGCACCATTGGTATAAGTCCACATGAAGAGGAATGCAGACCAGCAGAAGAACTGCACGAGTCCCACGGTCCAGAAAGTGGAGGGAGCTTCTTTAAGGAGCTTAACGAGATTGAATTTCTCTTTCTTTACAGCCTTTGTAGGATCGATACCATGGAAACGGGCATATTCAGCAGGGGGCATCTCTTTGATAGTTGCGAAGCTATATATCACGCAAAGGATAAGAATGGCAGCTCCAATGTAGAAAGAATATGTCACTGAAGCAGGGACCACACCCTTGGGAGCAACGTTGCTGATTCCAATAGCTGTGAGGATTATAGGAGCAAGATAACCTACAAGCGAACCGGCGTTGCAAAGGAAACTCTGAATAGAATAAGCCAGACCTTTCTGCTTTTCGTTGACCATATCGCCCACAAGCATCTTGAATGGCTGCATCGCCATATTGATAGAAGTGTCGAGGAACATCAGGGCAACGAATCCGAATATCATTGCTCCTGCCACTTCCATGTGGAAGCTGCCTGCATTAGGAAGAAGACACATCACAATCACAGCGATGAGAGCTCCGAGGAGCAGGAAGGGGAGTCGGCGTCCGAGACGGTTCCATGTGCGGTCGGAGGCAACACCCACTATTGGCTGGACTATGATTCCCATTAGGGGAGGAAGAATCCAGAAATAACTCAAAGAATGAGGGTCGGCGCCGAGAGTGGCGAAGATACGCGAGATGTTGGCGCTCTGAAGAGCATAGGCGATCTGCACGCCGAAGAAGCCAAAGGATAGATTCCATAGCTTCCAGAAGCCCAAATCCGGTTTATTAGTTTTCATGAGTAAGAATTTATGTTAATACGTTAAAGATTGATTAATTTCTGATGTATCAATTTTTGATCAGGGAGTAGAGGAGAGCTATCTCTTCCGGCCATAGTTCAGGGTCGGGGGTTTCAAGAATGAGCGGAATGTTTTCGAAACGGGAGTCGTTAACAAGTCGTTCGAAGAATTCAAGTCCGAGGGTGCCTTTTCCTATCAACTCATGGCGATCGATGCGTGATCCAAGCTCTCTCTTGTCATCATTGAGATGCATTCCGCGAAGATAATTGAGTCCGATAATGCTGTCGAATTCTTTCCAGGTATCTTCATAACCATCCGGAGATCGGAGATCATAACCGGCGGAATAGGAATGACAGGTATCGACACACACACCGATTCGTGATTTATCTTCCACTTTGTCTATTATATGTGCTATGTGCTCGAAGCGGTGGCCGAGGTTTGATCCTTGTCCGGCTGTTGATTCAATCACGGCAGTCACTCCTTGTGTCTGATCAAGAATAATATTGAGAGATTCCGCAATCAGGTCGAGACATTTGTCCTCTTCCATTTGGTTGAGGTGAGAACCCGGGTGAAAATTGAGCATGGTGAGTCCCAACTGTTCGCATCGACGCATTTCATCGAGAAATGATTTGCGTGATTTCTCCAGTTTTTCGGCATCCGGTGAACCGAGATTGATAAGGAAATTGTCGTGAGGAAGAATCACATCAGGGGAATACCCGAGTTCCTTGCAGTTTTTCTTAAAGGCATCGGCTTCCTTGGGGGAGATAGCCTTCGAAACCCACCGGGTGTTCGACCCGGTGAAAAGTGCAAAAGCTTTTCCACCAATCCTGGCAGCTTCCAGAGGAGCTTTCGACACTCCTCCCGCCACGCTGACATGGGCACCAATATATTTCATATTGTCTATAAAATCGGTTTAATAATTTCTAATCTACAAAGATAGAAAAAAAATCCGAAAAATGTAGGGGAAAAGGATAAAATGTGGAAATAATCTATTTAACTTCTCTATCTTTCACGAGTTTCCAAGGTTCTTTGAAAAATAACTATTATAGAAAATGATGCGTGATAGAATTATAGAAAATAAACTAAAACACCACATCGTCAATAATTATCAGAACTTTCAATTACTTCATTATGATACCTAATTTTCGTAGGTTTTCTTTGGCATATTCGTTTCCGGCTTCTGCACTTTCTTTAAACCATCGGATAGCTTCTTCCTTATTCTTTTCAACTCCCAATCCAAATAAATAAATATATCCAAGATCATTTTTTGCCCCTGTGTTTCCTTGCTCAGCGCTCAAAAGAAGTAACCTTAGTGCCTCTGAATAATCCTGAGAAACACCTGTTCCATGCATATACATTTGAGCAAGATTTTTTTGAGCAGAAGCATTCCCTTGATCTGCACTCTTTCTATACCATATCGCGGCGACTTGATGATCTTGTTTTACACCTTGACCTTTGTTGTATAAATAGCCTAAGTTACATTGTGCCATAGCATTGTTTTGCTCAGAACTTTTCATATACCATTGTGCGGCCTTTTTATAATTGGGTTTACCATTATAACCTTTATCATATATATATCCTAAGTCAAACTGTGCCACATCATATCCCTGTTTTGCACTATTTTCAAGCAATTTAAATCCTTTCTTTTTGTCTTTGTTGACACCTAAACCATTAAAATAAATCAGTCCAATATAATACTGAGCTTCTCTTTTCCCTTCTATACTTTTAAACAACTCCAATGCTTTACTATAATCCTCTTTTTTATATGCATCGAGAGCATCATTCAAGATTTCCTCTGTGGTTCTCACTATTGCTTTTGGAGTTTCCTCCTTCACTGTAGTCGAGCTTTTTTCAGGAGTAATGACTGACACCGTCGGTTGGGAGGGTGAGTTTGAATCCGGTAGAGCGGAAGAAGTGTAAGTATCGGCACCCTGGGATGAATAAGCAGGAGATGCACTATCTTCCTCCAATGTGATGGAATATACCATCTTTTCCATTACAGCAGGATAATTAAAATCATCGAATGTAATCATTAAGGGAAAATGGTTCTCAAAGTGGAGTTTTATCTTTTTAGTATGGTCGGTGACATAAACCCATTTCTCCACACCTTTGCTCACAATGTCTCCAATCATTGTTCCTTCCACATCCGTGAGTTTATCAAGGACCGATATTTTCAGCAAGGCGCACAACTGCCCGTCACGATCCACGCGAGGCTGGTCGCGGGCAGTAAGGTCATCAGGCTGAATATTGAATGATGTCACCTTAAGCCTCTGAGCTCCACCTATCAGGGAGGTTAAAAGAAATATGATGGGGATTATTCGTTTCATAATTTATAATCAAGTGCATTTATTCTTTCTAAACAGCGACCAAAATCAATCAAGAAGAGCATAACTTCTGATGTTCTCCTTACTGTTAGGTTGCCATCTATTCTCAACAAGTGATGTTACGACTGAGCCCTTGCCATCCTATCTGCTTCTTCGGCAGAGATAACTATTGTCTTACCATCTTGATCCGTTGTTACTACAGGAAGACCCAATTTTTTTTTCAATTCTATCATTTTTTGAAATGATTCTTTTAGAGCCTTATTAAGGAAATTTTGGCGTTCGATTATTTCTTGTTCTGACATGACATTTAAAATCTGAGGCAAGACGTTGAAAGAAGCTGTTGTCTTTCCTGCACCATTACATCCGGCAAATATGTAAAGATTTGGCTTATGCATAATTAATGTGTAGGATTATCCATGAGTTTACCCAATTGCAAAGATAATAAATATTTTACAATTAATCCTCATCTGCTAATTCTGTTTGTTCTTATGTTTCTACAATAATTAGCCCATAAGACTCTGACTATATAGACCTCATCCAATATAGTCACATTAAAGTCTTCATCACTCACGGATTTCCGTTATTCTTAAAAGTTTCATTTTCATTTATTTTCAAATGAAGGAAAAAAGAGTTATTTTTGTAATGAAATAATAAATACTACGATTGAATATGAAGAAGTTTATTGTACTCTCAGTGGCGGCTGTGTGCTGTCTTGGCGCTCATGCGATCTCTCTCTTTCCTCATTTTGTGGATGTGGCAGGTGATTATAAGGATGGTACACCGGAAAAATTCCGGAATCTTAATATCAGTACCGGTTACTGGCGGGAGTCTCCCTTTTTCTTTTCCAATATTAAATCGGCTGAAGAATTCCTTGCAGATACCTTGCCATTTTCAAGTTATGTGATCACTCGCGAGGAGAAGATACTTGATGATAAAACACAAATAGTGGTCTATATGACATCTCTTGAAGCCGATGGTCTAAACGAAGGGAAGTTTTCACGCCTTTACCTCGTGCAGACTCCCGGAGAGCCACTTTATGTTGGTATTTCTGAAGATCAGATTTAAAAGGTTTTACCTGTAGAAGATTAAGGCAGATCCAAAGATTATAATGGAATTATCTAAAAATAAACTTTCATCATATTCCGGACTTGGAAGTCGCAAGCAGCGACTGAAGAAGGGTCTTTTCATAGTGGAAGGGGAGAAGAGTGTGGCTGATACACTTGGAAGTTTCCGACTTGAAGCTCTGGTGACAAGGACCGGATTCGTTCCCTCGATGTTTGAGATATCAAGGTTGCCCGGAGACAGAATATTTTCTACAGATGATCGGGGGATGGACAAGCTTTCCACACTTTCCACAAGCAGTCAGGTGGTGGCTATATACCGGCTACCGGAGGAGACACTGAGAAAAAGAGGAGAAAGGAAAGAAATAAAATTGAAGGAGTGTGATGGTCTTTATCTCATGCTTGACGGAATACAGGATCCCGGCAATTTAGGCACCATCATCCGAACAGCACATTGGTTTGGAATCAAGAAGATCTTCGCATCTCCTGACACAGCCGATATTTATAATCCCAAGACTATACAAGCCACAATGGGATCGTTAGCTAAGGTAGAAGTTGAATATGTGGATCTTCCGGGACTTCTGAATAGTAACCCTGATATGCCGGTGTACGGACTTCTTCTCGATGGAGAGGATATTTTCCGCGCCACGCTTAAAGATTATGGATTTATAGTGATGGGAAACGAGGGGAAGGGAATATCAGAAGAGGTGAGGAGGATGGTGACCGACAGGCTTCTTATCCCTCCTTATGATGCATCAAACCATTCGGAAAGTCTGAATGTGGCAATAGCCACCGGTATCACTTTGGCCGCTTTCAGAGGACGGTGATTAGCGCTTATCTTCTTTTAAGAGGGGGCATGAAAGCATCCTCTATATGACTCACCGTATAATCCTCCGGGGTGCCCGTGATAGTGATGATATCAAACCGGTATTGAAAAAGATACTTCTCATTTTGGAGATAGATGTCGGCACCTTTTACCATCTTCTTGATTTTTTTATCGTCGATGGCTTCTATTGGTTTCACCACATCGCCTTTTCTTGCTTTGACCTCCACAAAAATTATTCTTCCCGGGAGTTCGGCGATAATATCGACCTCGATATGGTTGCTGCATCGCCAGTTGCGTTCGCGGACCACATAGCCATGAGTGAGGAGCCAGTCGGCTGCTATCTGCTCTGCCTCGCGTCCCCACTCACGGTTCTCTTTTCCTTGTTTGCTATGGTCGATCAATGGATTTGTAATTATGTAAATTAGAAAGCTTTAAACGACATATCGAGTCCTTTCACACTATGGGTGATGGCACCTACTGAAATGAAATCAACTCCGGCTTCTCCATATTGGCGAAGATTTTCGAGGGTGATTCCTCCCGACGATTCGGTCTCGAAGCGACCGTTAACCAGCTTGACAGCTTCGCGAGTGAGCTCCGGAGAGAAATTATCAAACATTATACGGTCCACTCCACCGTGTTCAAGCACCCTGCGGATATCATCAAGTGAACGCACCTCAACCTCTATTTTAAGATCCTTGCCATTTTCTCGGCAATAATCGTTGGCTCTCTGAATGGCTTTCTCTATTCCTCCGGCGAAGTCTATATGGTTATCCTTGATAAGTATCATATCGAAAAGGCCGATTCGATGATTTGTGCCACCACCTGTCTTTACTGCCTCTTTTTCAAGCATACGCATACCGGGAGTGGTCTTGCGTGTGTCGAGCACACGGGTGTGAAGTCCTTTGAGTTCATCCTGATAACGACGGGTCATTGTGGCAACCCCGCTCATGCGTTGCATGATATTGAGCATGGTGCGCTCTGCAATCAGAAGCGATCTCACGGAGCCTTCGGCTGTGAAAGCCACATCTCCCTTCTTCACATCTGATCCATCCTTAATGAATACTTCCATCTTGATGGAGGGATCCACTTTCTTGAGCACCTTCCCGGCGATTTCCACTCCTGATAACACACCGTCCTCCTTGATGATTAGGCGAGAACGTCCCTGCGCTTCAGCCGGAATTGTGGAAAGGGTGGTATGGTCGCCATCTCCAAGATCTTCGGCAAAAGAGAGATCAAGGAGATCGTCGATTAATTCATCTTTTGTTTTCATAAGCAGAGATAAAGTTGTAATTTTGCTGCAAATATAGTAAAATAATTCTTAGAATGGAAATTGAATTGCTTACAGTGGGGAAAACAACCATCGGATTCGTGAAGGAGGGAATAGATGAATATTGCAAAAGATTGCGTCATTATATCGGCTATTCCATTCAATCGCTTCCGGATGTAAAGAAAAGTGCCTCTCTCAACGCAGAACGTCAGAAAGAGGCGGAAGGGGAAATGATATTGTCTAAGATCCAACCCTGTGATTTCGTGGTGCTTCTCGACGAGCGGGGAAAGGAATTCGGCTCAATGGAATTTTCAGCCTATCTTGAGAAGCAGATGGTGGCCGGTAGAAAGAAGGTCATCTTTGTAGTGGGAGGTCCATACGGGTTCAGCCGGGCGGTGTATGAGAGAGCTGACGGGAAGGTGTCGCTTTCAAGGATGACCTTCAATCATGAGATGGTGCGCCTCTTCTTCACTGAGCAGGTGTATCGGGCGATGACGATTCTTCGCGGTGAACCTTATCACCATGAATAAGCTTCTGCCTGATCACTCTCATCCTGAAAAAGAAAGATAATCCTATGAGACAGGCCATGATGGAGAGATATAATGCCGATGCATTAAGCAGAATAAGTCTTCCGTTATGAGCGAACGACATAGGATCCTCTCCTGTCTCTGGAGCCATGAAATCATCAATATTCATGGATCGTAGAGTGCTTTTCCATCTTATGATACCATCTTGAGTGAACACGATGGCCGGATTGCCTCTTACAAGCTCTTTAAGCACGGTGTCTTCCGCCCAATATATTGGGTATTCGGGCATGGAAAGGTCTTTCCAGTTGTCGATTTCCTGTTGCGACCCTGCCACAATGGCTATCATATCGATATCATGAGATGTGGCCCAGTCAAAGAGAGAATTGATTTTCCAGGTAGAGGCGATCGAAACCTTGTCAAGTTCGGGCATCACGAGTAGCAGTCGGTCAGTATCTGCGGAAAGGGCATCTTCAGTTACATCCTCATCTATTTCAGGATCCCAGAGACGGAGCGAGTTTTCATCTCGCACTTCTACGCGTGTGTCAATGCCCGGATCGGAGACAGGCACACGATCCACAAACACCCATCCGCTCTCTTCGTCAGGCAGTTCGTCTGTTTCGGCAAACTCTTTCTTTTGGCCATCTTTTTCATAAATGAAGCGATATTCCGGCTCATCGGATTCCACTTCCTTCCCGATCATGGTGCCTATGGGATATGGGCGGAAATCTACAAGAGGTTGGTAGAAATAGCCTGCACCTTCCACTCCTGCCACAAAGATGGAGGTGACCACTAAGGCGATCCATTGGAGATAGGGAGCTATAAGCCATCCGGCAAAACGGTTAAATAAGGATAGCCATATCACGGCAATGAAAAGCACAACATTCTTCCAGAATGTGGCCCAGTTGGATATAATGAAAGCATCTCCAAAACATCCGCAGTCGGCTACCGGATTGGCAATGGCAATCCATAAGGTGAGTGGCAACATGAAGCACATTATAGCTGTTGCTCCCCATGCGGCGGTGCGTCGGAAAGATCCGAAGCAGAGCATTATGCCGATGATAAATTCCACCGCGCAAAGCAGGAACGCTCCGATCTTTACAATGCTCGGCCAGATATCGAGTCCCATCACTCCGAGATAGTCCTGGATCTTATATAGTGTCCCCCAGGGATCGATTGCCTTCGTAATTCCTGAGAAAATGAATACGAGACCTGTGATCTCGCGCACTATCCAGGTGATTATTCTTACATACAGAGCTTCCGGATTGAGTCCGAAAATCTTTTTTTGATCCATAATCAGAAGCGGAGCTATACCTCATTCAACAAAATATGTTAAAAATGCCGGAGCGGCTATTGGGGAGCTAAAATCTTCTTTTGCAGAAGGAGCAACCTTCGAGTTGTGACTGATGCAAAAGGAGATTTGAGCCCCCAAGAGCCGAGCCAAAGGTAATTTTAAAATATTGAAATGAGGGCTTTATTAAAATAATTAAGAGATAACGAAATTAAAAATAGCTGAGGTTCGCAGCTGCACCTCGTCTATCGCTCTTTGATTCAGTCACATAGCCCGCTATGCTCCTGAATCTTCAGAGCGATATCCGAGGCACATCTGCGACTCCGGCATTAACAGATTTTGTTGAATGAGGTCTTAATTAGTGCGAAAAGGGCATAATTAATCATATCCATATAGTTGGCATCCACTCCCTCGCTGATGAGAGTCTTGCCGCCATGATCTTCTATTTCTTTTGTGCGCAGGAGTTTCTGAAGAATGATGTCGGTGAAGCTGCTCACTCTCATGAGTCGCCATGCTTCATCGTAGTCATGATTCTTATTGTTCATAAGGGCTGTGGCCTTGTTAAGCCATGAATCATACAGATCCAGAGCTCTCTCAGAAGAAATGGCCTCACCGGGACCTAATTCCAACTGAATAAGTGCAATGACGCAGTAATTGACTATTCCTATGAATTCAGGTTCAATTCCTTCATCGACCGCGGCTTTGTCAGATCCCATTTCTTCAAGCGATCGTATCCTGCGGGCCTTGATATAGATCTGGTCGGTGAGACTGGAGGGACGCATGATTCGCCAGGATGTGCCGTAATCTTTAAGTTTCTTCTCGAAAATATTGCGGCAAATACCTTTCACGGAATCAAATTCGGCCGCTGTATCATGTTTTTTATCCATCTTCTTTAAATTTTATGCAAAAATAACAATTATATTTGAAAATATTACCTATCTTTACCCTGATGTTTAGTGTAACACGGATTATTCGGTAATGTCCTGTAAATAATCTTAAGACAGAAATGAATCAGAGATGAAAGATATAAGAATGATTGCTGAGTGGGAAAGCTGCGAGTGTGTCTTGCTGGCTCTCCCTGCTCCTCACACCGACTGGAACTATATTCTGGAGGAGGCCTGCGCCCAATATCGCAGATTGATAGGAGCTTTTACTGAAGCGGGAGTGAAATGTGTGGTGTTGAGTCCATCAAGGGAGTATGCTGAGAAAACTCTCGGGAATCTTATTGATTCGGATGATGTGACAGTTATTGCTGAGGAATATAATGACACCTGGACGCGTGATTACGGACCGATATCAGTGGAACGCGGCGAGCGTCTGATAGCACTGGATTTCGGATTCAACGGGTGGGGTCTGAAATTCGCTTCGGATAAAGACAATCTCGTGAATCTTCGTCTGAAGGAAAAATCAGTTATGCTTCCTGCAGCGTATCGCAATGAGAGATCCTTTATCCTTGAGGGCGGTTCAATAGAGAGTGACGGACGCGGCACTATCCTGACCACTTCGCGCTGTCTTCAATCTCCCAACCGCAACGGCGGAATGAACAAGCAGGAATTAAATAAAGAACTTGAAGAGAGGCTCGGGGCGGATCATGTGCTATGGTTGGACTATGGTGAGCTTGCCGGTGATGACACCGACTCCCATATCGATACCCTATGCCGGATAGCTCCCGGGAATGTGATACTTTTCACCGGCTGCCGGAATATGGATGATGATCATTTTGAACCTCTGCTGAAGATGAGGGCGCAGCTCACAATGTTCCGTAATCCGGAGGGTGAACCTTATAATCTTGTGGAGCTTCCTTTGCCCGATCCTATTTATGACGAGGCCGGTCAGCGGCTTCCTGCCACGTATGCCAATTATCTTGTGACTCCGACTCATATCTTCATGCCTACTTACGGACAGCCTATGAATGATGATCTCGCGTGTACCACGGTAAGAGTGGCTTTCCCTGATCATGAAGTGGTGGGGGTGGATTGCCTCACTTTGATACGTCAGCATGGTTCGTTGCATTGTGCTACAATGCAGATCCCTGCGGGAATTTTTAATCCTGTTGTAACAGAAAATGATTAAGAGATATGGAGAAAGTGATAAAGGTGGGAATAGTGCAACACTCGTTTAGTGAAAATATGGATGTTAACAGAGTCCGTAATCTTGCCGCAATAGAAAATCTTGCGTCAGAGGGGGCGGATCTGATAGTGCTTTCAGAACTTCACGATTCCCTTTATTTTTGCCAGACTGAGGATGTGAATAATTTTGACTTGGCGCGTGATATCCCCGGTGACTATACGGAATTTTATGGCGAAGCCGCTTCGGCAAATAATGTGGTGTTGGTGACAAGCACATTCGAGCGACGTGCCCCCGGTCTTTACCATAATACTGCGATAGTGTTTGAAAAGGATGGATCGGTTGCAGGAAAATATCGCAAGATGCATATTCCAGATGACCCCGGATTCTATGAGAAATTTTATTTCACTCCCGGTGATCTCGGATTCGAGCCGATAAAGACATCCGTGGGAAAACTGGGGGTACTTGTCTGTTGGGATCAATGGTATCCGGAGGCTGCGCGTCTTATGGCCATGAGGGGAGCAGAGATTCTTATTTATCCTACGGCCATAGGCTGGAATCCCGATGATGATGAGGAGGAAAGAGCACGTCAGAGGGAGGCATGGATCACGGTGCAGAGAGGTCATGCAGTAGCCAACGGGTTGCCGGTAGTAAGTGTGAATCGCTGTGGTTTCGAAGAGGATATGTCGGGAGCAACCTCTGGAATCGATTTCTGGGGAAGCAGTTTTGTGGCAGGGCCTCAGGGTGAGTTTCTATATCTGGCTCCTGACAACGCTCCTGCAGAGGAGATAGTGGGCATTGATCTTGGAAGAAGCGAGAATGTGAGACGTTGGTGGCCATTCTTCCGCGACCGTAGGATAGAGAACTATTCCGGTCTCACCGGAAGATTCCTTGATTAACTTTCTAAATATATTGGATGGCACCAAATTAAGAATTTCACAATAGGACATATTGAAAGAATAAGGCAAGGGGTAAATTAAGAAGATACTTACCTCTTGCTCTTTTATATATACTGCGAAAGTATGGTCCGCCGCCAATAAAGTCATTTACGATAGATTTCGATATTCTTAAATCGTTTGCATACTATATTGTTCGTATTATGACGAACAATAATCCTTGATAAGATGTTTAATATTTAAGTTTATTATACACAGCAACCCAATGACTATAACTATTATGACAACCCCGAAATCTAAAGCAAACGTGGGTATGACATTGATCATACTGTTTGTGATTACCCTTGCAACAGGTATAATTCTTCATCTTAAGAAACACGACATACTCATAGAGCCACCCCCGGTCATTAAGATGGTTCATTGGATTGCCGGTTTCCTGATGGTCGGTGTTGCATGTCTGCATAGTATTCAGTTCAAGAGGATGTTCTCAGCCATGAAAACTAAATTCAGATGGTTCCGGATTGACACTTGGGTGGTGATTGTATTCGTTGCAATTACTTTTATCACCGGCTTGGTAAAGTTGCTGTCTCCGGTAAAGATACCAAATCTTGGTCTTCATCATTATTGGTTCGGCATAATAATGTCCGTGGCTGTTATTGTACATCTTTTCAGAGGTATTCCGAGTTGGAATCGTCTTAGGAAGATAAAATAAGATAGGACAAGAGCTTGATTATCAATAGGAATATTAAATTATTGCTTCTACAACTTGTGTATTTGCAGAATTATTCGTAATTTTGCGAACATGAATAATATCTGAATATGTCAAAAATTGAGATAACACCTGTGCAGGAACGGCTTGCAAGATTTGCAAAGGCGATGGGACATCCCACACGCATTGCCATATTGCATTTTCTCGCTCAACGTAATGAATGTTTCTTCGGAGACATTCATGAAGTCCTTCCAATTGCAAAGGCTACCGTATCGCAGCATCTAAGCGAGTTGAAAGATGCGGGGCTAATTCAAGGCACTATCGAACCTCCAAAGGTAAAATACTGTATCAATCCTGATAATTGGTCAGTTGCCAAACAACTTTTTGCAAAGATGTTTGACGACTGCTGTCCCTCAAAAAAGAATAGCTGCTGCTCGTAGCACTATTTTTTACTATTAATGTTCGTAGTTTTGCGAATTGCTATCATTAAATAATATCAAAATGAAGAAAGCGCTTTTAATGCTGACCCTTGCCATTGGGTTGTTTTCTTGCTCTGCCAAGAGCTCTGAAAGTCAGACTGACGCAACATCGGTTGCTGAAGATGTAAAGGATCATGTGGAACTGATATATTTCCACGGTAAACAAAGGTGTATCACATGTCGCGCAATCGAAAAGTTCTCTAAGGAAGTTGTGGACTCTTTGGTTGCTACAGGTGTTCCTGCTGATGAACTCTCATTCAAAGTCATAGACATCGACGAAAACGAGGCTTTGGCCGATAGCTATGAAGTAACCGGTTCATCCCTGTTTCTTGTAAAATATAATGGAGGACAGGAAACACGAGACAACCTTACTTCATTTGGGTTCGGCAACGCAAAGAGCAAGCCAGATGTATTCAAACAAGGTCTCACTGAAAAGATTGAAACAGCCCTAAAATAAGATGGAGTGGTTACAATCCATACTTGACAATGGAGCTGCCCCTGCGCTGACGGCTTTTGTCCTCGGTCTGCTCACGGCTATCTCGCCATGTCCGCTTGCAACAAACATCGCTGCAATCGGCTTCATCGGAAAGAACATCGAGGACAGAAAAGCAATTTTCAAGCGAGGATTATATTACACAGCAGGCAGAATTTTGGCTTATACCGTACTTGGAATAATCCTTATTTCAATCCTGAAAGAGGGTGCAAGTATGTTCGGTATTCAGAAGGCTATAAGCAAATGGGGCGAACTCCTTATCGGTCCCGTTCTGCTGATAATTGGTCTTTATATGCTTTTCGGCGACAAAATCAATCTACCGAAGTTCGGATTTGATGGTGGGGAGAAAGGTGAAAGGCTTGCTGGAAAAGGTTCATGGGGAGCGTTGCTGCTCGGTGTACTCTTTGCAATGGCATTTTGCCCATCAAGCGGCATCTTCTATTTCGGTATGCTCATTCCTATGTCGGTAACGGCAAGTGCTGGTTGGCTTCTACCCGTACTGTTTGCCGTTGCCACCTCGCTTCCTGTTCTTGTCGTTGCGTGGATACTCGCTTTCAGCGTAGAGAAAGTCGGCGAAGTTTACGGCAAGATACAGGCCGTCCAGAAATGGCTTAACATTATTGTCGGGACAATATTTGTTCTTGTCGGCATATACTACTGTATTACAATGTATTCCTAAAATTCAACAATCATGTCAGATAACAAAGAAAAGAAAGGTTTTTGGAGTACGCTTTTCGCTCCTAAGAAAAAATCGTCATGCTGCTGCGGCAGTCAGATAGAAATAGTTCCCGACGAGGTAAAGTTTGCGGAACCCCAGTCTTGCGGTTGCAGTTCATCAGAAGATGGGAAAAAAGTCATTAAGGTTCTTGGCACCGGCTGTTCAAGCTGCAAGGCTTTATACAGCACTGTGCAAGAGGCTGTCAAGGAACTTGGTATAGACGCGACTGTCGAGAAAGAGGAAGACCTTAACAAGATTATGGCATACGATGTGATGTCTCTCCCGGCTCTTGTTGTAAATGATAAGGTCGTTTCAAAAGGTCAGAAACTGACTGTTGAACAAGTCAAACAGTTGCTCGCATGATACAGGCATTTGCAGACTGGCTCGTATATACGGTTTTCGGATTATCGCCGGAGTCGCACTGGGGAAGTGCTGTTAATTTCTTCTTCTATGACTCCATAAAGATAACGATACTGTTGTTCTTCATATCGGTGATAATGGGCATTATCAATGCCTATTTCCCGATTGACAGGCTACGTCATTATCTCACCACCCGAAAACTTTACGGACTTGAATATCTGCTTGCCTCCGTATTCGGAGCGATCACTCCATTCTGCTCCTGTTCGTCAATTCCGCTGTTCATAGGATTTGTTAAAGGCGGTATTCCTCTTGGTGTAACTTTTGCCTTCCTGATTACATCGCCCCTTGTCAATGAGGTTGCCGTAGCAATGTTCGCCGGAACATTCGGGTGGAAGATAACGGGAATATATGTTGCAAGCGGTATCCTTATGGGTATGATTGGTGGAATGATACTCGGCAAGATGAAACTCGGACATCTGCTGACGCCTTGGGTGCGTCAGATACAGGCGCAGTCTGAGGCTGAGTCAATGGAATGGGAGGCTGAAAAAGTACCCTTCCTCCAACGTTTGCCAACCATAATACGAGAAGCATGGGGTATTGTCAGAGGAGTGTTCCTGTATATCCTGATAGGTATTGCCATAGGCGCAGGTATTCACGGCTTTGTCCCCGATGAGTTCTTTGCCCGGTGGATGGGCAGTGATGCATGGTATGCCGTCCCCGTTGCCGTTATACTCGCCGTACCGATGTATGCCAATGCTGCCGGAATTGTACCTGTCATTCAGGTCTTCGTCGCAAAAGGAATATCTATAGGAACTGCTCTTGCTTTTATGATGGCCGTTGTCGGTCTTTCATTGCCGGAAGCTACCCTGCTCAAAAAGGTAATGACTTGGAAACTCATAGGCATCTTCTTTGGTGTCGTTACTGTAATCATCATTTTGTCAGGTTATCTTTTCAACTGGATATTATGAAAATACTTGTTCTTTGCACAGGTAACAGTTGCCGCAGTCAGATGGCTCACGGCTTTCTCCAATCTTTCGACCCCCGTCTTAAAGTTTGTTCAGCCGGTACCAACCATGCCGTCAAAGTAAATTCTAAAGCTGTCGAGGTAATGAGAGAGATTGGGATTGACATATCAAATCACACCCCCGAAAGCGTGGAAAAGTATCTTGGAGAGCATTGGGACTATGTGATAACCGTATGCGGCGGTGCAAATGAAAGTTGTCCGACATTCATCGGGAAGGTAGATCATCGTCTCCATATCGGTTTTGAAGATCCATCGGAGGCAACAGGAACGCTGGAATTCATCAATTCGGAGTTCCGTTGCATCCGCGACGAGATAGGCAAGCGTTTCAGAAAACTTTATGATGAAGAACTAAAACCGCAGTTATGAATACTTTACTTGATACACTTTGGTATTTCTGCTATATCACAGTCGAATTGGTGGTGCTGTTTATAGTGATAACGGCTATTGTTGAGATTATACTGATGTATATTCCGCAGGAAAAGATTAGCTGTTGGATTGAGAAAGCCGGATTTTTCGGAAACGTGATAGCTGCCGGATTTGGTGCGCTGACGCCTTTCTGCGCTTGTTCGACAATACCAATGACGGTAGGATTTCTTAATGCCGGAGTTCCTTTTGGAGCCACAATGTCATTCCTGATAGCCTCACCGTTGCTTAACCCGATAATAATAGCGATGTTGGGTGCGCTCGTGGGGATTAAGGCAATGCTGATCTACGTTGCAATTGCTTTCCTCTGTTCCGTTTTCTTCGGTTGGGGATTACAGAAAGTAGATGCTCAGAAATATGTAAAGAATGTAAGATTGAAACCTCAATCTTGTTGTGGCGGCACTGAATCCCCGATTGAGAAAAAGAAACTCCCGTGGGGTCAGAAAATAGCTCTGGCACTGCGTGCAGGATGGGACACACTCCGTCCTATAATTTGGTATCTTCTTATAGGTGTGGCTTTAGGTGCGGTTATCTACGGATATATGCCGAGTGATTGGGTACTGAAGATTGCCGGACCCGACAATCCTTTTGCTGTTCCTGTTGCGGCAATAATAGGAGTTCCCTTATATATACGTGCTGAAACCGCAATTCCTATCGGAGTTGCCCTTATGGGAAAAGGTATGAGCATCGGTGCTGTAATAGCACTTGTCATCGGCGGTGCCGGTATGGCAATTCCAGAAATGTCAATGCTTGCAAGTATCTTCAAAAAGAAACTTGTGGCGATGATAGTTGCAGTAATCTTCCTGACAGCCGTTATATCAGGTTATTTATTTAATATATTCTTGTAAATATACTTTATTAATATAAGGTCTCATCCACTAAAATTTCTTGACACCAGGGCACATCTGCTCCCCGGTATCAAGAAATTTCAGTGTGTGATGCCTTATTTTTCCGAGAAGAATATGGCAGCCGGGCCGGATCCGATATCAAACTTCTTGATAATAGATTCATCTTTGTCATAAACCACGGCATATCCGGGAGCGGTGTAGCTGGGGAAAATTCCATCCAGGATATAGGAAGTGACTATCACGTTTCCTGAATATGGTTCCACGGCAATCTGATTTGGATATGAGATGTCTGTCGGATTCCACTTTTCTAATTTGGATGTCTTAGTATTATATTTGGAATAGGAGATTGATATCTCGTTTTGTTTATAAGGAGCGTCGATCAGATATATATGTTCCTCTGCAGGGGTTGCGATTGTAGCTGACGCAATAAGGGAGTATCCGGCTTCAGGATCTTTTTTCTGAAGTTGTGCGATTTCGGGATCTATTTCATAAAGATTTGATGGCACCATTCTATAATTACCCCTGCTCAGGAGAAAGAGCCTGTCATTGCTGACCATAAAGTTTTCGGGGTTAAGAGGTACATTAACAGTAGATTCCACAGAGAATGTAGCGAGATCGATTATGGATGCGGTTGTGCCATAACCCACCATCCAGTTATTGCCGTCGGAATTAGGTACATATAATTTTCCTTTGTATATTGCCATTTTCTCAGGATTAGGACCGACTTTCACTTTCGATTCAATCTCAAGACTGGTGGTATCAAGGCGGGCTACATATCCATCAAACATAGAAATGAGTATCTTTCCGTCATATTTAACCATTGATCTTGGCTCGGTGCCTGTGGAGGAGTCGAGTTTGATTTGTTTTATCGATTGATATGAATCAGCATCAAGAATCTCTATAGTATTGGAACCATATACTCCGATATAGATCTTATTGCCGTAGCAGATTCCGCATTGCGGTGTAGTGCCGAGACTGCGATGATTCACTTCAGTGAAGATATCTTTGCTCACTGAAAGAGTGGAGAGGTCGATATAGTTCAGAGATCCTTCTATTTTGTTGTAGTCCTGGCCCTGATTGAGGATAAAGGCACCATGGGATTGCTTTGACGGGGTGGGATCCGGATTTGGATTGTCCGGAGAAGGTTTGTCGTCGGAACAAGATGCGACAACAATCATTGAGGCAACGAATGCCCATGAAAGAAAATTTTTCATAACAGATAATTTGATTTGCTTTGTATTGGAAAAATATTATTTATCAGGTTGATATCTCGCTTTGATTTCAGACTCAAAAGGAATATCTTATAGAGGCTGTCCAGTTTCGTCCGGGCATAGGATATTTGGCCACCACCTCATATTGTTTGTCGAAAAGATTCAGAATATCCGCTCTCAGTTCAAGAGAAGATTTATGGAAACTGAAGGTGTGGAAAAAAGCAAGCCCTGTTTCTCCATATCCTGCAATGCGGGTTGATGGAAGATTGGAGCTGGTGGTATATCTGGCCGAAACAGTTGTGGTATGGACTGCAATTGATACCCATGGATTAAGCCAAGAGATTGATGCAGACCCGGAATTGAGCGGGGTATATGCAATCTGCTTCATCCAGTCGAGCATATCGGGAGATGTGCGCGGCTGTGCTCTTTGATAAGAATATGATGCAGTAAACAGAATAGAATGAGAGGTATTAATCTTGAACTTTGAATCAAGAGAGATGTCAAGTCCGAAGATACGGGCCTTTCCGAGATTGGTCATCGTCCATTTGAAAAGATTATAGGGTATGGCTACAATCTTGTTTCTTACCGAATTGTAATACCCGTCTATGGTGGCCGAAAGATTCTCTAACACACCGAGTGAGGGGGAGGAGAATGTGAAACCAATATTCAGCTGATCGGTAATTTCGGGCTGTAGAGAAGTGCTGCCGTAGTTGTCGAAATATAGTTCGTTGAAGGTAGGCATCCTGTAAATGTTCTTATAGGAAGCTCGCACATATAGAGGAATATTCTTGAATGGAGAGACAGAAATAGCAAGAGACGGGGAGAAACGGTTGAAGTCTTTCCTCCCTTTTTTACCGGTTTTCTCTTGCCACCGGTCGAGATAAAGGGAATATAACATACGGCCCAGAATAGTCACCGGCCCGATATTATATTTTGCAGAGAAAGTCTGTAGCACGGAATGACGATATGGACGTGAATCGGATGGGAGGTTTGAAGAAAGGTTGTTAAAGAACCAATCGGCGGAATAATCCAACGACAGTCCGGTCATCGGCAGAATCAACAATGCTCCCGATGAATAAACTTCGCGCTGGATGTAGTATTGGTCAAGAAAACCATTAGGATAGCTTTCTGCTTTATCCGAATAGCGAGAGGAGCTCCAGTTGAATTTTGCAATCGCAGCAATCGAAACCACGGATGAGAGACGGTTGCGATAGCGGCTCTGGAAGAAAAAGTTTCGGTCGTGGAGCTTTTCATGTGATTCATTTACATAATATTTCACCGGTCCGGGTAGCTGGCGGGAGTTGTCATAATAATATAATTTTGAGTTTAAGCTGCTTCCCTTCCCGGGGATAAAGATTGAGTTGATTTCTGTGTGGAGAGAATTCATTCGTGAATTTTCTCTTTTCTCCTTTGAAATGTAGTCACCATTGACCAGAGTGAAAGGATAATTGTTTTTTGCATGGGTAAATTCGGCCATTGCAGAAATGGAGAGATTGGAGGCATTGGAAAAAATAGTTCTGAAATATGGATGCCAAAGTCCAAATGAACCTGTTTTCATTCGTATATCGGCAGAGAATTTCTTATCTTCGGGCAAGGGATTTTGAAGGGAAGAGATGGCTATAGATGCACCGGAAGATGCATTTCTTGCAGGAATAAAAATTTCCTCAGGATCCCCCGGAGTGAGAGAAATGGAGGAGACATCATTGAGTGAATATCTTGAAAGGTCGATTTCACCGCTTCTGAGGTCGGATAGAACCACACCGTCATAACTTACCCCGGTATGTGAAGCACCGAGTCCTCTAACAGATACTGTCTTAAGACCTCCGGCTCCTCCATAATCGCGGAGGTTGACTCCCGGCAGACGTTTCAATGCATCTGAGATATCCGTGATTCCATGATTCAGAATCCCGGTGCGGTCAATTTTATAAAGTGGAATGGAAGATGATATGCTCCTGTCAATTTTTTGTGAAAGAACTTCAACATCGGGGAGAGTATCCACCTCTTCCGTAGAGGAAGATGGAAGAGACCCGTCATAAATAAAAAGCGCCCCTGCAAAAAGGCGAGGAGCGGCGATTGCGGCAGTGAGTGCAAACAAAAGTCTTTTCATCCTCGTGAAAAAATTATTATCAGTTAAGAAAACAATGGGTCGGACTATAACCGTAGCGGGACTGTCAAGGATTTGCACCTCGTTCCGATTGCTTTATGAAGCAAAATTAGCAATTAATTTTTTATTTGCAAAATATGTGAAGAAATAGCGGTGTAAAAAAGAAGGATTCCGAAACTACTCGGAACCCTTCTTTTTTATATAATCGAATCGGTCTTATTTCTCTTTGGAGTTGTTGAGTTTCTCGATTCTTGCTTTCTGAATTTTTTCAATTTTTTTCTCCATACGTTCCTGCGTGATTTTTGCTGCGGGATTCTGAAACTGATTTACATAGAAATTCTGGAGAAATTCAGTGTATTGTTCAGGAGAAAGAATATTCTTAAGGTCGGATAGATATTTAGTGCGTAGTGAAATGTCATTTTGGCGACGCTCGTCGAGAGAAAGCTTAGTGCCTGAAGCCTTGGCAGCGTCCATCATCTCTTTACGAGATGCCTTTAGAGCGTTATCAAGGTCTTTTACCTGTTCTATCTGAGCATCGGTGAGATTGAGGCCTTCGAAAGGACAAGCACCCTTGCCGAAATTCCCCTTTCCATCGCGTGCAGGCATCTTACATTCAAATCCTTTATCACACTTTCCCTTTTTATCGCATTTCGATTTATCACAATCGCGCTTGTCGCATTTCGATTTATCACAATCGCGCTTGTCGCAGTCTTTAACTTTACAGTCTTTAGCCT
Source organism: uncultured Porphyromonadaceae bacterium (assembly GCA_947177405.1). Taxonomy (GTDB): domain Bacteria; phylum Bacteroidota; class Bacteroidia; order Bacteroidales; family Muribaculaceae; genus Lepagella. The sequence continues at coordinate 10,308 of CAMWUJ010000018.1, read as the reverse complement.
TGCAGTCTTTCTTAGCGCACTGTTCGGTGGCGCATTTTGTTTTGTCGGGGCAATTCTCTTTCACACACTGTGCACCGGCAGTACCGGCAAAAGCTGCCATCATTAGGAATGAGATTCCAAGAATAAGTTTCTTCATATCAATATAATTTTCTATTTATTTTAATTATTCAATTTGTTTGCGCCAGAGCATATTTAGAACGCATTTTTAATAAAGACTTCATATTGATAAAAAGAGTTTAAGGAAAGCAAATATACTTAACTTTTATTAACTAAAAAACTTAAAAACGGCAATTGGTATTGTAATTTGAGGTTTTTTTTGTAATTTTGCAACGGTTTTACAATAAAGCAAGTCCGCACAGGGGTTATCTTGGGTCGGGAAAAATAGAAATTTGATATGTTTATAATTCAATGTAAAATCATGGACTTGCAAAGGGCGGCCGACAGATATTTCTGTGGCTGCGGGTAAAAAGATTGTTTCACTAAATCCCCTCTAATGAGGAAATATGTAAATTCAATTCTATCGGGAATGGCCATCGGCATTGCCGCGCTCTGCTTTCTTAAAGGAGGGCTCTATGTAGGAGCTGCGCTGTTTGCCTTCGGTCTCTCTGGGATCATTTATTCCGGATGGCCGTTGTTTACGGGATTGGCCGGTTTTTTTACCACGAAGCGCGACTTCGCGGAACTTTGGCCTATTCTTGTATGTAACGGCATAGGCACTTTTTTGGGAGCCGTGCTCGGGCTCGACATGGGACTTGAGGAGGCTGCCGCAGCATTGGTGGATGTCAGGGTGAACAGAGGATTTTTCGGATGTCTGCTTCCAGCCATCGGATGTGGTTTCATAATGTCGGTGTCGGTGAAGTTCGCACGTCAGGGAAAATGGATTCCCCTACTTCTTGGTATTCCCACGTTCGTGATCTGTGGATTCCCTCACTGTGTGGCCGATATCGCCTATTATTCGGTGGCACCCGCAGCAGGAATGGTCAAGGCATGGCTTGGCACTGTGGCGGGAAATCTGATAGGGTGCAATCTCCCCGTCTATGACCGTTTCTTCAAGATCAAGGAGACTGTTTAGTTTTTGAATCGTTTCACTTCATCCACGCCGGGAATGGCTGTGATATGGGTAATGATTCTCTGAAGCTCCACATAGGAATGTACACCAAAAGAGATGCGGCAGGTCACGATGGAATCCACTGTTTCGGTATGGATTGAGTCGATTGAAAGGTTACATGTGTTAGACACGCAGTCCACAATATCGATGAAGAGATGGTAGCGATCCACGGCCCTAATCTCTACAGTAACAGGGTAGAGGGTCTTGCTCTCTTTATAATCCACCGACACAATGCTGTCGCCTTGCTGGGATGCCAAACGAATCGCTTCATGGCAATTGCGTTTGTGAAGGGTGATTTCTCCATTTTTAGAAGTGCGGAAGCCTATCACTTCCTCTCCCGGAATGGGATTGCAGATCTCGCAACGGTGAAATTCTTCTTTGGGCTGTGCGGAAAGCCAGGCATTGATGTTCTTTCTGGCTTTATAAGTCACGGCATATTTGAGCCATTCCGGCTCAGGATGACAAGAAGGGGAATCAAACACGGTGACCACATCTCCACGATGAAGTTGGGTCTTGATGGAGGCGAGCTGATTGTTGATACGGGCATACTGGGCATGGAGGCCGAGATCGGTATGGACTTCGAAAGCGAAATCCAATACCGTGGATTTCTGGGGAAGCACAATAGGTTTCCCATTAGGAGTGAAGGTCATGATGTCATCGTTGTAAAACGAAGATACGACGTTTTCGATGAAATTGGTGCCGTCCTGACCTTGCTGGGCAATATCGCGGAGAATGTTTCGGAATTTGTCGATCCATTTCCTTACGCTGCCCGCCGAATCATCTTCGGCCATACAACCCACTCTCGAATCGCGAGCCATACTTTCGGAAGAGATATGCACCTCCTGCCATCGTCCGAAGTCGGCCATGAGCTTAAGATGGAAGCTCCGATATCCATTCTCTTTGGGAGAATCGATATAATTGGAAATTCCTCCCGGCTTCTCCTTGAAGCGGTCGGTGAGGATGGCATAGATACGGAGAATCATCTCTTTCTCGGATGTGCCGTCGGTGGGATTGGGAAAGATGATTTCGGTGAAATGCCGGTATTTCAGATGGTTGAAATCGTCACCATATTTCTGCATCTTTCGATACAGACTATAAGGACGGCGATAATCTACCGATACCTGAGCTTCGATTCCGTTCTCTTTGAGAACCTTGCGGATCTCATCGAGGAATTTATCGATTTTCTCGCGGTTCTGATTGCGATCCATAGAAATGAGCGAATCAATTTCCGCATATTCGTGGGGACAACGGAATCGCAGCGAGAGGTTTTCCAACTCGGTCTTTACATGATACAGGCCGAGACGGTTTGCCAACGGAGCGTAGAAATAATCGGTTTCGCCGGCAATCTTCATCTGTTTGTCAGGTCTCATGGAAGAGAGCGTGCGCATATTGTGAAGACGGTCGGAGAGTTTGACAAGAAGTGCGCGGATGTCGTATTGCACGGAATTAAGCATCTGGCGGTAGTTGTCCACCTGCTTGGAAACGGTGTATTTCTCCTTTTTCTGCTTGGTTACGACCCGCACAAGGAAGGCCACATCATCACCGAAGCGCGATTTGATATCTTCGATGGTGTAGGGAGTATCTTCCACCACATCGTGGAGGAAAGCGGCTATCACGGAGTTAGCATCGAGATTGAGCTCCCGGGCGCAGATGTCGGCTACTGCTATGGGATGAAGAATATAGGGTTCTCCCGTTTTCCGCTTTTGCTCCGAATGGGCTTTCTTGGCAAGCTCGAAGGCACTCCGGATACGGTTGAGATCCTCTTCAGACACTCTGGGAGCTATGGCCCGAAACACTTTCTCGGCTCTCTCCTTAATAATGATGTCGTAATTGATAGCCATTTGTGGAAATTGAGTTTGAGAGTTTGGTATTAATTGTACGGATATTTCCGCGGTCAGACTCCAAAATTATATAAAATATTTGAAAAAATTGAGATTTATACGGAATAAAAATGAAAAGAAATTAAAAAAATACATCAAAGATTTTGGTCTTTAGTGAAATTAAGTGAAAAATAGGCTTTTTGAAGCCCTTTTAAAAAGAAATTACAGAACCCTACCAGCTTTAGAAGTGTTTTAATAGTGATGAAAAAGTTATCGACAATTTTATTAGTTCTCCTTGCTGTGATGATTCCGGCAGCTACATGTTTGCCCGGATTTGGCAAGACCGATAAAGGTCAGCCGACACAACAGGTAGAGAGCGTCTCCTCATTTGAGCGGGCTGTGCAGATAATAAAGAAATATGAAGGACTGCACAAGCCCCAGCATTGGCCGTTGATCGGCTACGGGCATCTGGTGAAGCCCGGGGAGAAATACAGCCGTTCGAAGGCTCTTTCAGAAAAAGAAGCCGAGGCTTTACTTAGAAAAGACTTGTTAAAGAATTGTGCAGCGTTCAGAGAGTTTGGAAAAGATTCGCTGATTCTGGGAGTGCTTGCCTATAACATTGGTTCGGGAAACACCCGCAAATCTTCTGTGGTTAAAAAACTCAGAAACGGGGACCGTAACATTAAGGAAAACTATCTTTCCCATTGCCGCTACAAAGGAAAGGTGCTCGCCGGTCTTAAGAAAAGAAGGGTAGAGGAATTCGAAGCCCTCTTCGAGACCGATACACGCACTTCTCGCCTTGGAGCGGAGCAAGAACTTACAGCTTCTTTGGAGACAAAACAGCAGACAAAGGTTTCCGCCTCCACCTCAAAAGCAAAGACCGCTACCGAGAGTGGTGAACGCAACCTTACATCCTCCATTTTCTCTCCTGTGAGGATGATGCTTGGAGCCCTTTCGCATCCCTTCACGATTGCGACTTCTGTTCCCCAAACTTCGAAATCAAATCAAACCATTAACCTGCCATTAACATCCTCGCTATGCGTACCATCTATTTAACCTTGATTTCAGTTGTGGCGTCGGGCACCATGCTTTGCAGTTGCAATGGAGGCTCGCGCACTTCGGTGGCTGCTTCCGACTCAACGGTTGTCAACGACTCATTGCCGGCCAATGTGTCGGAAATCGTGAAGGCCGTTGCCAACAGGGACAGTGCCACATTTTCTGCACATGTGAATTATCCTCTTGAACGTCCATATCCCTTGAAGGATATCAAAGACGAGAAGGAGATGCAGTCTTATTATAATGTGATGGTTGATGATTCTCTGAAAAATGTGATAGCGAAGTCCGGGCACGGGGATTGGAGTGAATCCGGTTGGAGAGGCTGGACCGTCAAGGATGGTCAGTATCTCTGGATTGACGGAGATGTCTATGAGGTAAATTATCTTTCTAACAAAGAGAAAAATCTCAAAGATTCTCTTGTGAAGAAGGAAAAGGCCTCGCTTCCACCCGCTCTCGCAAAAGGTTGGACCCCTGAATGGGTGATGGAAGACATCACTGAAGGCACCGTGTATAGAATAGATGCTGATTCAGTATTCCTTTCTTCTGCAGATGTGGATATTGCGGGGAAAGGAGGAGAGTACCGGCTTTCGGTCTATATGAGAGGCGGCGATCTGAGACGTCATCCGGAAAAGGTGATCCGTGGAAGGAGAGAAGTGGATGGGTCGGTCGGCAATGTTAACTATTATTTCGACAGCCGCTCCACAATGGTTGTCTCCGATAGTGCTGAATATATAATAGAATTATATTCAGAAACAGGTGCCCCTCGACTATATCATCGCCAACAAAAACCGGTGGCTGGAAAGAGAAGCAAACCGATACGACTCAACACTTCCGCACGCGACACTCTTATTGACCATGAGCTAAAGAAAGTATATTGGCTCGACAAGATGAACAATCAGGTGTCCAAAGACTCAATCTCCAACAAACAGCAGAATCCTAACAAATAGCATAAGATATGAAATATACTTATTCCACTACCGGAACCTGTTCGCGATCCATTGAGATTGAAACGGAAGATAAAGACGGAGTAGAGGTTTTGAAGGATGTGAAATTTACAGGCGGATGCAACGGTAATCTCAAAGGGATTGGAGCATTGGCGAAAGGACTTCCGATAGAAGAAGTTATCCAACGTCTGGAAGGCCTCACCTGTAAAGACAAACCCACTTCCTGTCCCGACCAGTTAGCCCGGGCATTAAAAGAGATGAAAAACAACTGAAAATTAGAAAAAAGAGCGAAATCCAATATTTTCAAAAGATTTCGCTTTTTTTATTTGTCAAAATGGAAAAAGAATATTAAATTTGCAAATAAATATCGCAAAACGGGGCTGACTGGCTTTGACAGCGTGTAGAAGCGATAAGTAAGCATGCAGAGCTTTGGTGTTCAAGCTCTATAATCGCAAGAGCATCGACCTATAATTGGCGAAAATAACAATTACGCTCTCGCTGCGTGATCTGAAGTATAGTAGGATCCCTTTATTCGCCTCAAAGTGAGGCGAACGAGACATCTCCCCATTGCCCGGTTCCGAGACGTTTGGACAAGGAGGTGCAGAGAAATTCGGAAATAGGATTTATGGAGTTTCGACATAAATCTGAAATTAAGAGACTAAGGGTATCATTGGTAGTCGTGAGCCTGTGATACTTCGAAAACCAAATCAATGACTAAGCATGTAGAAAGCCTATTGATTCCACGTTTGGACGAGGGTTCAATCCCCTCCAGCTCCACAATGTACTACCGAACTTCTTCGGACAAAAGAAGACCAACCTCGGACTATCAAGTAGTTCCGAGGTTTTTTGTATCTAATTTTTCAGATTAAAAAAACAAAATAATGCGGTTCTTATCCCCAGCTCGGATTATTATCTACTGAAATATCTTAAAAATTTACCTTCTGACAATATCTGTTTGCCTGTCTCGTTATTCTGTATTTGTCAAATTCAAACATTATGAATCAAGAGGAAATATTTAATCTGTCTTTTGACAATCAGGAAAGGGCAAGAAGAGTTCTGATGAGATCGGATATAGTCAATGTTTGGGAAGAGAATGGTTGTCGTGTCAATCTCATCGGTTCTTTGCGTATGGGATTATTGGCTTCACATAAAGATATAGACTTACACGTCTATTCAAAAGGTATAACTGAGGAGAGTAGTTTTGCTATCGCAGCGCAGATAGCCAAGCTACCGGATGTTATTGAAATAAAGTGTATCAACGGACTTCATACCGACGAACATTGCATAGCATGGCATATATTTTATAAGTATGAAGAAGATATATGGCAGATTGATGTGATCCATATTGAAGAGGGGACAGAATATGACGGCTTTTTTGAGCGAATGGCTGACAGAATCACGGAAGTAATGACTATAGATCAGAAATATAGAATTCTGAAGTTGAAATTCGAGACACCGTCAGATAAAGATTATCATGGGGTGGAATACTATGAGGCTGTGATAGCCAATGGAATATCAAATATGAAAGACTTTGAAGAATGGGTGTTTGAACACCGAAAGAAACCGATGTATTATTGGATTCCATGATATTGGAATTTTCCGGGCTTGGAAAGGGGGGCTGTGATAAACCGACAAGGAACAAAAGTCTATAAAATTGTTCAGGCTCTTTAGAGTTCATAATAATCTGTGGCAATCAGCAGTCGAACAATTCAAAATTTTTATATGTTATACAAATGCACTATCTTTGCATTACAAAATGGTATAACTATGAATACATCATCAGTAACAAGAAAACAGACCTCGTTTCGATTAAGTGAAAATTTGCTGCAACGTCTCCGGATAGAGGCTAAGAAACATAACCGCAGTCTCAACAATCTTGTTGAGAGTGTGCTGCTCGCTTTTGTTTCGGAAAAGCCGAATAAGACAACCTTAGCTGCGATGAAGGAGGCTGAAACATCTGATAATTTAGAGACACTCGACCTCTCCAACTTCCGCAACTTCGTTGATTCTCTATGAAGACTTTGAAGATCACAACTCAGTTTAAGAAGGATCTCAAACGATATAAAAATCGGCCTAAGGTTATCGAGAAATTGGAGTTCATTCTCGGATTGCTTCAAAATGAATTGCCAATACCTGAAGAAAACAAACCTCATCCACTGACGGGCAATTATCGTGGACACATGGAATGCCATGTGGAAAACGACACACTACTGATATGGTGGGATAAGGAATCCGACATAATCAAGTTGGTAAGATTCGGCACACATTCAGAATTGTTTTGAGGGAAGTCCAAGTGCATTTAACAGTTTATAAAAGAATAGTTAAATGAACCCTCGGACTTGTGTGGGTGGAGAAAATTAGTAACTTTGCGAAATAATATAAAGATTTCTATTATGTCAGAACAGGAAATGAACTCTTATCGTTTCACTTCCGGTCAAGAACCGAGTGATGAGATGCTGTCTCAGATTATGAAAGAGGTGGCTCATGACGCAAAGAAACGTCAGGAGCAAGCGACCGATGCCTATTTTTCAGAAATGCGACGTGAGGCCGAAGCTGTTAAGGCAAAATGGGCTGACAGAATAAACAAAGCAATCAATGGTTAAGGCCGGTAGAAAACCTGAGCTTATAGTAATAGCCGGACCTAATGGATCCGGCAAAACTTCCGTTACCCAAAAGTTTCTTCATCATGAATGGGCGGACGGCACCGTGTATATCAATCCCGATCAAGTGGCAAACGAAAAATTTGGTGATTGGAACTCTCAGGATGCAGTATTGAAGGCCGCCAATTATTGTGAAGAATGGCGTGAAAGATGTCTTCGGGAGAAAGTGAGCTTTGTTTTTGAAACAGTGTTCTCTGCAGAAGATAAGATTGACTTCCTCATTCGTGCAAAAGAAGCCGGCTTCTTTATCCGGGTATTCTTTATATCGACCAATCATCCTTCAATAAACGCTTCAAGAATAGCGAAGCGAGTTATGGAAGGTGGTCATGATGTCCCTATCCGCAAGATTATCTCAAGATACACAAAATCCATCATTAACTGCGAGTCTATAGCACCATTAGTGGATAGACTGTATGTCTATGATAACTCAGTTAATGATCAGGATGCCCGGATTCAGTTCAGATTAAGCAATGGCAGACTTGAAAAAATGTACGTTACCGAGCTGCCTACATGGGCAAAGAATATCATTCCGACAACTCTGAACCAGGATTAATCAAGGCCATACTCTGTATCAGTTCGCACAATCTCCGTTACTATTTCTTGGAGCCGTCAGTAATGTTGTCTGCTGAATAATGGCTTTCTTGGTAACGACTGTTCCGCCTCCGGATAAGCCGGCGCGACGCAAATATCCATAACCGCAACCAACATCTTCCGGGGATAGATGATGGAAGATAGCAGCAATAGATCCAAATGCGTATGACTTACGCTTTCCGATAAGATGCACGATGATAACTTTGGTTGATTTCATATAAAAAGATATTAATTAGGTTGCAAATATATGGTATTTGCAACCTTTTTCAAAATCTTCATAATTTAATCTATGATTTTAAGTCTTCCTGATAGCGGTTTCGCGGAGCCTGCGGAGAGAAACCGCCCCGGCATATACTGAGGCGGTCAATAAAAAGGGCTCTTTACATTACCATAACATGACAATCCATAACATCTGATGCCTTTCCAAAGGCAGGAAAATACGAGAAATAAGGATAGGTCTCCCGCTATCTTCACTTACAGGCGATACAGTCCATACCTTATTGTCTTTCCACCATTTATCTACGATTGTCTTATCTTCGTCTGTTAGACCGGTGCTATCTCCATTAACGAGATAGCACATAGCCCAGACCGGAATAGGTTCAATAAAAAATTCCATAATTTCTGATTAAGAATGATAGCCAATGACGGCACCGAAATAGAGTTTATCTCCCTTGCTGAGATTTGCAACCACCCTCATAAGTTCGATTGATTTCACTGCGGTAGTTTCTCCACACTCAAATAGGGTTGCCGTATTGAAGGGATTAAGAATAGACCTTTTCAAGATTCTCATTGTGCCGTATTCATCCATCACATTAGCAGGAGTGATAGACTTTGCAACTTTCATAACGGAATCAAAATAAGATTTTTTCCACATAGGGAATCCTCCGTTGTAGGTCAGTGTCATGTCAGGATTCAGCGAAAACATACCTTTGGGAAGGGTCTGTTCCACAAGATTCTTGATAGCGGTCTCACGCTCTGACTCCTCAATATTGTATGTGTAATCCAAGAATACACTTTTACCCTCCTTGATATTGTCAGAATCGAGGAAGTCATTCTCTGACAAAGGTGCCGTTCTCACTTGAAAAATGTAACTGTGCATAGTTCCAAAATTTAAAGTTCCGATTTATTTCGCTTTGCGCAATTAAAAATCGCGTGTAAGCTTAAAGCGAATGTCAGCGAAGCTGGTTCGCGATGCATGGCATTCAGACTTACCGCAATTCACTCACGCTCGGCATAGTAAGTAAACTTTCAATGCGCTCACTTACTCGTTCATTTCCCTTTTGTGAAACTCAATTGAGTTTCTTCGGCAGGGCTGGCCGTTTTTCGTGCAAGTCAAGAACTGCGGCCACAAGGGAGGAAAAGACAAGTGTGAAGTCGGAGACGGAAAGCACTGCGTCACTTGGCGTTCCTCCCGGGCGCAGTAACTTTGCACGCAAAAACGCCACTTGACGAGACGCAATGATAAATTATAAGGGTAAACTCAGTGAAGCTCTTCGTTGCGACACTTTTTTAAGCCGTAATTCAGTTCTTTATGGTCATAATTGCTTTGTATGTAACAGAAATTTACTATCTTTGCATTTGAAAGTAACATAAATCTGTAAAATGACCAATTAGAATACAGAGACATACGGCTAGAGCCGAAAAACTTTGGGAACATCCTTGTAGTCGTTACAGGCTTTGGTCGGCCTTCAGATGCTACATGGGTGTTCTTTTTTGTTAGAATGGAAATTATAGATAATATAAACAAGACACTCAAAGAGGATATGATTGCCACCTTGCGTTCCGGCTCAAAGGTGGCGATTGCCGCGTCAAGTTTCTCTATCTATGCTTTCCAAGAATTGAAGGAACAGTTAAGCGATATTTCAGAACTGCGTTTTATCTTCACATCACCTTCATTCATAACAGAAAAGACGGACAAACAGAAACGAGAGTTTTATATACCTCGGCTGAATCGTGAACGGGACCTTTATGGCTCGGAGTTTGAAATCAAGCTCCGCAATGAACTGTCGTTGAAAGCTGTTGCAAAGGAATGTGCTGATTGGATCCGGAAGAAAGTATGCTTCAAGTCCAACCGTATGTAATAAGCAAATTTAAAACCACCAAATTTTGGTAAAATTCAATCACCAGTT
>CAMWUJ010000017.1 GCA_947177405.1 uncultured Porphyromonadaceae bacterium | reverse complement strand
GCCCGCCACCTCTCTGTTTTTGTCTGACTACCAATTTATATTATAGGAAGAAGAGTATCACAAGCTGGGCGGCAATTACCCGACAGAACATTGTGAGCGGATAGACAGTTGAATATGCCACTGCCGGTGCGTCATTATTTGCCAACTTGTTGGCGTATGCAAGTGCCGGTGGATCAGTGTAGCTACCCGACATCATACCAATAATATGGAAATAATTAACCTTATATTTAGCTCTTGCTATGCAGCCAATCACAATCAAAGGTATCACTGTGATGATGAAACCATATCCAACCCATGTGGCTCCCTGAATATTGAACACCGTTGAGACGAAGTCTTTACCGGCTGCAATTCCTACAGAAGCAAGGAAGAGACAGATGCCTATTTCACGCAAAAGAAGGTTTGCCGAGGAGTTGGTATAAGTGACGAGATGGAATTTATGCCCGTATGCACCGATAAGGATTGCCACAATAAGCGGACCTCCAGCCAGACCCAATTTCATGGGCACCGACATCCCGGGGAATTGCAAAGGTATTGACCCTACGATTATTCCAAGGAATATACCTATAAACATGGTGATAAGATTGGGCTCATTGAGTCGTTTCATTGAGTTTCCGAGTTTGGAAGCGAGATGATGAATATCGTCGAGCTTACCCACAACAGTGATACGGTCGCCGATCTGGAGACGCAGGGAAGGAGTGGCAAGAAGATCGATTCCGGCACGGTTCACGCGGGTGACATTGAGTTTATATGCTGAGTGGAGTCTAAGAGAACCTAATTTGACACCATTATAATTTGTCTGAGTCACAACGATACGGCGCGATACCACCGGACCCTTATCCATCTCCCATGTCTTGTTCTCGACAATGGGTCCAAGGAAACGGGTGAATATCTCCTCATCCTGAGCCGAACATACCACCAGGCAGAGGTCTCCGATTTCCACCACATCTTTGGAAGTGGGGATGATAACGTTGCCATCCGGCTTCTCTATACGTGAAATTACATAATCACAAGAGATTAGGGTGTGGAGTTTCTGCATGTTAAGACCGCTGATAAGTTCGTTGGTGACCTTGCAGGTCACCATGTGGGGAGCAAGGGCAGATGCTTTTTCATCGTTTTCAAGTTCGGCAAGCTCTTTTGAAGTATCGATCTTGAAAATCTTCTTTATCAAGATCATCGTCAAGATAATGCCCACAACTCCGAGAGGATAAGCGGCAGCATATCCCATCGACATCTGCTGACTCACATTCTGCGCCGCTTCGTTAACCTGAAGCACTGTCTGCTGTGCCGCTCCAAGTCCGGGGGTATTTGTCACTGCACCACTCATTACCCCAACAAGTTGGGAGATGGAGGAATTGCCATCAGCACCTCCTTGAATGAAATAAATGGCGAGCATAATCAACACATTGAGTGCGATTCCACTCACTGCAATCACATTCATCCTTATACCTCCCTCCTTGAAAGAGGAGAAGAAGCCCGGACCAACCTGCATACCGATTGAGAAAATGAATAAGATAAGACCAAACTCTCTTAGGAAATGGAGCACGTCTCCATTTACGACATAGCCGAAGTGTCCTAAGAAGATACCTACAAACAGTACGAAAGTCACACCAAGCGAAACTCCGAGAATCTTGATCTTGCCTAAATAGATACCGGCAAAAATCACAAAAGAATAGAGAATGATGGTGGCTGCCAAAGACTCATTGTAGGGTTTCAAGAGATCAATTAGCCAATCCATGGATAAATTTAAGAAATTTTAAACCTGTTTTTACTTTCAAGATGCAAAATTACAAATTTAATCTTATATTTGCATTTTATTTTACAAAATAATGATTAAGAGGGTATATAATTACCTCTTTATTTAAACAGGATGTAAAAACAACCCCAAAATATAAAAGCAATGTCAAAAAAGATTAAGGTAGCTATTGTAGGCTATGGTAACATCGGCCGCTTTTCACTTGAAGCGGCTCAGGCAGCAGAAGATTTTGAAGTAGTAGGCGTAGTAAGACGCGATCCCTCCAAGAGAGAGGACATACCTGCCGATCTCCCTGTGGTGGCATCAGTGAAGGATCTTCTTGACAAGGGAGAGGTGATAGATGTGGCAATCCTCGCCACTCCGACCCGCAGCGTGGAGAGTTATGCAAAAGAGATTTTAGAGTTAGGCATCAATACTGTGGATTCTTTTGACATCCATGGTCAGATTCCTGCTCTTCGCAAGAGTCTTGATGAAGCAGCCAAGGCCGGCAATGCCGTTGCTGTAGTGGCTGCAGGCTGGGATCCGGGCAGTGACTCTGTGGTGCGTACCCTGCTTGAGGCTGTGGCTCCGAAAGGAATCACTTATACTAATTTCGGTCCCGGCATGAGCATGGGGCACACTGTTGCTGTTAAATCCAAAGAAGGTGTCAAGGCAGCTCTATCCATGACCATCCCTTTGGGTACCGGCATCCATCGCCGCATGGTATATGTGGAGCTTCTACCCGGATATAAGATTGAGGATGTGGCGGCAGCCATAAAGGCTGATCCCTATTTCGCAAGTGATGAGACTCATGTATTTGAAGTGCCCAGCGTGGATGCTCTCAAAGATATGGGACATGGTGTACACATGGTTCGTAAGGGAGTGTCAGGTATCACCCAGAACCAACGTTTTGAATTCAACATGTCGATTAATAATCCTGCTCTTACTGCCCAGATTCTTGTGGCATGTGCTCGGGCCGCAGAGCGTCTCGCTCCCGGCGCCTACACCATGATCGAGATTCCTGTGGTGGATCTCCTTCCCGGCGACCGCGACAGCTGGATCGGTAAGCTTGTATGATAATCAATGTACTATTTAAAACGGCTGCGATTTAATCGCAGCCGTTTTAATATAGAGGCTTTTACATCAGTTTCTTGTATCTGATACGATGTGGTGTATCGGCACCACCATCGCGTTTCTTCTTGAATTCCTCATATTCGGAGTAGGACCCTTCATAGAAAGTGACCTTGCTATCGCCCTCAAAAGCAAGGATATGAGTGGCAATACGGTCAAGGAACCAACGGTCATGGCTAACCACCACCGCACATCCGGCAAAATTTTCCAGACCTTCTTCCAAAGCTCGGAGCGTGTTGACATCGATATCATTGGTAGGCTCGTCGAGGAGAAGCACATTTCCTTCCTCTTTAAGAGCCATCGCAAGATGAAGACGGTTTCTTTCACCTCCCGAGAGCACACCTATCTTTTTCTCCTGATCTGCACCGGTGAAATTAAACTTCGAGAGATATGCGCGCGCATTCATATCGCGACCGCCCATCCTGAATGATTCCACACCTTGAGAAATCACCTCATACACACTCTTGTCGGGATCAAGGTCCTTATGATTCTGATCCACGTATGCCACTTTCACAGTCTCACCGACATGGAATTCTCCCTTATCCTGCTTCTCTTGCTCCATAATCAGACGGAAAAGCGTTGTCTTTCCTGCTCCGTTAGGACCAATCACACCCACAATTCCATTAGGAGGTAAAGTGAAATTGAGGTCGTTGAAAAGCACCTTGTCATCATAAGCTTTGGCAAGATGTTCGGCTTCAATCACCTTATTACCCAGACGCGGACCATTCGGAATGAAGATTTCAAGTTTCTCTTCGCGCTCTTTCTGATCCTCATTGAGGAGACGGTCATAGCTTGAGAGTCGAGCTTTCCCCTTGGCCTGACGAGCTTTTGGCGCCATTCTTACCCATTCCAACTCTCGTTCAAGAGTCTTTCGGCGTTTGCTTGCCTGTTTCTCCTCCTGGGCCATCCTTTTGGTTTTCTGATCAAGCCAGGAAGAATAGTTTCCTTTCCATGGAATTCCTTCTCCCCTGTCGAGCTCAAGAATCCATCCGGCCACATGGTCGAGGAAGTAACGGTCGTGTGTCACGGCAATCACAGTGCCAGGATATTGCTGGAGATGCTGTTCGAGCCAGTCAATCGATTCAGCGTCAAGGTGGTTGGTGGGCTCATCAAGAAGAAGGATATCCGGTTGCTGCAGGAGGAGGCGGCAAAGAGCTACACGACGTTTCTCACCACCTGAAAGAACGGCAATCTTCTTGTCATCGGGTGGACATCGGAGGGCATCCATGGCTCGTTCAAGCTTATTGTCGATATTCCATGCATCGCACGCATCAAGTTTATCCTGAATTTCGGCCTGACGGGCTATAAGAGCATCCATTTTGTCGGGATTTTCCAACACTTCCGGGTCTGCAAAAGCTTCGTTGACTTCATCATATTCCTTAAGGAGGTCGAACACATGCTGCGCTCCTTCCCTCACCACTTCGAGCACCGTCTTATCGGGATCGAGTTTTGGTTCCTGCTCAAGATAGCCCACGCTGTAGCCCGGAGAAAAGACCACATTGCCCTGATAGCTCTTATCAAGGCCGGCTATAATTTTGAGTAGGGTTGACTTTCCGGATCCATTAAGACCGATAATGCCGATTTTGGCTCCATAAAAGAATGAGAGGTAAATATTTTTCAATATCTGTCGTTGAGGTGGAATCACTTTGCTGACACCCACCATAGAGAATATCACTTTTTTATCGTCTGCCATCGATTATAAGTTATAAGTATTAATTACGAATAAAGAGATGATTTCAAGAATCAATTGTGCACGGTGCGATAGTCGCATTTCACTTTCCCTTTTGCAAGATTATTCAGCTTATTGCGAATTAGCTGCTTTCGGATTGAAGTGACATGATCTGTATAAACAGTGCCATCAAGATGATCCACTTCATGCTGGATTATGCGTGCGAGAAAACCGGTGAATTCCTTTTCATGTTCCACAAAATTCTCGTCGAGCCAGTTGAGGCGGATATGTTCGGTGCGTTTTACATCCTCAGAGAGTCCCGGCAAAGAAAGACATCCCTCAGTTCTTGTGACAGCAGGTATATCTTCAATTACCTCCAAACTCGGATTGATAAGCACCATTTTTGAGTTGGCACACTCCGGGAAATTATCGGCAAGCACGCTTCCATCAATAACGATCAGGGCGATAGGTTTGCCTATCTGGGGAGCGGCCAGTCCAACGCCATCAGCGTTATACATGGTTTCCCACATGTCGCTGATTAATTTTTCGAGTCCGGGATAATCAGACTCTATGTCCTCGGCATCCTTGCGAAGCACAGGTTGCCCGTAAATATATATCGGTAGTATCATAATCAAATATTTTTAACGGCTACTCAAGGTTAATGGGAATCAAGCCAAGATGTCAGGATTATAACCGCCGACATCTCATCCGCTAATCCTTTGCGTTGCCTGTCGGATTTCTTGAAACCGGCAGCTATCATCTCGCGGTGTGCAATAACGGAAGTGAAACGTTCATCCACAAACTCCACCGGAATATCCGGAATCTCCTTTTTGAGGCGACCCACGAAAGGGAGGATACGTTTCATATTTTCTGATGGTGTGCCGTCAATCTGTTTTGGCTCACCTATCAGGATTCTCTCCACCTTCTCACGAGAAACATAATCTTTTATCCATTGAAGAAGATCAGAGGTAGGGAGAGTGGGGAGTCCGTTTGCTGAAATCTTCAGAATATCAGTCACAGCTATTCCGCAACGTTTCTTCCCATAGTCGATAGCTAAAATTCTTCCCATATCTTTCTTTGTGTTTTGCAAAATTAATCAAAATACGCAAGAGAAAGAAATTTGAATGAATAAAAGCACCCAAGGTCAGTGGATAAAAAAAGCCGTGCTGAAGGCACGGCTTTCAATATAATTAAAGTTATAATTATTTGTTAGCGAAATAACGGTCATAAAGACCCTTGAATCCGCGACCATGACGAGCTTCGTCCTTAGCCATTTCATGCACAGTGTCATGAATGGCGTCGAGATTGGCGGCTTTAGCGTTTTTCGCAATTCTCATCTTATCTTCATTTGCACCAGCCTCAGCATGCATGCGTTTGTCGAGATTGGTCTTGGTATCCCATACCATATCGCCGAGAAGTTCTGCGAATTTGGCAGCGTGTTCTGCCTCTTCCCATGCATAACGCTTGAAAGCGTCGGCGATCTCAGGATACCCTTCGCGGTCTGCCTGACGAGACATTGCCAGATACATACCAACTTCTGTACATTCTCCGATGAAGTGGTTGTTAAGATCTTTCTTCATCTCCTCATCGCAATCCTTTGCTACGCCGATCTCATGTTCGGTGACAAACTGAAGGAGCGAATCCGCATCCATTTCTTTAAATTTAGACTGAGGAGCCTTGCACTGAGGGCACTGTTCGGGAGCTGTCTCACCTTCTGCGATATAACCGCATACGGTGCAAATCCATTTTTTTGCCATATTATATTTTTAGTTTGTAATTTTTAGTTCTTTATTTTAAAAACAAGCGAGGACTAATTATTGTTTAGAATAAAGTAATTTTTTATTCAACTCTAAATCCTTATAATTTGATAAGAAATTTCGATTCCGATCGCATTCGGAAAAGCCCCTCTGATATTATTGGAAATCTTGAAAATAGGGTGGGGGAGATAATAAATAATATAGGAGTTCGACGTATTGTGGCCGGTGTCAGCGGAGGAGCCGACAGCGTTGCCCTTCTCCTTTCTCTCCTTAATAGCGGGGTGGAAATCGTTGCTGTGCATTGTGATTTTCACCTTCGTGGAGAGGAAAGTGAAAGGGATTTGCGATTTGTGGAGCAACTGTGCCGACGACTTTCCGTGGAGCTTGAGATAGTGCATTTCGATGTGGACAGCTATAGAAAGGATTATGGTGGGTCTGTGGAGATGGCTTGTCGCGACCTGCGTTATGACTATTTTCGTAAAGAGATGAAGAATCGAAAAGCAGATAGAATCGCAGTGGCTCATAATGCTGATGATAATGCAGAAACCGTGCTCTTGAATTTATTTAGAGGAGGGGGAGTGGCCGGATTATCGGCAATAAGCCCTGACACGGGAGAAGTGATTCGTCCTTTGTTGACTTTCTCGCGTTCGGAAATCGAGAAATATCTTGAGGCAAAAGGTGAGAAATATGTTATTGACAGTACCAATCTTTCCTCCGATTATAAAAGGAATTTTATCAGAAATCAAGTGATACCTCTCATCGAAAAGGAATGGCCCGGTGTGAAGAAGAGTCTTTGTCGCACTGCCACCATCATGCGTGAAGAGCGCGAAGCTGCAGAGGCATTAGAAAAAAAAGAGCTTGCAGAAGATTTTATTTCCAAAGAAAGAATCCTTGAAAAGGGACTCGGGAGATGGCGCCTCCGTAGATTTGTGCTTTCGCGTGGAGGCACGCAGCATAATGTGGAAGAGATGTGGAAGGGTCTTAAACAAGGTTCGGCTACCCCCGGTTCGAGATGGATTGCAGAAGGAGGTGAATTCATAATGGATCGCGACAAGCTTGAGTGGGTAGAAAAGAAATATTGTAGCGAGGGAATCTCCATTGAGGAGGAATTTAAAATAGAGCAATTTGACAATTCGCATGAACTCTTGGTCCGTATAAAAAAGGAAACCGATAACAGCGCCTTATGGTTAGGTATAAATCCTGATAATATAGGGATACGTACCCGGATGAATGGAGATCGGATATATCCTCTCGGAATGAAGGGGAGCAGATTGGTGAGTGATATTTTGTCGGAATCCGGATTAAGTCAGGCGGAGAGGAGAAAAATAGGAGTGGCCTATCATCCCCTTACCGGAGAGATAATATGGGTAGAGGGTCTTAAGCGTTCACGGCGATTCCTTGTATCACCGGAAGACAAGAAAGTGTGGCGTGTATCCCGCAAATCTTGAAACCTCTGTGAGGGATACTTATAAAAATCCGAGAAAAAGTTAGGATAATCAAAAAGAAATTCTTAATTTTGCAATATCTAAGGATTAATAAAATCTATCGCATCAATCCCTTTTTTTAAAGGTTTGCGGTTATGAAGTTTCTTTGATTGAGAGACTTAACCATATAATATAATCCAGTATTCCACCAATATAAACACAATTAAACGCCATTTGAAGGCCGTTGACACTTAAGTGAATGGGCTTTCGGCATCTTTGGGGCTTCACTACGTATGCCCTGATATGGAATGGCTAATTTCAATCTATTATCAAAAATACGTCCCCGGCTCCGAATTATTCAATTGTTCTGTAGTTCTGTATTGGAAGTTGTTTTTTTCGTTATCGACATGTATTCGGTGCCAGATGGGAACAATAGAAGACTAAGATAATATGTACACTCTTGATGATTTAATGGCTATGGCCGACGACCAGCTTCATGGTATCGCCGAATCCATGGGTATGACTAAGATTCCTGATAATAAAGAGGAGATAGCATACTTTATCATAGATAATGAATCAGAAGCGACTGCCAAGAAAGCGGTCGCCAAGAATTCACGTTCGAAGGCCAAGTCTGATAAAGAGAAGACTCCGAAGGTAAAGAAAACCACAAAGAAGGCTGCTGCTTCGGCGGATGCTCAGCCTGAAGAGCCGGGAAATGTGGATGGCGAGGAAGCTCCGACTCCCAAGAAACGCGCCAAGAGGGTTAAGGCAAAGCAGGATATAGATTCTGAAGCCATGACCCCAGTAGAAGAAAACACTTCTTCGGACAACATAGAAGAGAATCCACCTTTGGAGGAAGTGGCTCCGTTGGCTGATCCTGAGAATGATATCCGGGAAGCAAAGCCTAAAAAGAAAGGGCGAAAATCCTCAAAAAATGTGGAGACCATTCCCAATACGGATAATGATGGTGCTTCCCCCGGTTCGGAAGTGACGGTGCAGAGCGAAATTACTCCTATGGACACTCTTCCGGTTCCGATAGAGCCATCAAATGAAATTAATTCAGACGATGAAAAAAAGGGAGTCGCAGATTCTGAAAATTCAACTCCTGCTGAAGAGAAACCGGCTGACCGTAAACTGATGTTTACTCATAAGCCGGATTCCAATCCATCTTTAGGAGCGTTTTTCGGTAATGCAAAGGGAAAAACATTCACACGCAGATCAAAGCAGCAAATAGAGGAAGACGCAATTGCGGCTGCCGTATCTCCCATAATAATTGCAGAGCCCAATGTGCCTCGTCAGCTTACCAACAAGCAACAGAAGCATCTTACAAAAAAACAACGTCAGCAGCAGCGTCAGCTTCAGCAGCAGCAACAGCAGCAACAACCCGAGACAAGCTTCGATTTTGATGGAATTCTTACCACTTACGGTGTGCTTGAAGTGATGCCTGACGGGTATGGATTTCTACGTTCGAGCGACTATAACTATCTCGGCAGTCCCGATGATGTGTATGTCTCACAACAGCAGATAAAGGACTTCGGTCTCAAGACAGGCGATGTAGTGGAGGGAGGTATCCGCCCTCCCCGGCAGGGAGAGAAATACTTTCCTCTATGCCGTATAGTTTCTATCAATGGTCTTCCGCCTGAAGTGATCCGCGACCGTGTGCCTTTTGAACATCTTGTACCTCTCTTCCCGGATGAGAAATTTGAGCTCACCAAGGGGAGAAGCAATAACTTGTCCACACGTGTGGTGGATATGTTCGCCCCTATAGGAAAAGGACAGCGTGCCTTAATTGTGGCTCCCCCAAAAACTGGTAAGACTATTCTTCTGAAAGATATTGCCAATGCCATTGCAGAAAATCATCCCGACACCTACATCATAATGCTTCTTATAGATGAGCGTCCTGAAGAGGTGACAGATATGGCTCGTAGTGTTAACGCAGAGGTAATTGCATCCACTTTTGATGAGCCTGCCGAGCGACATGTGAAAATCGCCGGCATTGTGCTCGAGAAAGCAAAGCGACTTGTGGAAAGCGGTCATGATGTGGTGATCATGCTTGACTCAATCACCCGTCTTGCGCGTGCCTACAACACAGTCTCTCCCGCGTCAGGAAAGATTCTTTCAGGTGGTGTGGATGCCAATGCTCTACAACGTCCGAAACGCTTCTTTGGAGCAGCACGAAATATCGAGAACGGAGGGTCGCTCACAATCATAGCCACGGCACTTACCGAGACCTCTTCCAAGATGGATGAAGTGATTTTCGAGGAATTCAAAGGTACGGGAAATATGGAGTTGCAGCTCGACCGCAAGCTTTCCAACAAGCGTATCTTCCCTGCTGTGGATATTATTGCTTCATCCACCCGTCGTGATGATCTTCTTGTAAGCAAGGAGATGCTTAACCGAATGTGGATTCTCCGCAATTATTTGGGAGATATGAATTCTATGGAAGCAATGGAATTTATCAAGAAGCGTATGGAGATGACGCGCACTAATGAGGAGCTTCTCGTGACTATGGATAAATAGCGGCGAGGTAAAATGAATAATAATTTCAATGAATACATTTGGAAATAACATACGTCTCACGACTTTCGGAGAAAGTCACGGGCCGGCGATGGGGGGCATCCTTGACGGGATGCCCTCCCTCATAAAGATAGATTTTGAGAAAGTAAAAGAGGATCTTGCCCGCCGTGCCCCCGGTCGACAAGCTTTCACATCTCCCCGTAAGGAGCCGGATGAAGTGGAGTTTCTATCCGGATTCAGTGCTGACGGAATAACTCTGGGCACACCCATAGGATTCATTGTCCGAAACCGCGACCAACGGTCAGGGGATTACGCCGGATACCAGGGGCGCTTCCGTCCCAATCATGCCGACTTCACCTATTACAAGAAATATGGTATCAATGAGTTTGCAGGAGGTGGAAGAGCAAGTGCACGTGAGACTGTATCCTGGGTTGTTGGAGGAGCTTTGTGTCGTCAATGGCTCTCCACCAAGGGAATTGAGGTGAGCGCACGTTTTATAGAGACCAATTCCGTGGAGAAGGCCGCTTCCTCCGGAGATTCCACCGGTGGAATTGTGGAGGGTGTGATAACCGGGCTTCCCGTTGGAGTTGGAGAACCTGTATTCGGAAAGCTGCACAGCCGTCTGGCGGCTGCTATGATGGGTATCAATGCAGCCAAGGCCTTTGAATATGGTGATGGTATTAA
The DNA here is from genome assembly GCA_947177405.1 of uncultured Porphyromonadaceae bacterium. Classification (GTDB taxonomy): domain Bacteria; phylum Bacteroidota; class Bacteroidia; order Bacteroidales; family Muribaculaceae; genus Lepagella. The sequence goes on along the minus strand of CAMWUJ010000017.1, from coordinate 34,590 downwards.
GGCTGCTTATTCACTTGGTTCTGAGGTGGGCGACCGGATGGTCCCCTTGGAGGGTAAGAAAGGAGAATACACTTTTGCATCCAATCATTCCGGAGGAATCCAGGGAGGAATCTCAAATGGAATGCCCGTTAATTTCAAGGTTTATTTCAAACCTACACCTACCTTGATGCGTGAACTTCATTCCTACGATACGGAGGGGAACGAAGTGACAATCCCTCCCAAGGGACGTCATGATCCTTGTGTGGCTATGAGAGGTGTAGCTGTTGTTGAGGCTATGGCTCTGCTCACTGTGGCCGACATGATGAGATACTTATAATTACTCGTTGCCAACATCCGTAAATTAGTTTAAACCTACTCGTTATATGAATCCCTATTATAAAGACTACGCTGAATATCTTTCAGATCGTTTCCCCGGAATCAAGGTGCAGAAGATTTCGGTAAACGCCGGCTTCTCATGTCCGAATAGGGATGGTACCATAGGAACGGGGGGATGTATATATTGCGATAACACCACCTTTACTCCGGGGTATTGCTTCAGCTCCGAATCCGTGACACAACAACTGGAGGCAGGGAAGAGATTCTTTTTCAAAAAGTATCCGGCTATGAAATACCTGGCTTACTTTCAGTCTTATTCAAATACATTCATAAAATCATCCTCTCCCGGGAATGTGGGGAATAAGACAGGCTTGGAGCGTCTTGAATCTCTTTATTCGGAGGCATTGGGGGTTGAAGATGTGGTGGGGCTGGTGATTGGATCGCGTCCTGATTGCTTTCCGGATGATGTGGTGGAACTGCTTAAGCGATTGAACTTACGGAAACCTGTATTTGTTGAACTTGGTGCGGAGACAAGTCATGACTCTACTCTTAAGATAATAAACCGTCGTCATTCATGGCAGCAGACCTGCGATACTGTCTGCAGGCTTGCTCAGGCAGGAATCTCGGTGGGCCTTCATCTTATATTCGGACTCCCCGGAGAGACGGAGGAGATGATGTTTTCCACAATCAGAAGGGTGGTGTCTTTGCCGATAGACTCGATTAAGATGCATCACCTCCAAGTGATTCAGGGCACTCCCCTTCAATCACTTTTGGAGGATGGATCCATGAATATCGACACATTCACTCTTAACGGTTATCTTGATCTTTGTGAGAAAATAGTTGGAATGGTGCCTCGTAAGATTGCCATAGAACGTTTTCTCGCAACCTCTCCTCCTGATAAAGTGGTTGCTCCTAAATGGGGAATAAAGAATTATGAATTCACAAATTTGCTTCTGAAGAAGTTAAAAAATAAAACAATAAAAGAAACATGAAAAAATTTATTTTACCATCGATGGGTCTGATTCTTGGTGTGATGGGAGCCTATGCGGATGTCACAGTGAATTTCCCGGCAGGAACGTCCGGCGAATATGAGGTGGAATCACTGTTGATAACAGATGCTGCAAAACCAAGAAGAGAAAGACCGACACCCGATCTGAAGAAAATATCAGCACCTTCCGGTAGTTTTGCCAATCTCCCCGGCGGAGCTGCAGAGTCGGTGATTTTCATTTCGGAGAGAGAAGGTATTCCTGTATATACCGAGCCGGGAGATAATATTGTGGTTAATATCACCGGTATGGAACCATTGGAATATACAATTTCCGGTACTCCTCTGATGGAGGCTGTATCCTCTCTCACTGAGCAGGGGAATGAAATAAAGAAAGAATATTTCGCTATAGCCCGTAGTGGTAATCCCGACGAGACGAGAATGAAACAGCTTGTGGCAAGATACGATCTTCTTTTTGCAGACTATGTGAAAGATCATCCTGATAGCCCGGCGGCTGTGTATGCTTTGCTCGAACTTGACGGACAAGGATATCTCGATATCTTTGAGTCTCTCACCCCCGCTGCAAAGAATTCAACCCTCTATGCTTTGGCTGTTGAAAAGAAAGCCAGAGTAGAAAAATCAATAGAAGCCGAACGACGTCTTGAAGCCCTTCAGAGCGGAGATGTTGATGCTCCGGCCTTTACCCTGAAGAATCTTGATGGCAAGAATGTGTCTCTGGCGGATTTCAAAGGGAAATGGGTAATCCTTGACTTCTGGGGTTCATGGTGTCCCTGGTGTATAAAGGGATTTCCTTCCTTGAAAGAAGCATATAAGGAATATTCCGGTAAACTTGAGATAATAGGAATTGATTGCCGTGACTCTGAGGAAAGCTGGCGCAATGCGGTAGCAAAATATGAATTGCCATGGGTGCAAGTATATAATCCGGAACCTGAGGCTACACTTCTTCTTGATGCCTATGCCGTGCAGGGTTTCCCTACAAAGGTGATTGTTAATCCTGAAGGTAAAATTGCAAATATAACTGTAGGGGAGGATCCCGCTTTCTTCAATACGCTCAGCAATTTCATCAACGGCAAATAAGCTTCCGACTCATGAATAATCATGAAGAACCTTGACGACTCATGATTTATCATGAAAAAAATTAGGATTTCTCTTCTCTTGAAAATAAAAAAGCACATTGGAAATTTCCAATGTGCTTTTTTATTTTCAAGAGGTAGTCTCTGTTCTTACTTCTTTGAACGGTTACCATAGCGGCTGCGGAATTTATCCACACGACCGGCGGTGTCAACGAGTTTCTGCTTACCGGTAAAGAAGGGGTGTGAAGCAGAGGTGATCTCAAGCTTTACGAGAGGATATTCTTTACCATCAACTTCGATTGTCTCACGGGAAGCAACTGTGGAACGAGTGATGAAAATCTCATCGTTCGACATATCTTTGAACACTACCTCACGGTATTCTTTGGGATGAATGTCTTTTTTCATTTTCTTGTTAATACTGCAGTTAAAATTAATATAATAATTCTTAGCAGGTCGCGATCCCACTAAATGGCTTGCAAAATTACAAATTTTTTATGACTCAGGCAAATCGGGAGCATCCTTTTTTTCATTTTCCGCATTGTGGAGGTTGTCGAGATAGAGATCTGCAATATCCGGAAGTAGTTCAAGAAGAAGTCGCTCTTCATCTTTTTCAGAGAATACGCTTTTTTCAGTCTCTTTCTTTTCAACATCGTCGGATTCTTCTTCATAATCATCACAGACCGGAAAACCGAAGTATTTCTCCAGAGCATGACAATAGCCCAACAGAGCCTCCTCATCATTATCGGAGGCAGCCTGTATTGCCTGGTCAAAAAGACCGTCCACCACTTCAGGGATATCCAGATAGAATTCATCAAAATCATTGGGAAGTCGATCGGAATATCTGTCAAATTCAGATAGAGACAGACGTGCTGACCGGAGTCTTTTTCGGATTTCCCTCACCGCCTCCATATTTGCACCGACTTCTATTTCCAGCTTATGACAGAAAATATGGATTAGCTCAATTGGAGGGGCGGCTGAGCCTCCTGAAAACCACCAGATATTTGTATCCACTACATCCACTCCTTTTATTATAGCCATCAGTGTGGATGCCAATCCATATCCATGTGTGCAATGTGTGTGATAATCCACAGGAATTCTTACTGCCTGTTTAAGTTTCGGCATCAAGGAATAAATGCGTGAGGGGGTAGCCAGTCCGTAAGGATCCTTTAGAGTGATCATTTCGGCACCTAAAGATTCAGCCTCTTTAGCTTTCTCCACATAATAATCATCGGTGTATTGTTCGGAGTCTCCGGGATTTTCTTCTTCCGAACCGAAAAGCATTGCAAAGAATCCTTTTTTCTTATGTTTCTCGTATGCTTTCTCGTTGCGTTGGGGAATGAAGCAGATAGCCACATCCGCCATTCCTCCCAGATCATTAATTAGGGCCACAGGCTCTCTGAGACGCTCTATGTTATTGTCGTTGTCATAGAGGCGCATCATGTTGAGTCCGTTCTTAAAGGCATTTTTATAGAGAGCCTGCAATATGTAATTGGGTGCAACCATTTCTCCGAAGGGTTTCACACCTTGAGTCAATGCCGATAGAATTGATATCCCTTCAAGTTCATCAGCACAGTTTTTCAATCTCTCCCATGGTGCCTCTCCCAGATATTTCAGAGCAGTGGCCAGCACATCACTACCCCATACCTCCACAATATGAAATGCAGCATCACGATACAAGGGCAGGAGAGGAAGAATTATTTCCTTTCTCATTCTTGCACCCACAAGCGACTGCTGGCCGTCGCGCAAGGTAAGATCTCGTATTTTTAGAATCTTCGGCATCTTAGGGCATCTTTCTTAATCAAAAGCTCCTTCCACCACTTCTGTTTCAGTCTCATCAGGGATAGTGGTTGTCACAGTAGTGGTATAGCTTCCCGTTCCCCAGTCATCCTTGTCGCAAGGCACATAGTCATCGGGAATATCGAATTTGGCATCCTGTTTATAAGGGAGACTTGGATTCGAATACACTTTTCTCATATAGGATCCGAATATAGGCAGTGCTGCTTTTGCACCTTGACCATAAGCCATATTGTTGAAATGGATGGATCGTTCTTCACCACCAACCCATACACCGGTGACAAGATCAGGGGAGTATCCCATGAACCAGCAGTCGGAGTTGGAGTTGGTTGTACCTGTCTTTCCTCCTAATGGCACGGAGAGGTTATAGGAACCGCGCAATGCCTTTCCTGTACCGGCATTGACCACACTTTGCATTATGGTGATCATGTGACAGGCTGCCTTCTCATTCATGACCTCTGTGCGGTGAGGCACAGCATTATAAATGACGTTCCCCTGATTATCCTCTATGCGTGTCACCAGCACCGGATCAACCCTTACTCCCATTCCCGGGAAGGCTGTATATGCTGATACCATGTTTCCGATTGAAACATCAGCTGTGCCCAGACATAGAGGATAAGAGGCCTCAAAATAACCTGTGATACCGAACATTCGGAGTTTATTCACAAAATTCTTTGGTCCGAATTTATCGATTAGTCGGGCTGAAATCTGGTTATTGGAAGTGGTAAGACCTTGCTTTAGTGTGAGATATCCCCCACGGGCACCGCCTCGGGGAGCCCAACCTCCGGAAGAGAATTGAGCGGCAGAATATGTGGAGCATGGGTCATCACCCTCTTCCATCGCTATGGTATATAAGAAGGGTTTTATTGTCGAACCAACCTGACGTTTTCCTCTCGACACCATATCATACTGGAAATGCATGAAGTCGGGTCCTCCCACATAGGCTTTCACATAGCCGGTGACAGGATCCATACTCATAAGACCGGCGCGAAGGATGGATTTCATATAAATAACAGAGTCGTAAGGAGTCATTTTTACCGTCTTGGTTCCGGGTACTATTTTGGTGGTTCCCCCTTTTGTCTCTTTCACCCATGCAAATACGTCCATCTCATAGGGAGTCCGGAAGGAAGCCTCGATTTCAGTTTCGGAGATCCCGGCTTCCTTCATCCTCTTGTATCTGTCGGATTGCTTTATTGCATTTTTGATGAGTTTCTGTGCATTGGTGGTGTTGTTGGAATAGGGACCATTTTTGGATCCGCGTTTCTCAGCATTGAATGCCGGCTGCAACACTCCTCCAAGGTGTTGATAGATTGCTTCTTCTGCATAACGTTGCATTGTCATATCTATCGATGTATAGATCCGCAGACCATCTGTATAAAGGTCATAATGCGATCCGTCGGGCTTGGGATTCTTTTCAATCCATCCATATAGAGGATTCTCTTCCCAGGCAGTGGAATCGGTGTTATAGTTACCCCATGCAAGATTATACTGGTAGGTAGATGAATAATCGGATCGTTTTGGTCTGACCGGCTTTTTGGCTGTCATCAGGCGGCGTATCTCCTCTCTCAGATAAGGGGCTTCTCCCTCCTTGTGATCCACCTTGTGATAGTTAAGACCTAAAGGAAGTGCCTTAAGAGAGTCTGCTTCCGCCTTAGACAGATAGCCGGCCTTGACCATCTGGTCGATCACTGTATTGCGTCGTTCAAGAGTGCGCTCTTCATGTCGGAGAGGATTATAGAAGCTTGGGTTTTTCAACATTCCTATAAGCATGGCGGCCTCCTCTGCCTTGAGGTTTTTGGGTTCCTTGCCGAAATAAACATTTGCTGCCGTCTTGATACCAACGGCATTGTTAAGGAAGTCGAAACGGTTGAGATACATATTGATAATCTCATCCTTTGTATAGAATCTTTCGAGCTTTATGGCAATCATCCATTCGATGGGCTTCTGGATGGCACGTTTGATCATGTTGGAGGAGGGAGTGGAATAAAGTTGCTTGGCAAGCTGTTGTGTGATGGTAGAGGCACCTCCCGAAGATTTGTCGCCTAAGAGCACGGTCTTGAACATCGTGCGTCCTAAAGCGCGGAAGTCAATACCGGAATGATCTTCAAAACGAACGTCTTCAGTGGCTACCAGAGCATCTATCACGTATGGAGAGATGCCGTCATAATCTGTATATACGCGGTTTCCGGCCCCATAGTAATAACGGCCAAGCTCTGTTTTGCCATCAGAGGCATAGACTTGGGAGGCAAGTTTGTCGTGAGGATCTTCAAGCTCTTCGATGGGAGGCATATATCCTATGACGCCGTTATATATCAGAAGTAGAAAAACGGCAATGAAAAGTCCCAGACTTAGGAAAGATATCCAAAGCCATTTCACGATGTTTCTGTTACGCTTATCCTTCTGTACCCTTTTCTTTTCTTCCCGGGTCAACTTGTCGTTTCTGCTATCTATACTGTTCATGTTGTTTCAGTGATCAGTTTAAGAAACCGTTTAACTTAGAATCGTTTCTTAAATTGCAAAATTAGCAAAAAAAACCGATAGTCGTTTAATTTTAATGAGAAAGTTAATAGATTTTAAGGATTAGGGATGGATTGATGTCGGATTGTAGAGAATGAGATTATAGATGTAGTTCGGCAAGATCCACGAGTTTGTTCACGATTGCATATATGGTTAGTCCGGTGGCTGAATGGATTTCGAGCTTCCGGGCGATATTGCGACGATGTGTTATAACGGTATGCACGGAGATGAAGAGTTTATCGGCTATCTCTTTATTTGTGAGTCCCTTCACCACGTTGATTATTATTTCCTTCTCACGATTGGAAAGCGACTCCTTGTTTTCAGGCTCAGAGGAGGAGTTGCGTGAGTCGCAATTCTTTTTCACCTTGTCAGTCACTGTCTCCACATCATCGGCAATGGAGATTGAGTCGTGGAAGTTTTCGAGAGTTTTTCGGTCAAGGGGCATCACGGCCACTGCAATTATCTTGAGATCGGAATATTTTACTCTCAATTGTGAGATGTAAGAGGGTGATAAAAAGAATGGGTTGATAATAAGAATGTCGGGCTGTTCGGATTCAAGATAATTTATTAGATGGTCGGTATCGTTTATCTCCACCACTCTTGTGGGGAGACCCGGAAGACGGCTCATGGTATGGGTGAGTCCGGCGGAAATGATAGGCGAGCTTTCAGCTATAGCAATATGGATTCGATGTTCTGACATTACTTTTACTTGAGGGGGTTAAAGTGTATAGTCTTTTACGCTTTTCTCAAGGCGTTTGATTTCGGGTACGAGCAGGAAGTCTTCCACTTTACAATGGTTCTCTAATTCACGCTCGCAACGGTATATGCTGTAGAGAGCATCGTTCAGGAGATTGGCATCGGAATCCTTCGGACAATATTTTATGATTAAATTCTTGAGTTCCCCGAGTTTATCGGCCACTTGCTCATGATGGTCACTATATGTGGCGATTCGGAATCCCTCCTCACGAATCCCATCCAATAGGGATTCGATGTATTGGAACACGGTGCGTTCCTCATATTCCATGTGGGTCTTAACCTCACGGTAATATTCATCGAAAAACCGGATGATTAGAAAGGAAACATCCTTGGTATTTAGAGATATGCCGTCGAGGAGTTTGCGGCGTATCATGGGAAGACAGTATTCCAGAAAATATATGTGGCTCTGCTTGAGATAATGCATGAGGCTTTTTATCGACAAGGCACGTGTGGAGTTGAATGTGGTGAAACCTTCCGATACAAAGTTAACCACAGCAAGGAAAGTGTTGCAATCCACCCCGGCTTCAAGGCATACCTCTTCTACCGTCTTGTCGCCGAACCCCATCCTTATCCCGAATCTGGTCATAACTTGAATGAGCGGATAATCTTCCGCGATCAGGGTCACCATCTTGTCCTCGGGAGAAAAATATCTTGACATATCTGTTTAATCATTTATATTCCGGTATATTGAATCGATTATATGGACAGCGGAAAAAGATAACCGGTATCTTTCTCCGCTATCATTATTACAAACTAAAATAACTAATATAATCTCTTATGGTTACGTTTGCAAAATTACAACTTATTCCTGTCAGGAGCAATCCCCTTTTGTAGGTAAAAAAGGAAATAGATCTCTGCGATTCCTACTAATGATAGGGTATAAGGTAAATCAGAAGAGAAAATAAGGGAAATATCGATTATTTTTTCTTTACTGAAAATCCGAATTTTCCAATCATTTCGCCAAGAGAGAAATATTTTCCATGACTATAGGCCATCAGTCCTGAATCTTTAAGAGAGAATTCTCCTGTTTCGGGATTGATGAAAGAAGAGTCAGCCCTCACATTAAGCACATCGGCAATAAACATATCATGCGAACCGAGCGACATTATGCTTTTCACCCTGCACTCTATTGAAAGCGGAGATTCCTCTATTGTTGGTGAGGCCACCTTCTCGCCCGGCATAGGAGTTAGGCCGGTTTCCTTCCATTTGTCAAAGTCTTTCCCCGATCTCACACCGGCCCAATCGGTGGCGCGGGTCATGGACGTAGTGGTGAGATTGATGGTGAATTCCATGTATTTTTTCAGAATCGGATAAGAGAATCGTTCAGGACGCACCGAGATATAGCACATAGCCGGGTTGGTGCAGATGGTTCCGAGCCATGCCACGGTCAACATATTCCAATCTCGTGGAGATCCTCCGCAAGTGACAAGAGCGGCGGGGAGAGGATAGATCATTGTGCCGGGTTTCCAGGAAATTTTTGCCATGATTTCTTTATAATTGTGAAATAATATTTTTTAACGACTTGCAAAATTAATATTTATTTTTTTAAGTAAGCAAAAAAGATTATCTTTGCGTTATCAATAGAAAAGGGGAGAGGATAGCGAATCTATGGAGGTTTATTTTTTAATCTTTCTTCCGTTGATGTAATTATTTAACCCAATAATAATAATCAGATGAATAACGACGAATTATTGAAGGAGGTCACCATCAAGGCCGAGAAGTGGCTCGGTCCCCAATACGATGAGGAAACACGAGTTGAAGTGAAGGCAATGCTTGACGCCGAGGATAAAACAGATCTTATAGAATCATTCTATAAAGATCTTGAATTCGGCACAGGTGGTCTTCGTGGAATTATGGGTGCGGGTTCAAACCGTATGAATATATATACTGTAGGTGCAGCCACCCAGGGTCTTGCCAATTACCTCAAGGATTGCTTCAAGGAGCTTCCTCAGATCAGCGTGGCAATCGGCCATGATGTGCGCAACAATTCTGAGAAATTTGCCAAAATAGCAGCCGATATCTTCTCTGCCAATGGCATAAAGGTATATCTCATCGATGGACCATGTCCTACTCCTGAAGTGTCTTACGCCATCCGCAAATTGGGATGTCAGAGTGGAGTGATGATCACTGCCAGTCACAATCCGAAAGAATATAACGGCTACAAGGCTTATTGGAGCGACGGCGCCCAGATGATTGCTCCCCACGATGTGAAGACTATAGAATATGTAAATGCCATCACTTCTGTGGATCAGATCAAGTTTGACGGTAACGCCGATCTGATCGAGGTTGTAGGAGAGAAGCTTGATAAAGATTATCTTGCCGATATTCACACTCTCTCGCTCGACCCTGAGGCCGACAAGCGTAACAAGGACATGAAAATCGTCTATACTCCGATTCATGGCACAGGTCTTCGCTTGATGTATGATTCGTTAAAGCTCTGGGGCTTCGAGAATGTGATTCATGTGGATGAGCAGGATGTGCAGAGTGGTAATTTCCCCACTGTGGTATCTCCCAATCCTGAGAATTCGGAAGCAATGGCAATGGGTGTTGCCAAGGCCAAGGAGACAGGCGCAAGCCTTGTGATTGCCTCGGATCCCGATGCCGACCGTGTGGGTCTGGTGGTTCGCGACAAGAAAGGGGAATATCAGCTGGTCAACGGTAACCAGATCTGTATGCTCCTCCTTTATTATATCATAACCAAAAATGTTGAAGCAGGTCTGCTTAAGGGTAACGAATATTGCGTTAAGACTATCGTTACTACCGAGACTATAAAGCGTATTGCCGATGCCAACAATGTGAAATGCTATGACTGCTTCACCGGTTTCAAATGGATTGCCAACGTGATGCGTGAGCTCGAAGGATCCATGCGTTATATCGGTGGTGGCGAGGAGAGCTATGGTTTCCTTGCCGAGACTTTCGTTCGCGACAAAGACTCTATCTCTGCAAACTCCCTTATCTGCGAGTGTGCCGCATGGGCAGCCGATCAGGGCTTGAATCTCTATGAGGTGCTTGTGGATATCTATATGAAGTATGGTTTCTCACGTGAGCGTGGTGTGAGCGTGGTTCGTCCCGGAAAGAGCGGTGCTGAAGAGATTGTGGCAATGATGAAAAATTTCCGCGAGAATCCTCCCAAAACTCTCGGTGGCTCTCCTCTGACCTGCATAAAAGACTATGCCGATCTTAATTGCACCGATCTCAAGACAGGCAATGTAGAGAAAATGGACTTCCCAACCACTTCCAATGTGCTTCAGTTCTTCACTGAAAATGGAGACAAGGTATCTATCCGTCCTTCCGGCACCGAGCCAAAGATCAAGTTCTATGTCGAGGTGAGAGAAGATCTTCAGAATAAAGAAGATTATGAAGCCACTGTGGCAAAAGCTGAGGAACATATCGATCAGATTCTTGCCGACCTTGGTGTGAAATAAGAATAAGTTTCAGAACTCATTTTCTATTTTGAATGTTACATAAGGAAAGAGGTACTCTCCTCTTTCCTTATTATTTTGATGGATCCATATTGCAATGAAAACAATAATCAATAAATCCGGGTCACTGATTATATATCCCCTTCTTATTCTTCTCTTCCTTCTATTCGGATCAGAAGAGGTTCTTGCGCAGATGCCTATCAAATATAATATGGTTTCTCAGCTTCCTCCCGACTCCTTGGATCTTGAATATTATGGAAAAAAGAATTTCTGGAGGGCATCCGGAGAAGTGGTGGGACTCAATCTTGGATTATGGGCCTTCGACAGATATGTGCAACATGGAGATTGGTCATATATATCTTTACATACAATAAAGGAAAATTTCAAACATGGTTTTATCTGGGATAACGATCAGCTCGGAACCAATACCTTCCTTCATCCCTACAACGGCAATCTATATTATAATGCCGGACGTGCCAACGGTTATAATTTCTGGCAATCGGAATTATTTGCGATAGGGGGGAGCGCCATGTGGGAGTTATTTATGGAACGGGAATATCCATCTACTAATGATATCATAGCCACTCCGATAGGAGGGACGGCGATAGGAGAACCATTGTTCCGTGCTTCCGATGCAGTGCTTGATGACAGAACCACAGGCTGGGAACGATTCGGCAGGGAGGCAGCCGGATTTATTCTTTCTCCGATCAGAGGACTCAACAGAATCTTCACCGGCCAGGCTTGGCACCGGCGTAACACAACGGGACATATCTTCGGAAAACCAAGCTTTGCAATGCAGATTTCTACAGGAGTCAAGATGATGGAGTTTCAGGGAAGGATGAGAAATCCTTTTGTGGGGGCTTCCGTGCAGATAGATCTGGAATATGGCGATCGTTTCGAGGCGAAATCCACAAAACCATACGATTATTTCACTGTAAAAGCCGAACTACAGGCATTGAAGTATCAGCCCATGCTCAATCAACTCCAGATAAAAGGAAGATTGTTATCCCGCGAAGTGCTTGATCATAAAAATTCGAGCGGTAGCATCGGCCTATATCAGCATTTTGATTTTTACGACAGTGACACAATTAACAGCCTGGATGACCGTGTGCCTTATAAGCTGGGGATACCGGCTTCTTTAGGTGCGGGATTCCTTTTCAGGGATGTGGAGAGAAGAAAATATATCTTCGATGCTTATTTCCATGCCAACGTGATTCTGTTGGGAGGAATTTTGAGTGATCATTATTGGACGGATGAGCGCAATTACAACTGGGGTCAGGGCTTCTCATTGAAATGCGGAATAAATATTGTGTGGGACCGTAAGAAAGCGTCCTTCTCTCTTATGAATGAATATTACAGGTTATGGACATGGAAGGGATACAAGCAGGGGATCGATCTTTCAAAAGAAGATTTTCACACTCTGAATGTGATGGGCGATAAATCAGCAGCATATTTCAATGTTACTGAGGCGAGATTCGATTATCAGATATGGAAACATCTTTACGGCACATTCGTATTCAAGAATCAGGTCAGACATACCAACTACCGTGATTTCCCCAAATCCGTTTCCTCCACTATGGACTTCCGTCTTATGGCTACCTACAAGTTCTGACACAATAAGAAACATATTTTCCCAAGAGAAAATTTTTCCTGTTATGCGATTTTTTTATTAGTTAAAAAGGGTGGGGAATGAATAATTTTTGCTAAATTTGTGAAATCTTTTCTCGTGACGCATAAAGCAGGGAAATGACAAAGGCTGATTTATACAATTAAGCAAGGTATATTATTTTAAATTAAAGCCATTTCCCCTCTTTTTAATTTGATGGAGAGAGAATATTTTTGTCATGAAAACACTTATGAAAAAGATTGTAAAAGGGGTATTGGTTGTATCGGGAATTGTTGCCCTCGGAAGTCTTGGAGCATGTCACTCCGTGAGCAGTCATCCTGAGACGGAACGTAAGTTTCAGGGAAAATGGCGTACAGAATATTATCTGGGAAATAAGGATATGCGGATGTTGGTTCATGAAACAGCCACATTTGATACCTTGACACACAGATATAAAATTCATCAAGTGCAGGAAATTATCTATCCTGTAAATATATTATATGCCAATGTGGATTATGAAGGAAGCTGGAAGGCTGGTGAAAAATATTTTATTGGAAAAATCGACCAGAAGACTGTCAGAAACGAATTGAATCCACAGTTTGATGAGATAGAGGAATATAGACAATATAGGGATGTTGTGAGAGGAGAGGCTGAGGCCGACCTTAGAAATGATGAGTTCTTGATACGGGAAATTGAGGATGGGAGAATCCACCTCTTTGATGACGACCGTGATGTGGCCCATGATCTCATAAAAGTCGTGCCTCCGTCGGAAAATCCTGAAAAAGAAATAACCCTCTGATTTTATTAATTCCTCCACTTCTTATCTCTCCCCTAATCTCTCTCGTTACCTTTTAAACTGAAAAACTTAGAATATGATACTTTCCATGACCGGCTTCGGCCGAGGATGCAGTACATCTCCGACTAAAAAGATTACAGTAGAAATAAAAAGCTTGAACAGCAAGCAGTTTGATATCAATATGCGCGTTCCCGCACTCTTTCGCGAACTTGAGGTGGAGATGCGCAATCGGCTTGCAGGCTGTCTTGAACGAGGAAAGGTTGATGTGTCTGTTTCCATTGAGAATTTAGGAGTGGAATCGCCTGTGATTTTTAATCTGCCTTTGCTGGAGTCATATAAGAAACAGCTTGAGGCGATGGGAGAAGCGCTTGCCCTCTCCGCTCCTAATGATTGGTATCAGCTACTTCTCAGACTTCCCGATGCCATGAAAGCCGAAATGGGGAAACTGGAGAAAGAGGATGCGGAAGCCTTCACTGACGCTTGTCATTCAGCAGCCGAAGCTCTTATGGAGTTCCGCGCTCAGGAGGGACGTAAACTCTACGATTTTTTCTTGGAAAAAATAAACAATATTCGTGCGCTTCTTCTTGAAATCGAACCATTTGAGGAAGCGAGGGTGGCAAAAATCAAGGCTCGTCTCGAAGATCAGCTTTCACGTCTCACTTCTATAGATTATGATAAAGGCCGGCTGGAACAAGAGCTTATATTCTATATTGAGAAACTTGATGTGAGCGAGGAGAAATTACGTCTTGCCGCTCACCTTGATTATTTCTTGCAGACTCTCAATGGAGACGAGGAGAAAGGACAAGGTCATGGAAAGAAACTCGGCTTCATCGCCCAGGAAATGGGGAGGGAGATCAATACACTCGGCTCAAAGTCCAATCAGGCGGAGATGCAGAAGATTGTAGTTAAGATGAAGGATGAGCTGGAGCAGATAAAAGAGCAGGTATTAAACGTATTATGAAAGAAGGAAAAATCATCATTCTCTCCGCACCCTCAGGCACAGGCAAATCCACAATAATCAGCCGGCTTATGGAGCTTGACGATCTCAGGCTGGGATTTTCTATCTCGGCAACAAGCAGAAAGCCTCGTGGAAACGAACAGCATGGAAAGGAATATTATTTCCTGTCTGAAAAGGAATTCAAGGAGAAGGCAGGGAATGGTGAATTTGTGGAGTGGGAGGAGGTGTATCCCGGCACTTGCTATGGAACATTGCTATCAGAAGTGGAGCGTGTCACTCATCAGGGACGCAATCTTATCATGGATGTTGATGTTAAGGGTGCGTTGAATGTGAAGCGTTATTTTGGTCCCAAGGCTTTGGCTATATTTGTGATGCCTCCTTCAAAGGAAGTGCTTGAACAGCGACTTCGTTCAAGACAGACAGATAGTGAGGAGTCTATTATGAAGCGTCTTGCTAAGGCGGACTTCGAAATGGATTTCGCTCCGAAATTTGATACCGTCGTGATAAATGATGATCTTTCCAAAGCTACTGCCCAAACCGCTGATACTATCAGAAGATTCACTGGTGGTGTCTAAATGAAACTTTATAATAATCAGTTCTTTTAATCCTACGGTCTATATGAATATCGTGATTTTCGGAGGCAGTTTCAATCCTATCCATATTGGTCATATGATTATTGCAGAGACTGTGTCGCAGCTTCCTGATGTAGATGAGGTGTGGATAATGGTTTCTCCTCAGAATCCATTGAAGTCACAATCAGGACTTGCATCCGAAGAGGATCGGTTGAGACTGGCTGAGAAAGCCTTGGAAAGAGTGAATGGAGTAAAAGTTTCTGATTTTGAGTTTACTCTATCAAGACCATCTTATACATATAAGACTCTTTGCGAACTTAAACGTCTCTATCCTCAGCATGAATTCAGGATTCTTATCGGATCGGATAATTGGGATCTTTTTTCAAAGTGGAGGAATTCTGAAGAGATTCTGCGCCAATTTGGCGTAATTGTCTATCAGCGTCCTGATTGTCGGTCGTCCGGACCTTTTCCCGACAATGTGAAAATACTCGATGGCGTTCCCCTTATACTCCTCTCCTCCACATATATTAGGAATAAGATCAAGGAGGGGAAGGATGTCCGTTTTATGATTCCGGATGTTATATATGAAGATACATTAAGGATATATGGAAAATAATTTGATAAGCAGACTGATGGAGATTACTTCCACAGCAGCTATATATTGTGCCGATATCGAGAATTGTCGGGAAAAGACACAAAAGAATTTTGTCAAAGAGATGCTGCAGTCTCTTCCCAAGTTATATTTGGATTTCTCCGATCCTGAACTTGACTTGGGCGAGAATGATGAATATTTCACTGCCTACGTTGATGAGAATCAATACAATGAAGTGCGTGGCCACTTAGAAAGTCTTTTGGGTGAACATGATGTGTTTCTTGAGACATTCGAGGAGGATATGAAATATAGTGACACTCCCGTGGCAGCTTCAATCTCGGAATCTTTAGCCGATATTTATCAGGCTCTTTTTAACTTCGTGGCAATAGTAAGAGATACTGATGGGGAGAGCATAGAGGGGGCATATAAGGAGTGCCGGGAGAATTTTGTATCCTACTGGTCACAGACGCTCTGTAATGTTCAGAGGGCCTTGAATCATCTGTATTATAATGTCGAGCTTCAGGATACAGCAGAAGGAATTAATGATGTTCAGGATTATTCCGGTCCCGAAGATGTGGATTTTGAGCTGATATAATATTTCGTAAAGCTTTGAATAAGAATTGAGGCTGTACCGTAAATCTTCATTACGTTACAGCCTCTTTCTGATGGCAAGTCGATCATGCCTTAATGGCAAGTCAAATATTATGATGGCTTAGGTGTAATTATTGATTGATCAATCCTGGGAATCCTTATTAAAAAATCTTTTTGAAAATGCTTTTCTTCTGCTGACTTTCTCTTCTTTAGAGCAAGGGGCGCCTGCACAGACTCCTTCATCGGCATAACGGCTACTGACTGAAGCATTAAAATTATTCCACATTCTTTTTGTGCCTTCAGAGGTCTGGCTATATTGCATTGCATTAGAGGAATCTATATCCATAGCCCGTGCCATTCTGTTCACGTCGATATTGGCACCGATCAGATTGATTGTCCAACCAAGCTCTTTGAGTTGGGAAATAAGAGCAGCCACTTGTTTCCAATTATAATTACTTGAGGAATTCTCATAACCGTCGGTCATGATTGTCACTATACCGGTGGAATCCTCATGAGTGTCGGCAATAGCCTTTAGTTCGGTGAGTGTGGATCCTACGGCATCGAGCAGAGGGGTATTCCCGTAAGGCTGATAATCAGCATCTGTGATAGGCTTCACATCTTCAGGACGTACATTCTTCACAAGATAGCGAGATTTCACCGGCCCTCCGTCCTGAAAAGCGAAGATGGAGATGAAAGAGTTGATACTGTCGGCATGTTCTTTAGCCGAATGACGGATTGTGTTCAAGGTTTCATTGCAGCCGGAGATGGTCTGTTCTGTCATCTGGCCCATGGAGCCGCTTTCATCAAGAATGATGAGATTAAATACGGTGGATTTCATAATAGATGGTTTTTAGAATGAGTGAATAATTATAAGTATAGTTTATTTCCAGAAATTGAAAAGATCCTTGATGGATCCCTCATCTTCCTCGTTGTCATCTTTACTCCTGAAGGAGAATCGCTTTCTTTTTCTCGACGACCTCTCACCGGATAAGCTTCGGCTTATATTCCCACATACGGAAGTTGGTGCAGCTGCTTCACAGGCGAAAGATGGTGCTATGTTATCCTCATTTATAGTCGCCTCGCTCTCTTCAATCCATCCGCTTTGGATAGCCTTGCGTTGGAAATTGCGGCGGTCGAAGCTGATACCTGTAATGGCTTCATAGACCTTCTGAAGCTCAGGCATGGAGAATGTATCATCAAGGAGTTGAAAGGCAAGAGGCCTTACACGAATCATCTCCGCAAGATATTTCTTGGCTTCCTCCACAATCTCCGGATGGTCGAATGCCATAGGAGGAAGTGCATTGAAGTTCCACCACATTGCATTGGCGGCATCATCTCCGGCCTTGGTTTCCTTCACTGTGCCGGCATATTTAGAAGGCCCTACCAAAGCAATGAACGCCACTGTGACAACTCGTTCACGAGGATCGCGGCCTGCTTTGCTGAAAACTTTGAATTGCTGCAGAAAAACATTTTTTAGATTGGTCTCTTCTCTAAGCTCACGCCGTGCTGTATCCTCGATACACAAGTCGATTGGTTCGCCATGAAGAGAATCAATCTTCATAAATCCTCCGGGAAGAGCCCACATCCCTTTATAAGGATCAAGGGCACGCTCCACAAGAAGAATCTTAAGGTTGGAGCCGTCAAACCCGAAGATCACGCAGTCGGCAGTCAAAGCAGGGTGAGGATGTTTATACACATACCCTCCGAGGTCTTTATTATAGAATCTGCTACTATATTGTGAGGAGTTGCCGGAGTCTGACATATTCATATTATTTATTGCTTTTGTGTTAATCTGACGCAAAGTTAATAATAGTGTCATAATTACGCAAATTATTTTGTGTAAAAAATACACAATTAACATTTATTAACAATGTTAAGGTTCGATTGTTTATATCAGATAAAATACTTATCTTTGCAAGACTAACCGATTAATAGGGAATGGAATCTTCAAAAGTGATACTGCAATGAAACAGATAGAGAAATTATTGGAATGGCTCGACAGGTCCACGTGTAATTTTATGGCAGTCGCCACGATCAGGCGAGAACTTGAGGAAGCAGGCTTCCGTGAGCTTAAACAGGAGGATAAATGGGAATTGAATCCCGGCGACAAATACTTTATGGTCAAAAACGACAGTGCCATATTCGCCTTCATCGTCGGAGAATCTGATTTGTCGGAGGGAGGATTCAGGATAGTCTCAGCTCATAGCGATTCTCCTTGTTTCAAGCTAAAACCCAATCCGGAAATAATAGGCGACGGGGGAGTGGTAAGCCTGAATGTGGAGAAATATGGAGGAGGCATTCTTTATACCTGGTTCGACCGTCCTTTGTCAATTTCAGGAAGAGTATTGCTTCGTGGTTCCGATCCTTTCAGTCCTGTTACAAAACTCATAGATTTACAGCGTCCGATTGCCACGATCCCTCATCTTGCCATTCATTTCAATCGAGGTGTGAATGAGGGCAATCCTTTGTCCGTTCAGAAAGATATGAAGCCTGTGATAGGATATTTCTCACGTGAGGAAATAGAAGAAGCACTGGCTGAAGGAGGATTTATCAAGAAAATCCTTGCAGAGGAATTAGGAGTGCGTGGAGCTGATATATTGGATTATGAACTTAATCTCTATCCTTTCGAGCGAGCAGACCTTGTCGGTGTGTCAGAAGAATATTTCCAATCCGCACGTATAGATGACCTGTCGATGGCTTTCGCAGGTCTTGAAGCTCTTCTTTGTGAGGCTGACACCCCTTGTGATGCCACACGTATTCTTGCCGTCTTTGATAATGAGGAAACTGGAAGCGGCACCAAACAGGGAGCGGCATCTCCCGTGCTACGCGATATGATGGAGCGCATGATAGCCGTTATGGGTGGCGAATCCGAAGATATCTATCGGGCTCTTGCACGATCGTTCATGATATCGGCCGATGATGCACATGCGTGGCACCCGAATTATAATGAGAAATACGACCCGACCAATCATCCTGTGATTGGAGGGGGACCGGTGGTTAAAATCAACGCCAACTGCAAATATATGACCGATGGGCTTTCGGCTGCTGTTTTCCGCTCCCTGTGTGAGCAAGCAGGAGTGGAATGTCAATATTTTGTGAACCATGCCGATGTGGCAGGAGGATCCACTTTGGGAAATATATCATCATCTCAGTTCGATATAAAAGGGGTCGATATGGGCAACGCCATCTGGGCAATGCATTCTGCAAGAGAGACTGCCGGTGTCACCGACCATCTTGATGCAATCAAGGTGTTCCGGAAATTCTTTGAAGGATAAAGTATAAGACTCCAATAAAGAAGTTGTTTAAACTTATTTTTTATTAACAATTGCGAGATATTTTGGAGCTGATTTTGGTTCTCGAAGAGGCAGCAACCTCTCGGTTGGTGCCGATGAGAGAGACAAAAGCAGCCCAAAAGATCCGCAAGGGTTAATAAAAGAAGGTAAAAACAATTTCATATTAACATTCGTAAATAAGTTTAAACAACTTCAAACCTTAAAAAAAGCAAATAATTCGCGAGTATTGCATATAATATCGCTATTTTTAGTAACTTTGCATCTTGTTTGGGGGGATGCTATGCGTCCACCCGTGATTATTAGAAAATAATAACTTATATATCAAGATATCTAAGCAATGAAAGTAGATTATGCTAAGATCGACGATGTGAATGGTGTAGTGACCATCACACTCGAAGAAAAAGATTATGCAGACAAAGTAAAAGCCCAGCTCAAAGAGATCGGCAAGAAGCACGCCGAGCCCGGATTCCGTCCCGGAAAGGTGCCCGCCGGTATCATCAACAAGAAGTATGGCAAATCAGTGAAATATGATGTCATCAATAAAGAGGTGGGAAATGCTCTCTATGAATATATCAAGAATGAGAAGCTTCATGTGCTTGGCAATCCCATCCCTCAGCAGGGTGAGGAATTCGATATCGATGCCAAGGACTTCGAGCTTAAGTTCAAGGTTGGTGTCGCTCCTGAAATAGACACACATGTCAACAAGGATCTCCATGTGCCTTATTATAACATCAAGGTCACCGATGAGATGATTGATACCCAGGACAAGCAGTTCCGTCGCCGTTTCGGCAAGCAGGAGCCCGGAGACACAGTGGATGCCACAGCTCTCGTGAAAGGTGTGATCACCGAGCTTAACGAGGATGGCTCTGTAAAAGAGAATGGTATCGTGGTCGAAAACGGAATCGTAGCTCCCGAATATTTCAAGAACGAAGATCAGAAGAAGATCTTTGAAGGAAAGAAAGTGGGTGAATCCTTCACTTTCAATCCCGCCGCCACTTGCGACAGCAATCCTGCCGAACTTAGCTCCATGCTTAACATAAGCAAGGAGGATGCAGAGAATCATAAGGGCGACTTTAAGTTTGATATAAAGGAAATCATCGTGCTTAAGCCAGCCGAGAATGGTGAGGAATTCTTCAAGAATGTATTCGGTCGCGACGATATCAAGACTGAAGAGGAATACCGTGCTGCAGTGAAGGAACTTATCGAAGGCGCTCTTGCCAACGATTCCAACTATCGTTTCTCCATGGATGCCAAGAAGGCCATTCTTGACGCAGTAGGTGATATCACATTGCCGGATGAGGTGCTTAAGTCTTTCCTTAAAGAGCAGAATGAAGGTCTCACAGATGAGAATATTGACGAGGAATATGTGCGCATGCGTCCCGAGCTTATCTGGGAGCTTGTGAAAGAGGCTATCGCCGCTCAGCTTGATGTGAAGGTGACTGAGGAGGATGCTCTCCAGACTGCACGTCTGATTGCACGTCAGCAGCTCGCTCAATATGGTATGATGAATGTGCCCGAGGAGTCTCTCGACCGTTATGCAAATGAGATCCTCAAGGATAAGAAGGCTGCCCAGCAGATCTATGGACAGACCGGTGATCTCAAGCTCTTCGATGCTATCCGCAATAACATCACCACCGATGACAAGGAAGTTACTGTGGAAGAGTTCAATGATCTTTTCCGTAACGAGAATGCTTGATAAAGATAATTTGACCAAATAGATCGGTTTCGATAAATTTGGCATATAAATTGTTATATATAAGTGGACCGGTAGGCCTCCGTGGCATTACGGTCCACTTATAACATATAAAAATAGAAGCAAAAATGCAGAAAAACGATTTTAGAAACTTTGCGGTGAATCATCTTGGTATGAGTGGAAATACCCTTGATTCCTATGCGCGATATATTGATAAGAAAGCAGGTGCGATGATTCAGGCTCCTACTGCCGATTACATGAACCCCTATATTCTCGAGGAGCGTCAGCTAAATGTGACTCAGATGGACGTTTTCTCACGTCTTATGATGGATCGTATCATCTTCCTCGGCACTCAGGTCACCGACCAGAGCTCGAATATCATCGAGGCTCAGATGCTTTATCTTGACTCTGTAGATCCTGAGAAAGATATTTCTCTATATATCAACTCTCCCGGTGGTTCGGTATATGCCGGACTCGGAATCTACGATACCATGCAATATATCAGCAGTGATGTTTCCACCATCTGCACCGGTATGGCCGCCTCGATGGCTGCGGTTCTGCTTGTGGCCGGTGAGAAAGGTAAGCGTTATGCTTTGCCACATTCACGAGTGATGATTCATCAGCCGATGGGTGGAATCCAGGGACAGGCATCTGATATCGAGATCACAGCCCGTGAGATTCTTCGCCTGAAAGAAGAGCTTTATAAGATTATCTCCTCTCATTCCGGACAGCCCTTTGAGAAGGTTGAGGCCGACTCCGACCGAGACTACTGGATGATTGCAGCCGAAGCCAAGGAATATGGCATGATCGACAGCATTTTGGAGAATAGAAATAAAAAATAATTGAAGCCTCATAAGCTTCTTTAACCAGAGTAGATACGAAATGGCATCACCAAATCAGCATCTTGTATGCTCGATGTGCGGGAATGTGGATTCCCCGTCCACTCCCGTGGTAAAGGTGCTCGAAGGCTTGAATCTTTGCACAGACTGCATAAGTTTTATCGACGAAGCCCGCGACACCCAGATAAAAATGCGTAAGAACAACAAGAAAAACGCAAGTTCCCAGAAAACAAGTATTCCCAAGCCCAAGGAGATTCACGAGTTTCTTAACCAGTATATAATCGGGCAGGAAGAGGCCAAGAAATATCTTTCTGTTGCTGTTTATAACCATTACAAGCGAATCAACGATGTGCAGGGCAATGATGATGTGGATCTGGAGAAATCCAATATTATCCTTGTCGGGCCGACAGGAACGGGAAAGACTCTTCTTGCAAAGACCATAGCCCGTCTTCTTGATGTGCCTTTCACCATTGTGGATGCCACAGTGCTCACCGAGGCAGGATATGTGGGAGAGGATATAGAGTCTCTTCTCACCCGCTTGCTTCAGGCATGCGATTATGATGTGGAACGCGCTCAGAAAGGGATTGTGTTTATCGATGAAATCGACAAGATCGCCCGCAAGAGCGATAATCCATCCATCACACGCGATGTAAGCGGTGAAGGTGTGCAGCAGGGACTTCTGAAACTTCTTGAGGGGAGCACCGTGCTTGTTCCGCCCAATGGAGGTCGAAAACATCCCGAGCAGAAGCTTATTCCTGTAGATACCAAGAATATCCTCTTCATTTGCGGAGGTGCTTTTGACGGTATTGAAAGAAAAATTGCCTCGCGACTTAACACCCACGTTGTAGGATTCGGCCATGATGGAAAGGAGATGAAGAAACAGCGCGAGAATCTGATGAAGTATGTCATGCCCCAGGATCTCAAGAGCTTCGGTCTGATTCCCGAGATAATCGGTCGTCTTCCGGTTCTCACAAGTCTTGAACCACTCGATAAAGAGGCTCTGCTCCGTATTCTTACCGAGCCCAAGAACGCTATTACTCGTCAGTATAAGAAGCTTTTCGCCCTCGACGGAGTGAAGCTTGAATTTGATGAATCGGCGCTTAACCTAATTGCCGACAAGGCTATTGCATATAAACTTGGCGCGCGTGGGTTGAGATCGATAGTGGAGACTATCATGGTTGATGCAATGTATGAGATGCCATCAAACCCGGAGAAGAAATTCGTGGTAGATGCTGAATATGTGAAACGTCAGCTTGAGAAAGCTCATTTCGAAAAGACTTATATAGAGGAATAATGGGAATAATCCCATTATAATGAGATATCATATTTTTATGGATTCGGCTTATTATGCTCATAATAAGCCGAATCTTTTTTATATCAAAATATTGTGAATATGAAGAAATTTTTTTAACTTTGTGTATATCTCCTCGCGAAATTGTCTTCTTTATGGCAATTTAAGCATGGCGGAATAGGAAAAACTAATCTGGACCATTATGAGAACCGTAAGCGACATCCATGAAGCACTGAAACATTATTTTGGATTTGAAAAATTCAAAGGCGAGCAGGAAAAGATAATTCTTCGTCTTCTGGAGGGTAAGGATGTTTTTGTCCTGATGCCTACCGGAGGCGGAAAATCACTTTGCTATCAGCTTCCGGCCCTTATGTCGGAAGGCACTGCTATAGTGATTTCACCCCTGATCGCCTTGATGAAAAATCAGGTGGATGCCTTGCGTCATCATGGAGAGAGCAACGGTGTGGCCCATTTTTTGAATTCCTCACTCACACGAAAAGAGATCACCGCGGTGAAGAGAGATGTCAAGGAAGGAACCACCAAGCTTCTTTATGTCGCTCCGGAATCGCTTTCCAAGGAGGAGAATATCAAATTCCTCAAATCTATTAAAATATCCTTTTTCGCTATAGATGAAGCACATTGCATTTCGGAATGGGGTCATGATTTCCGTCCCGAATATCGCCGCATACGGCCGCTTATCTCGAAGATAGGGGAATATCCGGTGATCGCCCTCACGGCTACGGCAACTCCCAAGGTGCAACACGATATTCAGAAGAATCTCGGGATTCTGAAAGCTGAGGTGTTTAAATCAAGTTTCAACCGTTCGAATCTGTATTATGAAGTGCGCCCCAAGACGAAGGACGTGGATCGTGATATTATCCGTTACATAAAGACCAATCCCGGATGGTCGGGTATCATCTATTGTCTTAGCAGGAAGAAAGTGGAGGAGTTGGCTGAGACTCTTAAGATCAATGGAATCTCATGTCTGCCGTACCATGCAGGTATGGATGCCTCCACTCGTTCGGAAAATCAGGATGCATTCCTGCACGAGGAGGTGGATATCATTGTAGCCACAATAGCCTTCGGGATGGGAATCGACAAACCGGATGTGAGATTTGTGATCCATTATGATATTCCCAAGAGCCTTGAGGGCTATTATCAGGAGACAGGGCGTGCCGGACGTGACGGAGAGGGAGGACGTTGCATCACATTCTATTCCTCAAAAGATCTCCAGAAACTCGACAAACTGATGCAGACCAAATCCAGTACAGAGCAGGAGATTGCACGTCACCTCCTGATGGAGACTGCCGCTTATGCCGAATCTTCAGTGTGTCGCAGAAAGATTTTACTCCATTATTTCGGAGAGAATTATACAGAGGAGAATTGCGGATGTTGTGACAACTGCACACATCCCAAGAAAAGAATCGAGGCCGGCGAGGAGCTTGCGTTGGCTCTTGAACTCATACAGGCCACCGGAGAGAAATATCGTCAGGAATATATTTCTAATCTCATGATAGGACGCAAGACCGACGAAGTGAGGTTTAACGGTCATGATCAGCTTGAGCTTTTCGGAAGCGTGAGACATTTCGAGGAGAAACTTTGTCTCACCCTGTTGCGACAGGCCGTTATAGCAGATTATCTTGAAAGAGATCTGGAGAATTATGGAGTGGTCAAGCTCACCGAGCAAGGTCGCGCTTTCATCGAGAATCCTTTATCCTTCGAGATAGTGGAAGATGTGGATTATACCGAGATCGACAGTGAGCCTCAGGTGAGAGGAGGGGAGGCGTGTGCGGCCGATCCCGTGTTATATGCCATGTTGCGCGATCTTCGCAAGAAATTCGCAAGACGTTTCAAATTGCCTCCCTATGTGATATTCCAGGAACCATCCCTTGAGGCAATGGCCACCACCTATCCCGTGACAGAAGAGGAGCTCCTTAACATTCCCGGTGTAGGTGTAGGGAAGGCAAAGCGATTTGGAAAGGAATTTCTCGAATTGATCAAGACTCATGTGGATGAGAATGACATCCTGCGTCCCGAGGATATACGAGTCAGGGCTATGCCAAAGAAAAATAATCTTAAAGTGGCCATCATCCAAGGTATCGACAGAAAGATCGATCTTGAAGAGCTTGCCGATGCGAAAGGACTTGAATTCACTGAACTAATTGATGAATTGGAGTCTATAGTGGAATCAGGCACTAAAATCGACATAAATTATTACATAGAGGAAGTGATGGACGAGGATGTGGTTGACGACATCTATGATTATTTCATGGATACAGAGGAGGATGATATCGAGCAAGCTATTCAGGAATTAGGTGAAGATACAGATGAAGAACAAATCCGCCTCGTAAGAGTGAAATTTCTTTCTGAGATGGGAAATTGATTGTTGCGCTTATGACAATATAACGTGAATCCTTTCGTTTAATAGTCAGTATGGGGATTTCTCGATATTGGATATCGGGATTCCTTTTATGAACAATCGTAAAAAGTTATAATTCCTTCAATAATATGAAGACAAAATTGCTTGCCGGAATCGGTTTGTCGGCTTTTGCGCTTGCGCTTGCGGCCAAGGATGCCGTAATAATGAAAGTGAATGGCGTTGATATTCCGAAGTCGGAATTTGAATACCTGTATCATAAGAATGCTCAGCAACAGATGACCCCTCAGTCGATTGAGGAATATGCGGAGCTCTTCAAGCTTTATAAGCTCAAGGTGGCTGAAGCTAAGGCTGCCGGTCTTGACACACTCAGTTCGTTCCGCTCCGAGATGGCGCAGTATCGTCACGAATTGGCGGCTCCATATATGAGCGACACAACTTTCATCAATAAGCTTCTTGACGAAACAATGGATCGATCCAAAGAAGAGGTCGAGACCAAGCATATAATGTTTTTCAAGGGGCGTGACCCGAAGAAAGCCATCCAGGCTCGCCATCGCGCCGACAGTGTGCTTAAAGTGTTGAAGGCGGGAGGAAATTTCGAGGAGCTCGCGAAGCTTCATTCCGAAGATATGAGCAGCAATTCAAAAGAGGGATACATGGGATATATTCCTGCCATGAAATACCCTTATGCTTTCGAGACTGTTGCATATAAACTCAAGGAGGGTGAGATTTCCGATGTTGTTGAGTCGCCTGTTGGTTATCATATACTGAAAGGCGGTAAGCATCGTCCGGCAAGCGGACGTGTGCTTGCATCCCACATTCTTATCATGGCTCAGCCTGATTCCGCATCTTTGAGCAAGGCTTATACTCTATCCGACTCTCTTTATAGGATAGTAAAGGCTGATCCTTCTAAATTTGAGGATATTGCCCGCAGATTCTCCGATGATAAGGGATCGGCTGTCAAGGGTGGCAAACTCGACTGGTTCGGTCGCGGTGTGATGGTTCAGGAGTTTGACTCCGTGGCTTTCGCACTCCCCGACGGAGAAATAAGTGAGCCTTTCAAAACCCGTTTCGGTTATCATATCATCTATAGGCATGATCATCAGGGCGGCCCGTCAAGAGAGGAAATCAAGCCGCGTTTCATGAGTATGGTAAATTCTTCCATGGATCCCCGGTCCAAGATGATACGCGACGATCAGACCGTAAAACTTGAGAAAAAGAATAAAGGGAAACTGTACAAGGAAACACTTTCAGCCATGAAGGCTGATGTTGCGGTGACCGGTCTTGATTCGGCTTTCTATGCCAAATGGAATAGTGCTCCGGCGGTGATTTTCTGTCAGATTGGATCTCAGAAACATCCTGTGAAGGAATTTATCACATTCTTAGGCAACCGTATTAATACCGATCCCGTCACTTCTGCAGATCTTGTGGAGGAAGGTGCAGCCATTTTCTATAATTCTCTTCTCCAGGAAGCCGAGGAGGAAAATCTTCTCAAGACCCATCCCGATTATGCTAATCTTTATCGTGAATATGTGGATGGATCGCTCCTTTATGAGTTAAGTCTCCGCGAGGTATGGGATAAGGCAGCAAAAGATGAGGATGGTCTCAGAAAATATTTTGAGGCAAACAGAGAGAAATATCATTGGACAGAACCCCGTGCGAAAGGATATCTTGTTCAGGCCGTTTCCGATTCTATAGCTGATGCAGTAATGCTTCGTGCCGGTCAGATTGGCAGAGATAGCCTTATCCAGACAGTACGCAAGGAATTCCCCAAAGATGTATCGATTACAAAGGTTCTCGAACCCAAGGGAAGTAATACAATGGTAGATAATGTGCTGTTCGGAGGCCCGGAGGTGCAGACACCGGGAAAATTCAAGGTATATTTCATGCTTGATCCCCGAGTTATAAACGATCCTGAAGAGCTCAACGATGTGAAAGGAGTGGTGACAAGCGACTATCAGAATGTGCTCCAGAAGCAATGGGAGGCCGACCTTCTTAATAAATATCCGGTAGTGGTCAATGAGAAGGTGCTGAAGAGTGTGAAGCCTTTAAAAGCAAAAAATTAGAGATAGAAATTCATGATATTGAAAATGAAGCTGTGATGTAATTTTTATTTACGTTGCAGCTTCAATTTTTTTATTACTTTCTGTCACTGCTTTTATATTATCGGAAAAATCATTAAATTTGCAGTTTAGATTGAAAGAACCTTAAGGAATATCTAAAATTGATGAAATGAAGAATCTGTCGCTCCTGATTGTGCCGATGATGTTGACGGTCTTGGGATGCTCCCGCTCTACGGAAGAGAACAGGAGCGAGAGAGATATTCTGGTAAGCGTAGGAGATTCAGTGCTCTTTCAAGATGAGGTGGAGAGAAAAATCCCCGGAGGTATCTCAGCCGACGACAGCCTGGCGATGTTTCACGAGATTGTGGACAGCTGGATTGAGACCCGAGTTCTTGAAAATGTGGCCAGGGAGAATGTGGTGGATATGGAGAGAATCAACCGACTCACCGAGAATTACCGTAACCGTCTGATTGTGGATGAATATCTCAGGAAGATGGGTGACAATGCTCCTGCAGAAATCGACAAGAAAGAGGTAGCTGCCTATTACACACAATATGGCGACAGTATGCTTCTCGAACAGCCATTGGTCAAGGGGATATATCTTCGGATACCATCCACCGACAAGGAGATTTCCAATATCCGGAAATGGATCACATCAGCCGCTGAGGAAGATATCGACCGTCTGGAAAAGAAAGGGATCCATGATGCTACAGGATATGAATATTTTGCCGACCGGTGGGTGGAATGGAGCGACATTGCCGGCCAGATTCCTTATAAGGTGGAGGATGCAGATCTATTCGTGAAGGAAAACAAGATATTTGAGACTTCCCATGGAGGTTACAGCTATTTCCTTCACATTCTCGACTTTGTGCCCTCTGGAAGCAAGATGCCGCAGGAATATGCTTTCGCTTATGTGGCTGATATTCTTGCTGATCGCAGGAAAGGAGAATATCGGAAAAATCTTAAAAGATCGATATATAGAAACGCCATCAAGGAAGGGAAACTGAAAAAAGGATCCTACGACCCGATGGAAAGTATCAGATGAGCCATACGGCCTTCTGCGATTAAGAATAAAACTGCAAATTATTAAATTGAGATAAAAGTGAATTTAAGAAAAATATGGATGTTCCCCGCCGCTTTTGCCACCCTGTGCATGCTGGCGGCGCCGATCAAGAAGAATGTGGTGGATGAGGTGGCCTGGATTGTGGGCGACGAACCCATCTTCCGTTCCGAGATAGAGGAGCAATACGCCCAGATGCGACAGGAAGGAATCACTATCGGTGGAGATCCTTATTGCGTCATTCCCGAGCAGATTGCAGTGGAGAAGCTGTATCTGCATCAGGCTAAGCTTGATACCGTGCAGGCTAATGAAGGACAGGTGCAGAGCGAGGCTGAGGCTCGAATGCAGATGTTTGTAAATAACCTCGGTTCCAAAGAGCGTGTGGAGCAATATTTCAATAAGCCTTACAATGCCCTGAAAGAGCAGATGGTGGATATGATACGCAATCAGTATGTGATCAACATGGTGCAGAACCAACTCACAAAAAATGTGAAGGCCACCCCCAATGATGTGAAGAAATTCTATGCATCCCTTCCGGCGGATTCCATCCCTTTCGTGCCCTTGCAGGTGGAGGCTCAGATTATTAAGATCAATCCCGTGATTCCTCAGCAGGAGATAGAGGATGTGAAGGCCAGGCTCAGGGATTATGCCGACCGAGTGAATAAAGGGGAGGCGAATTTCTCTACACTCGCTATCATGTATTCAGAGGATGGATCCGCAATGCAGGGCGGCGAGCTTGGATTTGCGGGACGATCAAGATATGTGCCCGAGTTTGCTAACGTGGCCTTTAATCTTAACGATCCCAACAAAGTGTCGCGTATTGTGGAGACCGAGTATGGATACCATATCATTCAGCTTATAGAGAAAAGAGGAGATCAGGCCAATTTCCGTCATATTTTGCTCACACCCAAAGTGAGTCAGAAAGATCTTGAGAATTCCCGCGTCAAGCTTGATTCATTGCGCAAGGAAATCCTTGCCGACAAATATTCATTCGAAGAAGCAGCCTTATTTGTATCTCAGGATAAGGATACCAAGAATAATAACGGATTGATGGTGAATCCCCAGACCGGTAGTTCGCGTTTCGAGATGTCGCAGCTTCCTCCCGAAATAGCTACACGAATAGAAACTATGCAACCCGGCGAGCTCTCCGATGCGTTCATAATGAAGGATGCGGCCAAGAATAAGGATGTTGTGGCTCTTGTAAAGCTCACTTCGCGTGTGCCCGGCCATAAGGCCACCCTTGCTGAAGATTTCAATATGCTCAAGCAGATGTATGAGGCTCAGAAGAAACAGCAGATTCTTAAAGACTGGGTGGAAAATAAGATTAAGACCACTTATATCAAGATAGGAGAGGGGTGGGATGCCTGCGAATTCAATTATGACGGGTGGAAAAAATAATCCTTTTACAAAAGCACGTAACGTATCTTTTGATTTATGCTGAAAAAAACACCACAGATAATAATTACATTCCTGACAATTATTCTATTGTCGGGAATGTATTCAATTGTCAGTGCCCAGCAGAAGGCAAAGGAGCCGAAGAAGGAGACTTTCACTCGTCCCGAGCCCACCAAGCCAATCAAGCCTACCATACCGACCGAAAACCGTTATCAGGAAGATAAAGTATTTCTCGAACATGCCGATTCCCTTTACCGCCCTCCTCAGGATTTCGAGGAGAAGCAGATTGTGAAGGGAGACGTGCGCTTTCGCCAGGGAGGTATCTTTATGTATTGCGATTCGGCTTATTACTGGCCCACCCGCAATTCGATGGATGCTTTCGGACATGTGGTCATGAAACAGGGAGACACCCTCTTTGTCTATGCCGACCATCTTATTTATGATGGAAGCACACGTCACGCCGTGCTTGTGAACGGACCTTCGCAGAGAGAAGTCGTGATGAAAAACCGTTCGGTTACCCTTACCACCGACAGCCTTGACTATGATGTGGTCCAGGATTTGGGATGGTATAATGTAGGTGGAAAATTAGTGGATGGTGTGAATACCCTCACTTCACACTATGGTCAGTATTCCCCTTCCACCAAGATAGCTGATTTTCGCGGTGATGTGGTGCTTGTGAATAGAAAAGACGGATACAAGCTTTATACAGAGGAATTGCGCTATAATACCAATACGGCTGTAGCCGAGATTAATACCGAGACTCTAATTGAGGGTAAGAATGATACTATTATAACCTCCCGGGGATGGTATAACACTCGCACCGATAATGCAACGCTCACCGCGCGATCCACAATCCTTCATCGGGATTCTGCCGGCAATGTGATAACTCTTGAAGGGGATAACCTCATCTATGACAAACTTAAGCATCTAAGCGAAGCCTACATGTATAAGGATCCCAACATGAATCCTCGGCCTATGGTGCTTACGGATACTGCCCGAAAAATGATGCTCGTGGGCGGATATGGAAGATATAACGATCTCCTTCAGGAAGCAATGGCCACCGATTATCCGCTTCTGATTGAATATTCGCGTCCCGACACATTGTTTCTGCGTGCAGATACCATCCTGACTTTCCAGCGCACGGAGAAAGTCTGGCCCGATAGCCTGGCTCATCAATGGACTCCCGAGACACGTCAGCGTCTTGCCTCCTACACAAGCATCTGGGATATGGCTAAAGATATAGAGATTACCATCCCTTTGCTTCCCTCTTATGTGAGAAAGCCGGGAGAAACCCCTCTGATCTTCGGTTTTAACGGGCTCCCTCTTCCCGGGCCACAGCCGACAGGAAAGTATGACCTGAAACCTGATACATTGCAGAAGAACTCTTCTTCTTTTGAAGAAATTCCGGATTCTAATGCATTCGGTAATCAGGAAATTACACCCGGTTTAGAGACCGAATGGGATATTGAGACGGAGGATATTGAAGAGAACCACGTTGATAATGAAGTGCTCCTTGAAGAGGAGGAGACCGTCATTGGAGATTCTCTTGAGAAAATAAAGTCAAGAATCGACCAATGGGGCAGGGATTCCATATTCATGATCGACAAGAATTTCCATGCTGCGAAGGCTATAGGTAAGGCTCGCTTCTTCAAGAGCGACCTGCAGGGAATTGCCGATACAATTCTCTATCATCAATACGATTCGATGTTATATCTTCAACGCAAACCTGTGGTATGGAGCGAGGAGCGCCAGATATTCGGTGATACCATCAAAGTACACCTTATTGATTCAGTTGCCGACTGGGCCCATCTCCCTGTTGGAGGAATGGTGATAGAGCATATCGAAGATGATTTCTATAATCAGCTTGCCGGTTCGGAAATCAAGGCGTTGTTAAGAGACAGCCAGCTCGATCATCTTATAGTGAATGGCAATGTGGAGGCCATTTTCCTCCCTATGGAAAACGACTCCACATATAATAAGATTGTCCATGCCGAGAGCAGTTATCTCACGGTAGATATGGATGGCAACGACATGAAGAAGCTGAAGATGTGGCCCGAGGTGGATGGCACGGTGACACCGATATTCCTCGTCACTAAAAATGATCAGAAATACCTGCAGGGATTCAAATGGCTGGAAATGCTTCGGCCACGACGCAGATGGTATGGCGAACGCGTCACATGGGAGGACGAATTAGGTGATGTCCCTGATGAATTGGAGGAATATTTCAATATGCCTTAACAGGATAGATAAGAAATAGGATAGATTAGATTTGAGATGAGTGATGTAATCAGATTGCTTCCTGACTCGGTGGCAAATCAGATAGCCGCCGGGGAGGTGATTCAGCGCCCCGCCTCCGTGATCAAGGAATTGGTGGAGAATTCCGTGGATGCCGGTGCCACCGACATCCATATCACCGTAAAGGATGCCGGAAAGACGATGATTCAGGTAGTGGATAATGGCAGCGGAATGTCGCCCACCGATGCACGTATGGCTTTCGAGCGCCATGCCACTTCCAAGATCCGTCTGGCCGACGACCTGTTCGCCCTCACCACTATGGGTTTCAGAGGGGAGGCGTTGCCTTCAATCTGTGCCATCTCAGAAGTGGAGATCAAGACCCGCACCGAGGACGCCGCGATGGGGACCAGGCTTATTATAGAAGGATCGAAGGTGATCTCCCAGGAACCGGTGATGTGTGAGAAAGGCACCGTTTTCACAGTGAAACGACTTTTTTTCAATGTGCCCGCACGAAGGAAATTCCTCAAGTCGGATAATGTGGAACTTTCCAATATAATGAGGGAATTTGAGCGTCTCGCTTTGGTCAACAATAAGATTCGTCTGAGCATTGACACCGGCACACGCCGGATCGACCTTCGCGCGGGAACCCTCAAGCAGAGGATTGCCGACATCTGGAAAAACAGCATCAACATGCAATTGCTCCCCGTCAATGTCGATACCTCTTTGGTTAAGATCGAGGGATTTGTATCACGTCCGGAGTTTGCGAGGCGCAGAAACCCGTTGCAGTTCTTTTTTGTCAACGGGCGCCACATGCGTCATCCATATTTCCATAAAGGGGTCATTTCATGTTTTGAGAATCTGATTGCATCAGATACCCAGCCCTGTTATTTTATAAAGTTTACGGTTGATCCTCAGACCATCGACGTGAATATCCACCCTACCAAGAATGAAATAAAATTTGAATACGAACAGCAGATATGGCCTATACTCACAGCCACCATAAAGGCCGCTTTAGGTAAATTTTCAGCTGTACCGTCAATTGATTTCGAGACGGATGCCCTTCCGGTCGTGCCGCTTAAGGAGGGTGAGGTGCCTGTGCGTCCGGAGCTGGATGTGAGAAGTGATTACAATCCATTCAAGACAGAGGCATATCGTCCGGAGAGGGTAGATAGAAATTGGGAAACTTTATACGACAGTTTCAAGCGCGAAACCCATAAGGAAAACTCCGGATTTTTCGGTGGGCGTCCCGGCACCGAATTCCCCTCTTCAGAATCCTCTTTGGTCAATCGTCTGAAATCGGTATCTGAGGATAGGGACTTGACAAATTCTGCTCCGGCACTGTCCCTTGAAGAAGATTTGAAAAAAGAGGTTGCTCCTCTTTGTCTCCAATACGCCGACCGCTACATTGTGTCTCCCGGGAAAGAGGGGCTGCTTTTTATCGACCAACATAGAGCCCATGTCCGAGTTTTATATGAGGACTACTTGAAGAGGGTGAGAAGCATGAACGTGGTGTCTCAAGGGGTGATGTTCACTGAAACCGTTACATTGGATGAGAGCCAGAGGGCTGCATTGGGAGAAGTGGAGGAGGAACTTCACAAGATGGGATTTTCACTTGAATATGAAAGCGGAGACTCCTGGAACATCACTGCTGTGCCATCAATGCTTAAGAATGTGAATCCCGCCGACATAGTGCTTAGGATTCTGGACTCGGTCAGAGACGACACTGCAAATTATGGCAAGGAATCCGTGAAATTGAATAGTGTGATAGAACGTGTGGCGCTCGTTATGGCCCGTTCGGCAGCCATAAGAAGGGGACAAAGGCTTACTACCTTGGAAATGGAGCATCTCCTCGGAGAACTGTTTGCCCTTCCCACTCCCGGACTCACTCCCGACGGCAATCCCGTATTTTTCATTTTCGAAGATCACAAGATAGATAAGATGTTTGGTCGGTAGAGGGGGGCACCCGGAGCTATGTCATGAAAATGATAAAAGCTTTGGTGAAATAAAATATTTACGTTACCTTTGTGGAGGGAAATATACTACTATAATCATTTATTCCCGCCATGAAAGGAAACACGATACACAACATATATACCACCAAACGGCTGCAGATCATCTCCCTGTTGTGCCTACTTCTGCTTCTTGTCGCAGGATGTGGACGATCATATAAGAAGAATCCGGAGCTCATGGGAATCAACCGTGAACTGTCACAAACCGACATATCCCGTGAGAAAGCCTCTGCTCTGCATGACTCATTGAGAAAGATGGATGTCACCCCTCTCTCCGATGGCGAGCGCCATTACCGCGATTTCCTTCTAATCAAAAGCGCCGATAAGGCTTATATCA
>CAMWUJ010000016.1 GCA_947177405.1 uncultured Porphyromonadaceae bacterium | reverse complement strand
GTAGCACACCGGATTCTGGTTCCGTTTGTGAGAGTTCGAGTCTTTCCAAGGCAACTATTTTTATTAATGACTGCCTTGTGGTGTAATGGTAGCACACCGGATTCTGGTTCCGTTTGTGAGAGTTCGAGTCTTTCCAAGGCAACAATGAGTAGCAATTGCTACTCATTTTTTTTACCTTTTAATAGGCCTTAATAAAATCATAAAAGGGATAGATCATAGATAAATTTTACCATTTAATATAGCAATGGTCTATAATTAAACTTGATTCCTTGCAGTAATACATAATCATACTTTATATTATGTTTTCCCAAATAATAATAATTTCCGTCTTCCGCATTTAAAATTAGAATCGTATTTTAGCTCAAACCTCATCCAGTGATATCATTTAATACCAGAGTTGCAGAAATTGTTATCTCGCTTAATGTCTAAATAGATGAAGAAAAACTTTCATGAATTTGAGAAAATGACATTCTATTTAACATAATAGTGATTATGTAAAAAATAAGGAGGGCTTTTAAAAGCTCTCCTTATATGATTGTTTCAGTTTTCTAATTCTTCCAGAATAAATTTGGAAGTTGGTGAATCAATAGCCGCTAATTCTTCGGGAGTCCCCTGAGCCACAATCTTTCCACCCGATCTTCCTCCTCCGGGACCCATATCTATTATATAGTCCGCACTTTTTATAACATCAAGATTGTGTTCGATAATCACCATAGTGTTTCCCTTGTCAACAAGTTTATTTATTACGGTAAGTAACACGCGTATATCTTCAAAATGCAGTCCGGTGGTAGGTTCATCAAGAATGAAAAGAGTTTTGCCTGTATCTTTTTTTGCCAACTCTGTGGCAAGTTTTACACGCTGATTCTCTCCTCCACTTAATGTGCTTGACGGTTGGCCAAGTTTAATATATCCAAGACCAATTTCTTGTATCACTTTAAGCTTCTTTACTATTACCGGAACATTCTCAAAAAACTCCACTGCTTGATTCACAGTCATTTCTAAAACATCGGCTATGGATTTTCCCTTATATCTTACCTCGAGGGTTTCCCTATTATATCTTTTGCCGTGACATTCCTCACATGGAACCAGCACATCAGGAAGAAAATTCATCTCAATTGTTTTATATCCGTTCCCTTTACAGGTTTCACATCTTCCTCCGGCAACATTGAATGAGAATCTCCCAGGTTTATATCCACGTAATTTGGAATCAGGAAGCTCAACAAATAACTTTCTTATATCCGAAAAAACTCCTGTATATGTAGCAGGATTAGAACGAGGAGATTTTCCGAGGGGTGATTGATCCACTGTCACTATCTTATCAATATTTTCAATTCCCAATATATCCTTATATGGTAATGGCTCCTGCAGCGATCGATAAAACTTCTTGCTTAATATCCTTTGCAAAGTTCCGTTTATAAGCGATGACTTACCACTACCACTCACCCCGGCAACACATACGAAACACCCTAAAGGTATATTCAGGTCAACATTTTTTAAATTATGACCGGATGCTCCTTTAATAGTTAGGAATTTTCCATTCCCTTTCCTTCTTGTTTCGGGAATAGTAATTGTTTTCTCTCCATTTAAATAATCCGCTGTAAGGGTATGATGAGTATTCATTGACTCCGGTGTGCCTTGAAATACTACCTCTCCCCCTTTTCGTCCGGCTCCGGGCCCTATATCTACTATATAGTCAGCTTCCTTCATGATATCCTTATCATGCTCCACAACAATAATGGAATTTCCGTTATCTCTTAAATTCTTAAGGCTGTCTATGAGTTTGATATTATCTTTTTGATGCAAACCTATAGAGGGCTCGTCAAGAATGTACAAAACATTGACGAGCTGCGATCCAATTTGGGTAGCTAATCTTATTCTCTGGCTTTCTCCCCCGCTTAAAGATGCAGTGCTACGATTAAGAGACAGATAATCAAGTCCTACGTCAATAAGGAATTTAAGACGACTTCTTATCTCTTTCATAATCTCTTCAGCCACTATTCTTTTAGATACATCCACCCTGTCTTCAAGATCTTTACACCATTCGTAGAGTTCTCCCAAGTCCATTCGTGAGATATCAGCTATACTTTTACCATCTATAAAGAAATGAAGGGAAATTTTGTTTAACCTATCACCATTGCACTCCGGGCAGGTGGTAGTAGAATAAAACTGGTTGCTCCATTTATTAGCCTCAGCACCGGCATCTTCATCCCTCTGCATCTCAATATATTTAATAAGACCATCATAAGTTGAGAGGTATCCGGACGTGCTTAATGTTGTATTTTTTATATCTAATCTTACATCAGTGCCATTGAGAATATCATTTAAGGCTTCTTCAGGGAGCTTGGAAATAGGAGTCTTGATATCACTTCCATATAGCTTGCAAATAGCATCAATCTGCCAGAACACCATAGAATTCCGATATTTCCCCAATGCTGTAATAGCTCCTTCGTGGATAGACTTTGTCTTATCAGGAATAAGCTTATCTATATCTACAACATTAACATATCCCAATCCTTTGCAGCGTGGACACGCACCTTGAGGAGAATTAAATGAAAAGTTATGTGGTGCAGGTTCAGGATAAGAGAGTCCATTCTCGGCATCCATGAGCATCTGGCTGAAGTGACGAAGCTCGTTAGTATCCATATCGATTACCATCATTTGCCTGTCTCCTTGCTTCAAGGCTGACTCTACGGAAGACCGTAAACGAGCAGTATCGTTCTGATCAGGTTTCATTCGATCCACCACAAGTTCGATACTATGGTTCTGATAACGGTTTAATTTCATACCAAATGATAATTCAACCAGCTTACCATCAACCCGAACATATAGAAATCCTTTTTTTCTAAGATTTTCAAATAATTCTTTGTAATGACCTTTCCTGTTTTTTACCAATGGGGCAAGAATACTGATTTTTTTCCCGGAATATTCTTTCAGCAATAGATCTACTATCATTTCCTTAGAATATTTCACCATCGGTTGACCAGATACATAGCTTCTTGCTTCTCCCAAACGGGCATATAAGAGTCTGAAGAAGTCATATATTTCAGTAGTCGTTCCTATAGTGCTTCGAGGATTCTTATTCACGGTCTTCTGCTCTATGCTTATCACAGGGCTTAAACCGGTTATTTTATCCACGTCCGGACGCTCAAGAGAACCTAACATATTCCTTGCATACGATGAAAAGGTCTCGATATACCTTCTTTGTCCTTCCGCAAATATCGTATCAAAAGCAAGGGATGATTTCCCTGACCCACTTAATCCGGTTATAACGGAAAGAGAATTGTGGGGTATCGTTACATCGATATTTTTAAGATTATGGACTCTTGCTCCATAAACCTCTATATTTTCAGTGACTTTTCTCCCTTCATTTTCCATCATATCTTCAATATTCCCCGCTTCCTGTGCTTTCGCCATATTTCTTATAGTTTAATATATTAATATCCCCGCTCTTCTTATATTTTTTTCCATCTGAACCGGTGGCTTCGATCACATAATAATAAACCCCCGGTTTCACAAACTTGCCATGATATTTGCCATCCCATCCATTGGATGGATCTTCAAACCTAAAGATCTCTGTTCCCTTGCTGTCGAATATCCAACATTTAAAACTCAAAAGTGACCTGTATCCTACTTTCCAAACATCATTAACTCCGTCATTGTTTGGAGAAAAAGCATTTGGGATTCTTAGCTCGGACGATCCAATTGAAATTTGATATGTATCCCCTATTGCTTCACAAGTACCATCAGCATTACTTCCTATGAAGCGCATGTAGTAGGTACCTTCTTCTGTAAAAGTATATGTGACATCTTGTTCATTAAATCTATAAAGAATATATTCAAAGTCAGCATCGGATGCCATTTGCCATTCCGTATGCAAGACCCCGTCAGTTATAAATCCTTCAAAAAATATATTTGCAGGAGCGGAACCTCCCAATCCGTCATTATCAGTATTTATTATATTAGAACCGGCTTCTTCATCTGTATCGCTTGATTGAGTGGCTTTACTCATAACGCTTACCGCAGATGGCCTAAGAAGAGAAGATTCAACTTTTTGCTGAATACCCCATTCTTTAAGAAACCTGTCACCGGTTATCTCAACGGATGTATTGCAGTAGAAAGGAGGAATTAATACTACCGGACTTGAAATGAATTCAAGTATTTTTTCTTTTTTCACATCAACAAATCGCTCTTCCGTTTCATCCCATTCAAGTGTGGTATATGTCAATGTGATGTCTCGACTCAATACTTTCTGGCGACCATCAATTGTATAATAATATATAGCATCCCCTTTTCCCGTAACACTTAATTTGGTCGTTTCACATTCCTGTTCCGGATCCAATTCAACATCCGAAAGTTCAAGAGGTGAGGTGGAATAATTGGTAAGCCAGAAATTATAGCTTTCAACTTCTGATTTAACTAAATATCCTATATTACTTTCCGGAGATTCTATTATTATATTTCCTCCTTCATTTGAAAATTTTATTTCCTCGGCATATCCGCCTCCTAATGTACTATATTTGGAAACTTCAAATTTCGTACCTGAAATTCCATTTATTTCTATTTTTTCAATTTCAGAAGAATCAAATGATACAAAAATAGAATTCAGACCGGTTGTTTTATCCCCGGATAACTCTATAACTTTTTTTTCAGTACCAATAAAATCTACTTTGACAGCAAGGCAAAAGCTAACCTGCATTAAACAGAGTGAACATATAGTAGCCGGACGTTTGAAATACATTCTTACGGGATTTAATATTACAATTAGTTTAATAAAACAAAGTATTCAGAAACATTATATACAAATTGCGTTCTAATTTTACAATTTAGCTTATAGTTTATTTTTCATACGTGAAACTAACCGCTTCTAAATTCTTGTATATTTATAACGGTTAAATATTCCCTCGGTATTGAAAAGAAACTGAGACAAATACGCGGAATGTATAATTAAAAGATATATTACAATCCATCTTAAAAATCTGAATACTTAATTAAATAACGAATAACCTATTCTTATTAGTATTATAAAACAAAAATCAAAAGGAACTCAACAAATTCAAGCATTTTTTTATACTGCTATGCTTCTTTCTCACTTATTTTCGTTATATTTGCAATATCTTTTGAAGAAAAGATATGAAATGCTTAAATAACAATTATGAAGACATTTAATCTAAAAGGTCTCGGCGTTGCTTTAATAACTCCATTTAAAAGTGATAAAAGTATTGATTTTGATGCTCTTGATATTTTAGTGGAACGTCTCATCGCCGCTGATACGGATTATATTGTAGTTTTGGGCACTACGGGTGAAACTCCTTCTTTATTTCCTGAAGAAAAAAAAGAGATTAGAGATTTCATCGTTAAGATTGTAAATGGCAGAATTCCTCTTGTATTAGGAATTGGAGGAAACAGTACCATGGGTGTTGTCAAGGATATCCAATCCACTGATCTGTCTAATTTCGAGGCTATTTTGTCGGTTGTCCCCTATTATAACAAACCTTCTCAGGAAGGTATCTTTCAACATTATAAAACAATTTCGGAAGTGTCTCCGATTCCTGTAATATTATATAATGTTCCTGGACGAACCGGAGTCAACATGACTGCTGCAACCACTCTTCGTATTGCCAAGGAATGTGAAAATGTCATTGGGGTAAAAGAAGCTTCAGGAAATTTCACACAGATTCAGGAAATAATTAAAAACAAGACTCCCGATTTCACAGTCATTTCAGGTGATGACTCCATCACTTACCCTCTTATGACTTTAGGTGCAGAAGGTGTTATTTCAGTGATTGGAAACGCCTATCCTAAAGAGTTTGGTCAGATGGTTAGGCTCTGTTTGGAAGGTAAATATGATGAAGCATTGCCTAAGCATCTTCAATTCATGGAGCTGTTTAATCTTCTTTTTGTTGATGGAAATCCTGCAGGCGTGAAGTGCACACTTAATGCCATGGGGTTGATTGAAAATGAACTTCGTCTTCCTCTCGTGCCCACAAGGGTCTCTACTAATGAGGAAATACATCGAATCACTTCCAAGATTACGGAATAAGAATGCCTTTGATAGATAAGGAGACTGTACAGCAAATCACAGATCGTGCCGATATTGTCGAGGTTGTCAGTGATTATGTCAATCTTGTCAGAAGAGGTGCAAACTATATGGGTCTGTGCCCTTTCCATAATGAGCGTACTCCATCTTTCTCTGTAAACAAAAGAAAGAACTTCTGTTTTTGTTTCTCTTGCAAACAGGGTGGTTCGCCGGTGAATTTTATTATGAAGAAGGAAGGTCTCTCTTACCATGAGGCTCTTCTTCACCTTGCAAGAAAATATGGAATTGAAGTAAGACAACGTGAACTGACCGATGAGGA
Source organism: uncultured Porphyromonadaceae bacterium (assembly GCA_947177405.1). GTDB lineage: Bacteria > Bacteroidota > Bacteroidia > Bacteroidales > Muribaculaceae > Lepagella. Next base: position 42,318 of record CAMWUJ010000016.1, on the reverse strand, counting down.
AAAAAAACTTCAGTCAGAAAGGGAATCTATGTTCATTGCTAACGAATGGGCAATGAAACAGATGAAACATAATCTGCTTGAGACTGAGGAAGGACAGCAAATAGGTCTATCCTACTTTTATACTCAACGAGGTATTACACGAGAGGCTCTTGATGCGTTTCAATTAGGTTATTCTTTAGATAATGGAAACGCATTGACTAAAGAGGCTGTAAAAATGGGATTTGACATAGAAATCCTGAAGAAAGTTGGATTGGTTGGAACATCTCAAGATGGAAGGAATTACGATAAATATCGTGGGCGTGTAATTTTTCCAATTATTAATACTGCCGGAAAAGTTATTGGATTCGGAGGTCGGACTCTGAAAAACGACAGAGCAAAATATATCAATTCTCCTGAATCTGAAATTTATAAAAAAAGTAATGAACTTTACGGTATTTTTCAAGCACGCGCTGCAATTGGTAAAGAAGACAAATGTTTTCTTGTAGAAGGATATTTTGATGTAATCGGAATGTGGCAGTCGGGCATGAAGAATGTTGTGGCTTCATCCGGAACTGCTCTCACCGACGGACAGATTGCTTTGATACATCGGTTTACAGATAACATCACTTTGATATATGATGGTGATAAGGCCGGTATCAAGGCTGCCTTGCGAGGTGTGGATATGCTTCTACACCATAAAATGAAAGTTAAAGTGCTTTTGCTTCCGGATGGTGATGATCCGGATTCTTTTGCAAGGAAAAACACACCTGAAGAATTCCGAAAGTTTGTCAATGAAAATGAAACTGATGTAATCACTTTTAAAGCACGTGTTCTTGTTGATGACATGGTGACGGATCCACAACGACGGATAGATGCCGTCCGGGATATGGTCACCACTTTAGCTCATATTTCAGATCCGATAGCCCGGGATGTTTATATCCAGGAATGTTCTTCAATGATGAATATTCCGGAGGAGACAATTCTAAAGTCTGTTGTAAAAAAGAGGAATGAATTGGTAGCGACATGGAAGCGAGAAAGGACAAGAAAATCTTTATCTGCTTTTGCCCCGGATTCCTCTCGACCCAGTAATAATGCTTCCCAGGTTAATAAGTCTAAAATCGATAGTATCGAAAGGCCTATACAAGAAAATAGCAGAGGCGAAATCCCTGATGAAGCTTTCTTTGCCGGCATAACTAATAATTCTCAGCCTCAGTATTACGTTGAGAAAAAAAGCTCCTCCTTATCAAAACTATCACCGCTCTTCGAACTTGAGAAGAAACTGATTCTATATTGCGTTAAATATGGATTTATACCTTTCTGTATTATTGAGAATAAAGGTGAAAATCATGATATTGAATTGCAATCCGGTGAGGATATTTCTACTGAACAGGAATATTGGAATATAGCGGAGTTTATAAAACTTGATCTGAAAAAAGACAATATTGAATTCTCCATACCTGTCTTTTCAAAGTTGATGGAGATAATCCTTGATCTAAAAGAATCGTACATCAGTGCACGCAAACGAAAAATAGATGAGATCGAGGTTCATCTCATAAAAATGCAGAAGGAAGGATTTAAAGAGATTGCATCAAAAGATCTTTTATTAGACGATATAAAAAAAGAAGAAAAAATTCTTGAGTCAAACCTGAAATCTTTTAAAACAAAAGAACTTTGGGATTTTGATAAGAATTACGTGGTGAAAATGTTATCAAGCCATGAAGATGATGAAATCCGAGAAATTGTTACGGAACTTGCTGTAGAACGTCATCAGCTCAGCAATATTTATTACCGGGACAATAACGTGGTGGAAACAGAAGAGGATCGTTTATTTCTATTGGTGCCGCGTGCTCTTAATGAATTGAAAAGCGAGATTCTTAATGAACAGGTCAAGCAACTTTTTCAGCAGTTATCCAAGGCGGGCGCGGATGGGGACATTGATCTGGAAATAAAACTACAGGCTGAAATAAACGAAAAGATTCTATTAAGGGCCGGAATGGCAAAGGGATTGGGTGAACGAATTCTTTCACCACTTTCAATAAGAAAGACATTTTAACTGAAATTATATGAATGTACTGACCATAGAACATTTGGATAAGCATTTTGAAAAAGTCAAAGCATTATCAGATGTGAACTTAAATGTTAAAGAGGGTGCCATAATGGGTCTTTTAGGCCCTAACGGTGCCGGGAAAACTACTTTACTGAGAATCATAAATGGAATTTTGTCGAAAGACCATGGAGAAGTCAAAATATTAGGCGAAGATATTAATCTCAAAACCGCAAGAAATATCGGTTACATGCCTGAGGAAAGAGGACTTTATGACAACATGACTGTTGCAAATCAGATTGTATTCTTCGGCCAGTTAAAAGGTGGAGATCCTCGACGATTGCGTGAAGTCATGAGAGAATATCTGAAACTATTTAATATAGAAGGATACGAATCTCGAAAACTCAAAGAATTATCAAAGGGTAATCAGCAGAAAGTCCAGATAATTGCCACGCTCGTTCACGAACCGAAATTGGTAATTCTCGATGAACCGTTCAGTGGTTTTGATCCTATAAACGGTGCTTTGCTTCAACAACTTATTGATCGCCTTCATAATCAAGGTGCCACGGTAATGCTTTCTTCTCACAATATGCATGCAGTGGAGGATATGTGTGATAGCATAGCCCTTATTAATCATGGTCAACTACTTCTATCCGGAAATATAGCTGATATAAAGGAAGAGAATAAAACGGATGAGATACTCATTACAACCTCGTCTCCAATTGCGATAGAAGGTGTTGATAATTCTTTAGTAAGGAAAATAACTCCCTATGATGCAAAAGATTCAAGAAAAGGGTATTCCTACAGACTTCGTAAAGAATTGAATGTAAGTAATAGAGAGTTGCTTGTTTCGATCTCTAAAGATTCTAACATCATTCATTTTGAGGAGGCTCTCCCCTCTCTTAATGATATTTTTATAAAATACACAACTTGAAAAATTATAATATGAGTCAACTCGGTTTAATTATAAAAAATGAATATCTGACAGATATCAGGGCAAAGTCTTTCTGGATAGGAACTTTCCTTGTTCCTGTCCTTTTTGGTGCATTTTCATTGTTTATTGGTTATCTTGTGCAGGATTCGGAAGCAACAAAGAAACTTGCCAATCCTGCTGCCCCTGATCCAAGCGATATGACCGGAATGCAGTCTTTAGGAATGTTGTGTGGTATCTTTCTTGCTCTGTTTCTCATGATTTATGGAGCTCAGATTTTTGCAAAAGTAAAAAAAGAGAAGGCTAATCGTGTGATGGAGGTGCTTGCCACATGTATCACAGGACGTACAATGATGTTGGGAAAAATTATTTCAGTCGGATTAATAGGTTTAACTCAGTTCCTAATTTGGGCAATGATGGTTGTAGGAGTTATTCTATTCCTTGGTTTTATTCTTAATATGGATATTCCTCTGGATTATTTGAGCGATTACAGGCTTTACACCGGCCTTCTATGGTCTTTCCTATTTTTCTTAGGTGGCTATGTCTTTTATGGTTCTTTATATGCCGCATGTGGGGCCATGACTGATAAAGACAACGAGAATCAAACTTATATGACAGTTATTACTTTCCTGTTGTTAGGCTCATTCTATATTGGCGAATATGCGGTCACTAATTCCTCTAATATTTTTGTAATTTTTTGCTCATTCTTCCCTTTTACAAGCGCTACTATAGCGGCGGTAAATGCGGTGGCGGCTACAGTCCCTTTATGGCAATCATTACTCTCACTGGTGGTGTTGTACATTTTCGCATTGATTGCAGTATCTTTAGCAGGGAAAATTTATACGTCTTCTCTACTTCTAAAAGGAAGAAAATTCTCTCCTCGGGATATTGTCCTTTTCCTGAAATCAAAATAATAGCCTTAAAGTAAAATAAAGAAAGCACTTGAATCTTTAGAGGAAAATTCAAGTGCTTTCTTTATTTTAGCAGTATTTGATCTACCAATTCTAAAAAATCTGATTCTTGAATATCGTATGGTATCCAATGTATATGGAATCCCCTTTTCTCCATTCCTCTGAACCATGTCATTTGACGTTTTGCAAATTGATGAATCGCAATTTCAAGTTCTTCGGTCATTCTCTCATAGGATAGTTTGCCGATACAATATAGAGTGAGATATTTATATTCTAACCCATAATATATAAGATCTTCAGGTGTTATTCCATTTGAAAGTAATGTTTCAACCTCTTTTACCATTCCATTTTCCAGTCTCTCTCTTAACCGTCGGGAAATAGAATTTCTTCTCGCCTCCCTCGATATATCCAGTCCAATGATACAAGCTTTTAAAGGGGTTGAGGTTTCTTTTTTTGTTTTCAACGCTTCCTCAGGATGATCTTCATAAAATTGTTCAATTTCAATAGCCCTGATAGCTCGCTTCTTTGTATCTATATCCGTGGAATTATGTAATGTTTTATACCCTTGGAGAATATGTGTCAATTCCTCAAGGCTTTTGGCTGACAAATTATTTCTTAAATCAACATTTGGTGGAACTTCAGGCATTCGGATTCCATTCAATGCGTTTTCAAGATACATGCCTGAACCGCCACATATTATTGGGAATCTACCTCGATTTAAAATATCGGAATAAGCAGATTGGAAATCGGAAAGATATTTATGTAAGTTATATTTTTCTCCTGCATTACATATATCAATCAGATGATAAGATACCTCGTGATACTCATCGAGATCTTTTCCTGTCCCGAGATCCATATTTTTATACACCTGACGGGAATCAGCAGAAATAATCTCACCACCTAAATGACGTGCTAATTCGACTGCTCTTCGCGTTTTCCCACTGGCTGTAGGCCCTACGATTGCTACAGTTTCTAACTCCATTCCTGAGATGAATTTTCTTTATTATTTATCACACCTCTCCACCATCTCTTCAGACGATAAAGTTTGGTATCTGAATTAAACAAAGATATCTTAATCCACTTGTCTTCCTGAAAGTCATATCTGTTTCTTTTCACTTCCCTTAGATTAAAGGACGGCTGATAACTCTTTAGCTTGATTTTTCTGAAACCATCTTCATTAAATAGCTTTTGAGTTAATATTATAGTAGCCATGCGAGTGATATCGCTTACCATAGTAGCGCTTAGTTTGTCAGGATGAAAAGAATATATCCTTTTAATCACATCGAATTCCATCCATTCACCTTCCACATTCATTTCAGGATAATCCTCCGGACTTCCATCAAGGAAATAGAAATATCTCAATGTACTGTGAAAATCAAGACCCGGAGTCTTCTTCCCATAGAAAAATCTAAGCTCTCCATTATCGGTCCCCGTCATCCTTTTGATTAGAGTTGAGATCTCTGGAATAGTTATACCATTCACGCTTCTTTTTGTGAAAAAAGGTGTATCCAGAACCGGCTCGGCTCCTCTTGAAGTATCAACCACGCGAGTATTGACAAACATATTATCTCCACAAATCACGTAGAAACGCAGATAAGTCTTGGAGGTCATGTCATTTAGCTCTTCCTGAGTGATTATCTCATTATTCTCTTTCAGGTCAAGATAGAGATTATAATATCTGAATGCAAAATATAATTCATCAAATACAAATCCTATTATATTGAGCCAAATAAAAACATAGTAATCACGACCGTTAAGCTCGGCATCTACGAAGTAAAATACATAATAACCCCACACTGCCGCTGTCAACACTCCAAATAAAAGGATCAGGTTTCTAAGTTGAAGATATGACTCTGAGGATAATATCGCTCCTATTCTGCTTCGACCGCTATAGTCTCCGGTTGACAATTTACAATTGACACATATAGACATCTTTTTCCTTCGTAAATAGACTACCACAACAACTATAAGACATATAGGATCAAGTAGTAAGGTCGGAACGAAAGGATGATTGAAAAATGAAAATACCTTAGGCAGCGAAAATGGCAGTATATGCCATATATCAAGGATATTGATTATAATGGTTGAAAAAGAATATGCTACGGTGCAAAAGAAAATTGCAAAAATCACAAGCATACAATTTGACCGATGGGTCAAACGGTTATTATATAATATAGTATATAAGATTGCTGCTGCAATTAAAGCAATTATAGGCGAGAAAAAATATGGGAGAATAGCTGAAAGACCGATCACAGACATAATGACAAGAAGTCCTATGGAAAAATTTTTCCAAAAGACATAAATCTGGTCACTATTTACTTTCTGAAGATCTTCCATTTCCCGGTCTCTTTATTTAAGATGTGTTTGGAGGAAATCACTCACTTTTCTGAAAAGCATAACTCTCGCATTGCACATAGGAAGACTATGCTCAAAACCGGTGAACGACATCATGTCGAAAACCTTTCCCTCAAAATTTAATTTTGAAGTATATTTCAGAGTGTTGTAATAATGTACGTTATCATCATTCGTTCCCGACATTATTAACAAGCGCGATTTCATATCCTTTGTTCTTCCAAGAGCGGAAGCGAGATCATATCCTGTCTGATTCTGTGAAGGAGTTTTCATATAACGCTCCGTATAAATGGAATCATAGAATCTCCAGTCGGTTACCGGAGCCATTGAAACTCCTACCTTAAATGGAGATGATGGCGCCGACAACTCCATTAATGTCATATATCCTCCGTAGCTCCACCCGAAACATCCGATATTGTCCGAGTCAATATATGGTAGGTTCATAAGATATCTGGCAGCAGAGATTTGGTCCTCGGTTTCATATTTACCAAGCTGACAATAAACACTATATGCCCATTCTCGACTTCTGTTTCCTGTACCTCGCCCATCAACACATGCAATTATATAACCTTGTGATGCAAGATAATATACACCTTCCATTTTCCAACGGTTCAACACCTCTTGTGAATCCGGGCCGTTGTATTGATACATTAGGAGAGGATATTTATGACTGGAATCGTAATTAGCCGGCTTTATGATATAGGCATTCATCTCTTCTCCGGAATTGTTAGGAATCTTCAAGAATTCCTTTTTAGGAGCACTTTCAAATCTATTGAAATATTCTCCATTCAACTCCAGGTCCACCATCTTTTTACCGGAATTATCGCATATTGTATATTGATTGGGAATCGAAGCTGTGCTGTAATTGGATATATAATACTGCATGGTTTTGCTGAAAGAAGCTTGAGTCGTTCCTTCAGATTTGCCGATAGTAGTCATATTTCCCTTTATATCCACACTGTTCAATGTACGGTTAATGGGACTGGTGATCGTTGATTGGAAATAATACTTTCCATTTTTCTCATCTTTTCCGTATAACGACGTAACGTTCCAATCTCCCTTTGTCAACTGACGCAGGAGATTTCCGTTATAATCGTATTCATACAAGTGACGATATCCGGTACGCTCACTTCCTATTATGAAGGAATTCTTACGGTAATCAGTCATTTGATAAGCTTCAGGACTAAGCCATGCCCTGCTCTTCTCTTCTAATAAAAGATGAGCAACCGTAGATTTGGGATTTACCCGGAAAAGTCGGAGATGATTTTGATCACGATTCAGCACCATGACCATCAGATTTTCTCCTGCTCCATCAAATTCGATGGAAGGAATATACTGGTTCTCTAAGTCGAGCTCCATTTTCTTGGTTATACGAGTATCAAGATCAAAAGAATGGACTGTTACTTTCGAATTCGGGTAACCAGCCAACGGATATTTATAAGAATAATCTTTAGGGTATATGTCGCTTAATACGTCTCCTTCACAATAGCTCTTATAATTATCAAAACCATATACCGGAACATCACTTTCGTCAAATCTCACAAATGCCAGCGTGTTGTCATCGCCACTCCATCTAATAGTATTTACCAGAGAAAATTCTTCCTCATAACTCCAATCTGAAGAGCCATTGATTATTTTTCTCTTTTCCCCATCTTCAGTCACGGCATAGTCTGTGCCATAGTCGAGATTTGAAATGTAGATATTATTATCTCTGGTATAGGCCACCATTCTTCCATCGTGAGACATAACTGCGTCTCGCTGACGTCCTTTGTCAGAAACCTCTTTTAAGGTTCCTCTCATTATGTCATATACAAAAAAGCGGGCAGAAAAAGATCTGCGATAGATGCGTTCTACATCGTTCCATAAAAGAATCTTCTTTTCGTTGGAACTAAGTGTATATCCATCGAACTCACTTATTTTCAAGTCACCTTTGGTATTATCTACATCAAACATGACAGAAATCATCTTTCCTGTCTTGTAGCTATAGATTTCAATTCTCTTTCCGTCATCGCTTATAGCGGAATAAGTCAGTCCATCCGACAACGGTGTGATTGCTTTTATACCTTTCGGAGCCGAAACTTTAGGATTGCAATAGTCTTCTACAGTCAAGGCCATAGCCGCAGGAGTCAGAGCAATACTACTGACTAACAACGGCAATGTTATGAAAATCCCTCTTTTGGCCATTTGTATATGTAGTGAATTCAAGGGGAATTACCCCCTGGTTAATATGAACGTGCAAATATCACTCTCTGAGAGGATGGTTTCCCGGTCACCATGCATACTCCGGGGGTCTTATCTCCTTCCAATGGTATGCACCGAATAGTAGCTTTGGTTTCTTCTTTGATTTTTTCTTCGGTTTCAGCAGTACCGTCCCAATGAGCCATAATGAATACGCCATCTTCAATCTTTTCCTTGAATTCCTCATACGAATCCACTGAAATGGTACGACTTTCTCTTCTTTCCAATGCTTTATTGAATAGATTGTTTTGCATATCAGCAAGTGTATTTTCAACCACTGACACAATATCTACAAGGGGAAGTGTTTCTTTCTCAAGGGTGTCACGACGCATCAGCTCGATTGTACCATTTTCAAGGTCTCTCTGCCCGATTGCAAGACGTACCGGTACACCTTTAAGTTCATAGTCAGCAAATTTGAATCCGGGACGACGATTGTCGGCGTCATCGTATTTCACACTTATCCCTTTCAAGCGCAATTCCTCAACCAACGGCATCACAGCATCAGAAATGGCTTTAAGACCATCTGCATTCTTATATATGGGTACAATCACAACCTGAATAGGCGCAAGACGAGGAGGAAGCACAAGACCGTTATCATCACTATGAGTCATTATCAGTGCTCCCATAAGGCGGGTTGAGACTCCCCATGAATTGGCCCATACATATTCAGGCTTATTATCTTTATTCATGAAAGTTACATCGAAAGCCTTGGCAAAATTCTGACCCAGGTTATGACTGGTGCCTGCTTGAAGTGCTTTCCCATCCTGCATCATGGCTTCAATGGAATATGTATTGATTGCACCGGCAAAACGCTCATTAGGACTCTTCACGCCAATTGTCACAGGCATTGCCATATAATTCTGCGCAAAATTTGCATACACATTGATCATCTCTACCGTGCGTTTCTCCGATTCTTCAGCTGTGGCATGAGCACAGTGGCCTTCCTGCCATAAGAATTCAGATGTGCGTAAGAACATACGCGTACGCATCTCCCATCGCATCACATTTGCCCACTGATTTATCAGCAGGGGCAGATCTCTATAACTGTGAATCCAATTCTTATATGTTCCCCAGATAATAGTCTCTGAAGTAGGACGTACGATAAGTTCCTCTTCAAGGCGCGCAGCAGGATCGACAATTACTCCGCTTCCATCAGGATCATTTTTCAATCTGTAATGCGTAACAACTGCACACTCCTTTGCAAAACCTTCCACATGTTCCGCCTCTCGGCAAAGGAAAGATTTCGGTATCAACAATGGAAAATAGGCATTCTGAACACCGGTTGCCTTAAACATCTCATCCAGCTGTCGCTGCATTTTTTCCCAAATAGCATAACCGTAAGGTTTGATTACCATACAACCTCTTACTGCCGATTGCTCAGCCAAATCAGCTTTAACAACCAGCTCGTTATACCATTGTGAGTAATTATCTGATCTTTTTGTTAGATTCTTAAGTTCTTTTGCCATATTCTGGAACACGTTTTATATGCAAAATTATAAATTTTATGTTACTTAAACAAAAATTTCCAATGCGTTTTTATCAGTTTTATCCCTATTCCCTTATTTTTTTATCATATCGAGGTTGATAATGCTATATGGGTGAAGTATGGCCTCCGATGCCGCTTTCCTACAGATTTCACCCTCCTCCAATGTCATTCCTTTCGGTATATAGGTCTGAAGTGTGAATGGCCTGGAAAATAAAACACCATACCATGTGCAAGAAGCGATGTATCTCCCTACAGTCAAATCAAGATGATACCCGTCGCGTGTAAGATTGTCTCCCAAGAACGAAGTGCGTGCATCCTGTATGGCTGTTCCCGTAGGGATAACGCCTTTTAATTCCGGGTTCTCTTCCAGGACCTTCTTGGTACAATATATTATAGAGGCGTACATCCGGAGTTGATCATTGGAATATTTCTTAAATCCGGGATGGGTTGAAGCAGGTGCATACGACCATGTCTGATGCCATAAGAATTTAGGACGGCGCCCTACTATCTGTCTTACTCTTTTTATAAGACGAGGCAACTCCTTGTATGAACTATACACCCCGGAAACAGCGCTCCCCTGCTGAAATGTAATGATATCCCAACTCTCAGACCTCAAAGCCCGGGAGATTGTGCAGTTATTGATGGTATCCGCTTTCCCGTTCAGACCTATTTTTCGAAAACTATAATCCGGCGTATTGTTTATAAGATTGTTCCAATGACGGTCTATCGAACAGGCTGGAAAATACAGATTTCCTATTATCATCTCATGGCCACCAAGTTCGGCAAGCCTGTGAAGATCCTGCTCCACTGCATCTTCTGAGAAACTGTTTCCTATACATAATATTTTCAGTGGTCGTCCTCCCATACTCACCAGAGCGTTAAGACATACCGTTATTATAAGCAATATTCTATAATTCATAGTTTTATCATTAAATTCATTATTTTCCCTTGGCCGCTCTCTCAATCGATTCCTCAAGACCGTCAAGTGCCGAGAATGGTGCAAATTGAGCTGCCCTGTTTTCCATAGGCATCCGAGCATGCGATTGGGGCTCGTAATGAGGCAGATGTATGATTCTGTTTAATTCTATCATTATTTTAACACTTATATTTATGCCTTATGTCCCCCTATCTGTCCGTTCCTTTGTTTTTGAGTGGCGCCTTCGGCAAAATTTATACCTTTAAGAATTACATTTTTACCAAATTTCTTTCGCAATTCCAGAATTAGCTGTTGTCGTGCATATTCCTCCTGTATGGACTTTTTATCCTTTTTGATCTCATGAGCGATCGATTCGTAATTGGAAAAAAGATCCAACTGCACGCAACTGGGTTTCCCGTTCAACTCACATTCGCTTTTTAGATTGGTTGCTGCTATGTTAAGACGTCTGAATAGTAGGGAATGGTTCACAATCCTATCAAATAATTCCAAAGTCGCCAAAGTCAGTTTTCTGGATGAGGATGTATAACAGGCAAGATTTACCGAACCATGAGACGGCGATGGAACTATCCGCCCATAATGGTCTCTATGAAGAGTGCCACTATAGACTGCACTTATCGACGGATTGGCAAGACTGTCCACGTCATAACCAATATGAAGCACCAACTGATTGGTCATCACTCTTTTTTCAACCATTTCAAGAGAGAGGCTGTCGGCCATCTCCTCAATCACTACGCGAGCTTTTTCATAGGTATAAGCCTCCGATAATACCTGGCCGCTGCTTAAGGAATGATTTTCAGGGCGATAATTCTTTATATCTTTTATAGTCACCGGCTCCCACCCCCATGCGTGGTCGATTAATAATTCAGCATTAACACCGAACAGACTATAAAGAATATCCTCATGCTCCAGGGAACAAGCGGCTATTCCCCCCATAGTGTCTATCCCGTAGGTGGCAAGCCGCCGGGCTGTGCCTTTTCCCACTCTCCAGAAATCCGTAAGGGGTCTATGGTTCCATAGCAATTCCCTATAGCTGAGTTCAGACAACTCTGCAATCCTAACTCCATCTTTATCAGGTGGCATTTTCTTTGCCACGATATCCATGGCAATCTTGGATAGATACAGATTGTCTCCTATTCCGGCTGTTGCGGTGATTCCTGTCTCGGCAAGTATATCCCTTATGATGACAAGCGCCAGGTCATGAGCCGACATTCGGTAAGCTTTGAGATAATCAGTCACATCTATGAATACTTCATCAATAGAATATACATGAATGTCATCTTTTGAGATATAACGAAGATATACATTATATACACGCGTGCTGTAATCAATATAGAATGCCATTCGAGGGGGTGCCACTACATAATCCACCTTTTTGCGGTGGTCTCTCATGAGCTCCTTATAAGAAAAGGAGGTTTCCTGCTGTCCACGGGTACGATTGACCTCTCTAATTCGTTGCACAACTTCAAACAAGCGCGGTCTTCCTCCTATGCCGAATTTCTTCAATCCAGGAGATACCGCCAGGCAGATAGTTTTTTCTGTGCGACTTGAGTCAGCTACAACAAGACACGTGTCAAGCGGATCAAGGCCCCTTTCAACGCATTCCACTGAGGCATAGAATGACTTCAGGTCGATAGCTATGTATTTTCGATTGGTGGTTGGCAAGTCTGTGTGGTTTTAGATTTCAAATTTAAGTATTAAGCTCCAATTTTACAAATTCAAATTTTAAATATCCATTATCTTGCTCCGCATTTCATCTGCAAACTAAAAATAGATTCTATAAGAAAAAACAGGATCTCCCGAGGAAGATCCTGTTTTAGTGCCGGCTGCATAATAAGGGCCCTTTTATCTAAGCCTGTCAGCAGATTTAAGTAGCTTATCATCTGCATTTATACGATTGTAGGCCATCACTATAATTACTAAAGCTATGAATGGAGCGCATATTAGAGAAGACCAGCTAACGCTTCCTCCTTCGATTCCGGTATATCCGTAGATGGCACCGGTGGAAATCACAGCTATTAGGAGCAGAAGTTCTATGATGCATACCCTCTTCTGCAATCTCAGATTCTTAAACGTAAAGATATTAATCAGTGGAAGAATACTGCTTAACAAGGATACCACAAAGAATCCCCAGGTGTGCATCAGATAACCGGTCTGAGCCAATTGATCGCTTTCACCTTCATAGGAGAATCCAAAGGTGGTGAAATTTAGAGTGTAATCCGGCAGTTGCACTTGCCCAAGCGACATGAAGGTGAAGAACCCCATACAAGCCGCTGCCAGCAAAAGTAGTAATGACTGCCATCGTTGAATCACCATAACAAAATATTTATATTATACTTATTTATTATTTCTTTATTATTCCATCACGTTTCATTAGAGCGTCAACTGTAGGTTCTTTTCCACGGAACTCCTTATATAGAACCATTGGATCCTCCGTATTGCCACTCTGAAGCATTTTTCTGAATCTCTTTGCAGTTTTCTTGTCAAACAACCCATTTTCCTTGAAAGCTGCGAAAGCATCTGCATCCAATGCTTCACTCCATTTGTATCCATAATATCCTGCGGCATATCCTCCGGAGAATATATGTCCGAATGAGGGGGATGTGAGACAACCCTCAACTACCTCAAAACACTTCACAGGTTCCTGTGCACTTTTTTCGAATACAGCAATATCAGCTGAAGCACGGAGAGGCTCTTCTATCGAATGATAAGCCATGTCGAGATAACCGAATCCAAGCTGACGCATACATGCGTAGGCTGCTCCATATTGCGATGACTTTATGAATTTGTCAATCAGCGACTGAGGCATTTTTTTACCGGTCTTATAATGTTTGGCAAAACCATCCAGATACTCTTTTTCAGTAAGGTAATTTTCATTGAACTGTGAGAACAGCTCCACGAAATCGTGCTTGACATTAGTGCCACTTAGAGAGGCATAGGTAGCCTCGGAAGAAAGGCCATGAAGCGCATGACCGAATTCATGAAGGAATGTCTCCACTTCATAAGGAGTCAACAGTACCGGCTCATTCCCAACGGGTTTGGAGAAATTGCATACGATGGAAATCAAAGGTATCTCCTTTTCCCCTTTTTCACTTTTTGTTTCCGTACGGAATTCTGTCATCCATGCGCCGGGACTTTTACCGGGACGATAGAAAAAGTCGGCATAAAGTATACCGAGAAGATTTCCATTATCTTCATACACCTCGTATGCCTTAACATCCGGATGGTAAACTTCGATATCTTTGTTTTCCTTAAATTTATAGCCATAAAGCTTGGTGGCTAAGCCGAACACTCCGTCGATAGTATTAGCAAGCTCAAAATATGGCTTCATATCCTCGTCATTAAAGGAATAACGCTCACTCTTCAGTTTATCGCTCCAATATGAGTAATCCCATGCCTCAAGAGCGAAGTCATCCCCTTCTGTCTTGCGTGCAAATTCTTGAATCTCCGCTAATTCTCCCCTCATAGGTTCGGTATAATTTTTACGAAGGTTTTCGAGAAACTCCATAACAGCCTGAGGGGTCTTTGCCATAGTGGATTGAAGCTTATATTCAGCGAAGGTCTTCTTCCCCATTAGTTGGGCTATCTCGAGGCGTATATTGGCAATGTCCTTAAGAATCTGCACATTGTCGAATTCTCCGCCAATATTGCGACTTGAGTTAAGCTGATATAGTTTCTGGCGAAGATCTCTTCGATCTGAATATTTCATGAATGGCATATATGATGGAGCGAAAACCGTCACCAGATACAAGGACTCATCATCGTTCTTTCCTTGCTGTTCCAAAGCCTCCTTAGCTGCAGCTCTGTATGCATCCTTAATTCCATCAGGAATACCGGTCAAATCATCTTTTTTAAGCCATAACACACGATTAGGATCTTTCATACCGTTTGAAACATTCTGAGAAAATTTTACAGTCAGATCTGAAAGTTCAGAATTTAGCTTTCTGTATTTTTCCCTTGATTCCCCTTCCAGAGCCGCTCCCGCCAGAACGAAACTTTCATAGGTCTCTTCTATCAGGCGTTTCTGCTCCGGAGTAAGAGAAGAGTCTTTTTCTCTGAGATCATATACTTGACGAATACGGTTCCAAAGATCCTCATTTAATATCACATCTGTTTCATGTTGAGATAATGCAGGAGTTACACGAGCAAGAACATTCATCATAACCGTGTCTCCGGAAGCTGCTTCAAGATTGCTCAAGGCAAGTATAGAACGGGTCAACCCTTCTCCACTTCGATCTAAAGGAGCGATAGTATTTTCGAATGTCGGCACACTACGCTGCTTCACAATACCGTCTATCTCCTGATTTCTAAGACGAATTCCCTCGGTCACCCCCTCTTCATAATCGGAAGGTTGAAGGGTATTAAATGGCAATGTGCCATAAATTCCCGTCCCTCCTGTAATAAGAGGATTGGATGATGCGCCGTTGCTCTCATCGGCAAAGGCGATTACGGAGGCCAATGCTAACGACCCCATTATAAATTTTCTCATAAATATTTATTTTGATATGATAGAATGGTTCGTAAAGAGAAATTCTTGTGAAGTTTCTCACCTTCCATTATTAATTTGCAAATATACAACAAAAATAGGATAACATCAAATCATGTTTCGAATATAATATAAGTGAATCCGGATTGGTAATTAGTTTCAAATTTTCCGTATTTGCCTACATTTTATAATAATTTTTAAGATATATGTCATGAAAATTTGGCTTTTTATAAAATTTTGCATAATTTTACCAGCTCAAATTTAACGGTGGAAAGATTTCATTAGTTGCTTTGCATTATTCCACCCTTCTTTAGGTAGAAAGATTATGGTTAATAAACTCAGAAGCTACGACAGCACTTTTGGGAGGCGCATGGCCGGCGCAAGGGCTTTGTGGCGTGCCAACGGAATGAAGGAAAATCAGATCGGTAAGCCAATTATTGCTGTTGTGAATTCATTCACTCAATTTGTGCCCGGACATACACATCTTCATGAAATAGGACAGCAGGTAAAGGCCGAAATCGAGAAATGCGGATGTTTTGCAGCAGAATTCAATACTATAGCTATTGACGATGGAATAGCTATGGGTCATGATGGGATGTTATATTCCCTCCCCTCCCGTGACCTAATTGCAGATTCTGTGGAATATATGGTGAACGCACATAAAGCCGATGCCATGATATGCATCAGCAACTGTGACAAGGTAACTCCCGGAATGTTGATGGCAGCCATGCGACTCAATATACCCACCGTGTTCGTTTCAGGAGGCCCCATGGAAGCGGGAGATGTATCCGGCAAAAAGGTGGATCTTATAGATATAATGATTGATTCTGCAGATGAATCTAAGGATGATAAGGAAGTGGAACAACTTGAAAAAAATGGATGTCCCACATGTGGATCTTGCTCCGGAATGTTTACAGCAAACTCTATGAACTCTCTTAACGAGGCCTTGGGACTTGCCCTGCCGGGTAACGGCACAATTCTTGCCACTCATGTCAATAGATTGGATCTGTTCAAAAGAGCTGCCCGACTTATTGTTGATAATACCTATAAATATTATATGGATGGAGATGAAAGCGTTCTTCCCGGAAGCATAGCTTCACGCTCCGCGATGATTAATGCCATGACATTGGATATTGCAATGGGTGGAAGCACCAACACCGTGCTTCACCTTCTTGCCGTGGCAAATGAGGCGAAGGTGGATTTTACAATGGATGATATTGATTCTCTATCGCGTAAAACCCCTGTATTATGTAAAGTTGCACCTAACAGTTCCTACCATATAGAGGATGTGAATCGTGCCGGAGGTATCCTTTCAATAATGAAAGAACTTTCCGATCAAGGTTTGCTCGATACTTCTGTGAAAAGAGTTGACGGCCTTACATTGCAGGAAGCTATTGATAAATATGCTATTAATGGCTGCAACTATTCTGACGAAGCCGACAAGCTTTGGCATTCAGCCCCCGGTAGAGTGAGGACCACAGAAATGGCTTCAAATGATTCGACCTATGAGATCCTTGATGCAGATCGTAGTCAGGGATGCGTGAGGGATTATGATCATGCTTATGTCAAAGATGGTGGAATTGCTGTATTGAAAGGAAATATTGCACAAGACGGCTGTGTAGTAAAGACTGCAGGGGTAGATGAAAGTATATTTGTTTTTTCCGGTCCGGCAAAAGTATTTAAATCACAGGAGGAGGCCGTGCATGGCATTCTTTCCGACAAAGTGAAAAGCGGTGACGTTGTGGTGATTCTTTATGAAGGGCCTAAAGGCGGACCGGGAATGCAGGAGATGCTTTATCCTACAAGTTATATAAAAAGTAAACATCTCGGAAAAGAATGTGCTCTTATCACCGATGGCCGTTTTTCGGGAGGCACATCAGGACTTTCGATTGGACATATTTCTCCCGAAGCTGCTGCCGGTGGAAATGTTGCTTTGATAAAGGATGGAGATATTATTGATATAAATATCCCGCAGAGATCAATAAATGTTAGAATTTCCGATGAAGAACTTGAAAAGCGTCGGGAGGAAGAACTGGCTTTCGGAAAGGAAGCTTTCACTCCCCGAGGTAGAGACAGGCATGTGAGCCGCGCTTTAAAGGCCTACGCTGCTTCAGTTACTTCCGCTGACAAAGGAGGAGTTAGAACCGATATATAATCCCTTTATTCTTATGAGTAATAAAATTTCCGGTGCTGAGATTTTAATTAAGTCTTTGATCGATCAGGGAGTGAAGAATATCTTTGGATACCCTGGTGGAACTATCATGCCTGTATATAATAGTCTTTATGATTATACACATATTGTAAATCATTTTCTTGCCCGACATGAGCAGGGAGCCATTCATGCCGCTGAAGGATTTGCGAGAGTCTCAGGTCAGACGGGCGTGGTGTTCGCCACATCCGGCCCAGGAGCCATGAATCTTCTTACCGGTCTTAATGATGCGCTTATCGACAGCACACCCATTGTTGCCATCACCGGGCAGGTGGCTACTCCTTTCCTCGGTAAAGATGCCTTTCAGGAATCAGATATTGTAAGCGTGACTCTTCCTGTCACAAAATGGACAGTCCAGGTGAGAAAACCGGAAGATATTTCTGCTGCAATAGCCAAAGCTTTTTATATTGCCAACTCTGGCAGACCCGGTCCTGTGGTAGTTGATCTTACTAAAGATGCGCAGACGGGGTTGGCGGAATATAAACAGGAATCATGTGAATACATCAGAAGCTACCACCCTTCTCCTGATATAAAGGATGATATTATCCTTGAAGCTGCCGAGATGATCAATAAATCATCTCGACCAATGATTCTGGCAGGCCATGGAATTGCTATTGCAAAAGCTGAAAACCTTCTTCTTCAGTTGGCTGAGAAAGCTAAAATTCCGGTTGCCACTACTATGCTGGGTCTTTCATCTATCCCCTCTGATCATCCTCTTAATAAAGGAATGTTGGGAATGCATGGTAATATCGGTCCCAATATCAATACCAACAAGGCTGATGTGATAATTGCTTTGGGAATGAGATTTGATGACCGTGTCACCGGAGATGTGAAGAAATATGCTCCTCAAGCTAAGATAATACATGTAGATATCGATTCCAGTGAATTTGATAAATGTATAAAAAGTGATGTCCATATTCATGGATGCGTGGGAAAAGCTCTTGAAAAAATGTTGCCCTTTATCAATTCGAATGTTCATGATGAATGGATTGAGTCTTTCACACCACATGAGAATATTGAAAAAGAGAAGGTAATGCAGCGTGAGCTTCACCCTGATACTCCGGATGGCAAGATGCTCATGGGAGAGGTGATTTCCAAGGTGAGTGAGGCCTTTGATGACAATGCGGTACTGGTCACCGATGTGGGTCAGAATCAGATGTTTGCTGTGAAATACTTCAGATTCAAATCTCCGAAAAGTATTGTGACTTCAGGTGGGCTCGGCACTATGGGATTCGGCCTCCCGGCATCCATAGGAGCTAAAATAGCATGTCCGGATCGCGAAGTGGTTCTTTTTGTCGGTGATGGAGGATTGCAGATGACTATCGAGGAATTAGGAATGATAATGGAATATAATGTGGGGGTAAAGATTGTATTGCTTAACAATAATTTCCTTGGAAATGTGCGACAATGGCAACATTTGTTTTTTGGCGGACGTTTTTGCGCCACTCCCATGCTGAATCCTGATTTCAAGATGCTTGTTGAAGCATACGGAATCCCTGCAGAAGATGTGTCTTCACGCGATCAACTTGACCTGGCGATACAGCGTATGGCTGACACAGATGGAGCTTATCTGCTTAATATCAACATAGAGCCAACTGATATGGTATTCCCGATGACTCCTCCGGGAGCGGGTGTGGATGATATTTTGTTGGAAGAAAATGTATATTATAAAAATCAAAATTGATAATGATACAACCACAGTTATATACTATTGAGGTCTATTCAGAAAACCATGTCGGGGTTCTCCATCAGGTTGCGATGACATTCAGCCGGAGATGTGTCAATATTGAATATCTTGAGGCAAAAGCATGCTCTACCGACGGTGTACATAAGATAACGGTGGTATTCCGGTGCGCTCCTGAAATAATGAATCAGATTATGAAACAGATTGAGAAGAGAGTTGATGTTCTCAGGGTCGCGCTCCTTCCTAATCTTTATAATGAAGAGGTCAATTATTAATCATCCCCGTTGCGTTCCTTTTTATCGTAAATTAGGTTCAATTCTTTTTACAAAAAAGGATGCATAAGGAAAAATAAATATTTAGATATGGCAAAACTTAAATTTGGTGAAATCGAAGAGACAGTTGTTACACGTGATGAATTCCCTGTGGAAAAGGCTCGTGAGATCCTTAAAGATGAAACGATCGCTGTAATTGGATACGGTGTGCAGGGTCCCGGTCAGGCAATGAATCTGAGAGATAACGGATTCAATGTCATAGTAGGCCAAAGAGAGGGTAAAACTTTCGAGAAGGCTGTTGCCGACGGATGGGTACCAGGTGAAACACTCTTCTCTATTGAAGAAGCCTGTGAGAAGGCCTCTATCATCATGTGCCTGCTATCCGATGCCGCTGTGATTTCAGTATGGCCCACAATCAAAAAGCACCTCACTGCTGGCAAAGCTCTCTATTTCTCTCATGGATTTGCCATTGCATGGCCCGAGAGAACAGGAGTAGTGGCTCCGAAGGATGTTGATTTAATTCTTGTTGCGCCCAAGGGTTCGGGAACATCCTTGAGAACAATGTTCCTTGAGGGTCGCGGTCTAAATTCAAGCTACGCGGTTGAACAAGATTACACAGGTCACGCTCTCGATCGTACTCTTGCACTTGCAATTGGAATTGGATCCGGCTATATCTTTGAGACCACATTCAAGAGAGAGGCTTATAGCGATCTCACAGGTGAACGCGGTTCGCTGATGGGTGCTATCCAGGGATTGCTGCTTGCGCAATATGAGGTGCTTCGTGAGAATGGACATTCACCATCTGAGGCTTTCAACGAAACTGTGGAAGAGCTCACCCAGTCTCTAATGCCTCTATTCGCTGCCAAAGGTATGGATTGGATGTATGCCAACTGCTCCACTACTGCCCAGCGTGGTGCCCTCGACTGGATGGGTCCATTCCATGATGCAATCAAGCCTGTAGTTGAAAAGCTCTACACCAGTGTAGCAACAGGGGTTGAAGCGCAGAATTCAATCGATTCCAACTCCAAGCCCGGATATCGCGAAGGTCTTGAGAAAGAACTCAAAGATCTTCGTGAGAGTGAAATGTGGCAAGTTGGTGCCGTGGTGCGTCAGCTCCGTCCTGAAAATAACTGATGAAATGCAACTCTTTTTTGTACCATGAGGCACTTCAGTTTATAATTTGATTTGAAGGGCTATGGCAAAATTTTGGTTTTGCCATAGCCATTCAGATTTTTCATCTTCTCATAAATTAAATATTTATTATTTATATAATTATTGGGGGTAGTATCCTTTTACGACAGTAAAACTGTCTAAACTAATATTCTGATGAAAGTATTGAAATTTGGCGGCTCTTCGGTTGGATCTGTTGATAGTATTCTTAATGTTAAAGAAGTAGTACGCGAAAGCAAAGGAAAAAAAATTGTAGTGGTCTCGGCATTAGGGGGTATCACTGATCTACTTATTTCCACTGCTCGCCTTGCCATGAAAGGAGATATCGACTATCTCGATTCATACGCTGTCATTGTAAAGCGCCATCTTGACATTATCGAAAAGGCAGTATCGGAGAATAGGAGGCAAGCCACATTGTCTATAGTAAAATTGATGCTTGAAGAATTGGGAAATATATTCAAAGGTGTCACATTACTCCACGACCTTTCTCCGAGAGCTTTAAACATCATCGTAAGTTACGGTGAGCGCCTTTCAAGCTTCATCGTGGCAAACATCATAGAAGGAGCCACCCATTTCGACTCAAGAACTTTCATAAGGACAAAGAAAAATGCTTATGGAAGTCATGTGCTGGATTCTACGCTCACAAATTCTCTAATAGAAAAAACCTTCTCATCCGATGAGTGGGAAACAGCAGTGATCGGAGGATTCATATCGTCTGATTCCAACGGAGAAATTACGAACCTCGGAAGAGGAGGATCGGATTACACAGCATCTATTATGGCTGCTGCTATGAATGCGGAGATACTTGAAATCTGGACGGATGTAGATGGTTTCATGACTGCCGACCCAAGAGTAATCGACAATGCCTATGTAATCGATACACTCACTTTTACAGAGGCAATGGAGTTATGTAATTTCGGCGCAAAGGTGATCTATCCACCAACAATATATCCTGTATATCACAAGAATATTCCCATTCTGGTAAAGAATACTTTTAACCCACAAGCCCCCGGAACCCTCATTAGCAATGATAAGTCAGTTAAAAGTCAAAAACCCATAAAAGGAATTTCTTCAATCAATGATACTTGCCTGGTAACAATCACAAGTCTGTGCATGGTTGGTGTGATTGGTGTGAATTCACGAATCTTCGATGCCCTGAAGAATAAGGGGGTAAGTGTTTTCCTCGTGTGTCAGGCTGCCAGTGAGAATAATACAACCATAGCAGTTAGAAACGCAGATGCAGAATTGGCTGTGGAAACTCTTAAAGAGGAATTTGCCACTGAACTTGAGTCAGGAATGTTTAACGACATCAAGGCTGAACATAATCTTGCTACTGTTGCAGTGGTAGGTGAGAATATGAAACATACTACGGGCCTGGCAGGCAAACTCTTCAATACAATGGGACGCAATGGTATTAATGTGATTGCGTGCGCCCAAGGAGCCTCAGAGACTAATATTTCTTTCGTTATCGACAAGAGGAGTCTGAGAAAAGCTTTAAATGTGATTCATGATTCTTTCTTCCTTTCTGAAAGTCAGGTTCTTAATATATTTCTTGCCGGTATTGGAAATGTCGGAAGTATTTTGTTGAAACAAATTGCAAAACAACAGGATAAGCTATTAAAGGAAAAGAATCTGAAACTTAATGTAGTGGGTATTTCCACCAGTCGTAGAGCTGTATTCAAACGCGATGGAATTGACATCACTCGCTTCCGTGAATTGCTTGAAACGGAAGGAATCGACAGCAATCCCGAGATACTGAAGGAGAATATTTTGAATATGAATATTTTTAATTCCGTCTTCGTTGATTGTACCGCCTCAAAGGAGATAGCGGATCTATATGCAGATTTATTGGCTAACAATGTAAATGTAGTGGCAGCCAACAAAATAGCAGCTTCCTCCGACTATGATTCTTATCTTCTACTCAAAAAAACTGCAAGGAAAAAGGATGTGAAGTATCTTTTCGAGACCAATGTGGGAGCAGGACTTCCAATAATCAATACTATAAATTCATTGATTAATTCAGGAGATAAGATCCTTAAAATCGAAGCAGTGGTGTCGGGCACACTTAATTATATTTTTAATGTGCTTGCAGAAGACGTTCCGCTAAGCAAGGCAATTACTCTTGCAAAGGAAGCCGGATTCACCGAACCGGATCCAAGAATCGACCTATCGGGGAAAGATGTAGTTAGAAAACTTGTGATTTTAGCTCGCGAGGCCGGATATCGGGTGGAACAGGAAGATGTTGAGAAAAATCTTTTTGTACCGGATTCTCTGTTTAATGGAGAAGCTGAGGAATTTATTGAGAAAGTAAAGATGTTAGATGAGGATTTTGAAAGAAAACGTGCGGATGCAGAAAAAAATAATTCGCACTTCCGATTCGTAGCAGCTCTTGATAAAGGGAAGGTTAAGGTTGGTTTGCGCCTGGTCGGCCCTGAGCATCCTTTCTATTCTCTTGAAGGTAGTAATAATGTGATTCTTCTCACCACAGAACGATATATGGAGTTTCCTATGGTGATAAAAGGCTATGGTGCGGGCGCTGAAGTGACTGCGGCAGGAGTATTCGCCGATATAATCAGCATTGCAAATATCAGGTAAAATTTTAGGGTAGATGCTTATGAAGAAAATTATTATACTTGGCGACGGCATGGCAGATACTCCATGTCCCGAACTTGAAGGCCTCACTCCTATTCAGGCCGCTCATACTCCTAATATGGACCGTCTGGCTAAAGAAGGCAAAAGCGGTATGCTTTATACAGTGCCTGATGGATATACACCTGGTAGTGAAATAGCTCATCTTTCCCTCTTGGGATATGATCTTGATAACGTTTTTGAAGGAAGAGGGAGCCTGGAGGCAGCAAGTATGGGTATTGACATTGCTGATGATGAGATGGCGATGAGATGCAATCTTATAACTATTGATGAATCGGGCAGAATAAAAAATCATTCGGCCGGACATATATCTACCTCTGAAGCTGACGAACTGATAAAAACTCTGAATGAATCATTCTCTGATGGTAAGTCTTCATTCCATACAGGTGTAAGTTACCGGCATCTTTTAAAAATTAAGAATGGTGATAAAAGAATCACATGTATCCCGCCCCATGATATACCGGGGGCTATAGCCGAAGAGAATATGATAAAACCGGATGTTCCGGAAGCTGCGGAAACTGCTGATTACATAAACCATCTTATAAGGGAATCGCAGAAGATTCTTAGGTCTCATCCCGTAAATATCCAAAGAATGAAAGATGGGAAGGACCCGGCAAACTCCATCTGGCCATGGAGCGCCGGATATAAACCTAAAATGCAGTATCTTTCTGAAAAATTTGGAATAGAAAAAGGCTATGTGATTTCTGCTGTGGATCTTATAAATGGTATAGGAGTATATGCCGGACTTGTTCCGATTCATGTTCAAGGCGCTACAGGTCTTTTCGATACCAACTACGATGGGAAAGTGAAGGCTGCCCTGAATGCTCTCAAAAGTGATGCTGATTTCGTATTCTTGCATATAGAGGCAAGCGATGAGGCAGGTCATGAGGGAGATGTAAAATTAAAAAAGAAGACTATCGAGAATCTTGACAGTCGTGTAGTCGGGCCCATCCTTTCTGCTATCGATCGTTGGGATGAGGAAGTTGCTATTGCTGTATTACCCGACCATCCCACTCCTTGCAATCTACGCACCCACACTGCGCATCCCGTTCCATTTGCTATTTACCATAAAGGAATTAAGGCAGATTCAGTGGAACACTATTCAGAGTTTGACGCTGTGCATGGGGAATTGGGATACCTTAAAAAAGATGAATTTATTAATATGTTTATGAAACTATAAAATATTATGAAATATAGAAGCACCCGAAATCAATCTCCCGAAGTAACGCTTGAAGATGCTGTTGTCAAAGGACTGGCTCCCGACAATGGCCTTTATATGCCCCTCTCCTTCCCCATCCTCCCCTCTGAATTTATAAAAGCCCTCCCCTCACTCTCCCTTTCTGAAATTGCCACCCGGGTTGCTTCGGCATTGTTCGGGGAGGATATTAAGGAATGTGATCTCAGGAATATCACTGAAGAAACTATGAATTTTCCAATCCCTTTGGTAGAAGTGACAAGCGATATTCTTGCTCTCGAACTCTTTCACGGTCCGACTCTTGCCTTTAAAGATGTCGGTGCAAGGTTCATGGCTCGACTTTTAGGTTATTACAACAGAGGAAATGAAAGGATAGTCAATGTTCTGGTCGCAACTTCCGGCGATACCGGCAGTGCTGTGGCAAATGGTTTCTATAATGTGAAGGGAGTACGGGTATTTGTGCTTTATCCTAAGGACAAGGTGAGTAAAATACAGGAAGCTCAATTCACGACACTTGGCAATAACATAACAGCTCTTGAGATAGACGGCAATTTCGATGATTGCCAAAGATTGGTAAAAACAGCATTTCTGGATAAGGAATTAAATGAGAAGCTTATGCTGACTTCAGCCAACTCTATAAATATAGCCCGTTTCCTTCCTCAGATGTTTTATTATTTTTATGCTTATGCCCAAGCAGTGAAGAGCGGCAAGGATCCGGATAGTATAGTATTTGCTGTTCCAAGTGGTAATTTTGGTAACATTACAGCGGGTATCATTGCAAAAAAAATGGGACTCCCTATCAAACGATTTATAGCTGCGAATAATTCAAACGATGTATTCTATAATTATATCATTAGTGGAAATTACAATCCTAAAAAGTCGGTACAGACAATTGCAAATGCAATGGATGTAGGTGATCCAAGCAATTTTGTCAGAATACTCGATATCTACAAGGATTCGCATAAGGATATTTTGACCGAGATAGACGCTTCAACCTATAATGATTCCCAAATTTCAGAAACCCTTCTCAAGACATGGCAACGCTTCGGTTACCTTCTTGACCCGCATGGGGCTGTAGCCTGTCGGGCTCTCGAAGAGAAACTCAAGCCGGGAGAGACTGGAATATTTCTTGAGACGGCTCATCCGGCAAAATTCAAGGAGACCGTGGAAGGAATCATTAAAGAAAACATCATGATTCCCGAACGACTTGCAGAATTCATGAAAGGTGAAAAGATAAATGTAGAATTATCGGCAGATTTCAGCAAGTTGAAGGAATTCCTTCTTTCCACCACTCTCGACATGAGAGTAAATGAAGTTGTTTAAAAAAACTAAATGAGTCTGAAAAAGACCCGAAATAATTGTTATTTAGCCAACTTATTATTAAATTTGCATATCACAAAAGAATGCACCGAAAAGTAAATTCTTTTCGAATTTGTCATATTGATATGATTAAAGCATTTTTTTTAAAAAATTTACTCTGAAAAACTAAAATCGATAAAAAAAATTTAATAAAAACCTTTATGGCAAAGAAAATCTATACGTTCGGCGGTGGAAAAGCCGAGGGTAATGCCGAGATGAGAAACCTTCTCGGTGGCAAGGGTGCGAATCTTGCTGAGATGAATCTGTTGGGTATGCCCGTCCCTCCGGGCTTCACCATTACTACAGAAGTCTGCAATGAATATACTCAATACGGTCGTGATAAAGTTGTAGAAGATATCCAGAAGGATGTTGAGAAAGCAATCGCTCACGTTGAGGAGCTGACCGGCAAGAAGTTTGATGACTCTTCCAATCCTCTTCTCGTTTCCGTTCGTTCCGGTGCCCGTGCATCTATGCCCGGTATGATGGATACTGTCCTCAATCTCGGAATGAACAATGCCACAGTGGAAACTATGGCTGAGAAGAGCGGTAACCCTCGGTTTGCTTGGGATAGCTACCGTCGTTTCGTCCAGATGTATGGAGATGTCGTGCTTGGCATGAAGCCCAAAAGCAAAACCGATATCGATCCTTTCGAAGCCATCATGGACCAGATAAAGGAAGAAAAAGGCGTTAAATTTGATAATGACCTTGATGTTGATGACCTTAAAGAACTTGTAAAACGCTTTAAAGCTGCTGTTAAAGAATATACCGGCAAAGATTTCCCCGAATCAGCATGGGAGCAGCTCTGGGGTGGTATCTGTGCCGTGTTCGATAGCTGGATGAATGAACGCGCCATCCTTTACCGTCGCATGAATCAGATTCCTGAAGAATGGGGAACCGCTGTTAACGTTCAAGCCATGGTATATGGTAATATGGGTGATAATTCCGCTACAGGTGTTGCATTTAGCCGTGACGCCGCTACCGGTGAGAATATCTTCAATGGTGAATACCTGATCAATGCTCAGGGTGAGGATGTGGTTGCAGGTGTTCGCACTCCCCAGCAGATCACTATCGAGGGTTCTCGTCGTTGGGCAGCTCTTCAGGGTATCAGTGAAGAAGATCGTCGCGAAAAATATCCTTCACTTGAAGAATCCATGCCTGACTGTGCCGCTGAGCTCATTGCAACTGCCAAACGTCTTGAAGACTATTATCGCGATATGCAGGATATGGAATTTACCATTCAAGATGGCAAGCTCTGGATGCTCCAGACTCGTAATGGAAAACGCACCGGTGCTGCAATGGTGAAAATCGCAATGGATCTCCTTCGCGAAGGCATGATTGACGAAAAGACAGTTATTATGCGCATGGAGCCCCAGAAACTTGATGAGCTTCTCCACCCGGTATTTGATAAAGAGGCTCTGAAGAAAGCTAAAGTTGTAGCAAAAGGCCTCCCCGCATCTCCCGGTGCTGCAACCGGTCAGATTGTTTTCCAGGCTGACGATGCAGAGAGCTGGGCGGAAAAGAAAAAGAAAGTCGTTCTTGTACGTATTGAGACCTCTCCTGAAGACCTCCGTGGTATGGCTGTGGCACAGGGTATCCTCACTATGCGTGGTGGTATGACTTCACACGCTGCTGTTGTTGCTCGTGGTATGGGTAAATGCTGCGTTTCAGGTGCAGGTGATATCGTGGTTGACTATAAGGCGAAGACAGTTGAGATGGGTGGTAAGGTTTATCATGAAGGTGACTGGATCTCTCTTAACGGTTCCACAGGAGACGTGTATGATGGTGAGGTAAAGACCACTGAACCGGAACTCGATGGTGATTTCGGTGCTATCATGGATCTCTCCGATAAGTTTGCCAAGACACTTGTACGTACCAACGCAGATTCTCCTCGTGATGCAAAACAGGCTCGTAAGTTTGGTGCTCAGGGTATCGGACTTTGCCGCACAGAACACATGTTCTTCGAAGGCGACCGCATCAAGTCTGTACGCGAAATGATTCTTGCTTCTGATGTAGAAGGTCGTCGTGAGGCACTTGCTAAACTCCTCCCCATGCAGAGAGGAGACTTCGAAGGTATCTTTGAGGCCATGAATGGCTTTGGCGTTACTATTCGTCTGCTTGACCCACCATTGCACGAGTTTGTACCTCATACCACAGCTGCTCAGCAGGAGTTGGCAGATGAAATGGGTCTTACTCTTGAGGATGTAAGAAAGAAAGTTGAGGATCTTGCAGAATTCAATCCCATGCTTGGTCATCGCGGTTGTCGTCTTGGAATCACTTATCCCGAGATCACAGAAATGCAGACCCGTGCCATCATCGAGGCTGCTCTTGCTTGCAAGGCTCGTGGAATAGATGTACATCCTGAAATCATGATTCCTTTGGTTGGTTCACTCAAGGAGCTTCAGAATCAGGCCAATGTAATCAATGAGACTGCATCAAAGGTATTTGAAGAGAAAGGCGACAGCGTAATTTATAAGGTAGGAACAATGATTGAGGTTCCCCGCGCAGCCCTCACAGCTAACGAGATCGCAGAAGTGGCAGAATTCTTCTCCTTCGGTACAAACGACCTCACTCAGATGACTTTCGGATTCTCACGTGATGACGCTCCCAAGTTCTTGAAATTCTACAAAGAGCACGGTATCATCAAGGTAGATCCCTTCGAGGTTCTCGATCAGGTAGGTGTAGGACAGCTTGTCAAGATGGGAGTAGAGAAA
This sequence comes from uncultured Porphyromonadaceae bacterium, assembly GCA_947177405.1. Lineage (GTDB taxonomy): Bacteria > Bacteroidota > Bacteroidia > Bacteroidales > Muribaculaceae > Lepagella. Next base: position 13,708 of record CAMWUJ010000016.1, on the reverse strand, counting down.
GGTCGTGCCACACGTCCCGACTTGAAAGTTGGTATTTGTGGAGAGCATGGAGGAGAGCCCAGCTCAGTAAAATTCTGTGCACACCTTGGCATGAATTATGTTTCATGTTCACCTTTCAGAGTGCCCATTGCACGTGTTGCATCGGCTCAAGCAGCTATCGAAGAGTAAGACAAAATTCTGACAATCGCTATAATAGGCGATAACTCACTGTAACAAGGTGGGTTATCGCCTATAGTATTTTTAAGACGAATCCAAGATCAATAAGATTTTCTGGCAGAATGTGGAGGGAATTCTAACAAAAAACTACTTCATTTTCACACTGCCTTGCTTACAAAACGTTTGATATATGCCTTCTTGATTATCAGTCTCCACAGCTATCGAGACCAAGTTGAATCACTTCATCATTGATGTTTTGTGAACGACTTTCCAATTTTGGAGGAATGACTTTTATCAGTTTTGCCGGATTGCCTGCAACAATTGTATTTGCCTCTACATCTTTAGTCACTACGCTGGCTGCTCCGACCACAGCGTTATCTCCAATTGTCACTCCGGGAAGTATTGTGGCTCCGGCACCTATCCAAACATTCTTGCCGATATTGACCGGCTTACAGGTAATAACCTGACGTTCATAAAGGTCGTGATTATTGGATATGATCTGGACATTAGCTGCGATCATCGCTCCGTCATCAATAGTGATACCTCCGGCCGACATCATCAGGCATCCCGGCATCACAATCACATTCTTTCCTATTTTTACATTGTGAGGTCTAACTGCTGTTATTGGAGTACTTATATGACTATTCTCTCCCATTGAGGAAAATATCTCGTGCATAAGTTCATTATATTCAGTCGTCCCGGGCATCGTCTGGTTGAATCTGAATATTAGTTAATGCTTACCGTTAATTATGATGCAAAGGTATAGCCTAAAATGTTATGCGCATCTATGCAACATTTTACATATCAGAGTTTGGGAGTGATTTAGACTTTTGCAAAGTTAGAGAGGTCGAGATTCTTGAATCTTGACCTCTCTAAAGCTGCCTTCAATAAAATCCCTTAATACTACTGATAGGATAACAGTTCAAGTATTACCGAGTTTTATTGATAATGAATATGAATTAAAGCTCTCTATTATTTTAACATTCTATCATAGAAGTTTTATACTAATATATCTTTTGGGATTCCTCTGGATATCCATAATCAAGGAATCCACATCAGTAATAACTGTATTTAATCTATTATAAAGTTGCGGATCATTCATCAGGAGGCCTAATGTTGACTTATCATTATTAAGTTGCTCTGAGAATCGAGTGAGATTAGCCGTAATCTGATTCACATCATCAATGGTGCGACTCAGAGGAAGAGATTTCAACTGATAAGATAAGGCCCCAAGATTGGAAGCTACAGTATCGATTTTATAACTGATAGCATTAACATTTCGCATTAAAGATGGCACCTGAGATGATAAACCTGAGGAGACATTCTTGAAGTCACCTGTCATACTATACACATTTGCAGTGATTCCATCCATTCTTCTAATTGAGGAAGCGAGAGCCGGATCAGATGAAAGAGCTGCAAGATTGGCTGTGATTTTATTTAGATTTTCCAACACTCCGTCAACTTTGGGAAGAATCTCATTGACAGCCGGAAGCATCTGACCGGTCACTGTGGCCATAAGGTCGGGGGCTGTCTCAGAGTTAACCTCCCCCCCTATCGGAAGATACCTTTTGTTATCACCCATCTTAATATCAATATATGCGCCACTAAGAAGAGTTGAAGCAATAATAGCTTTTGAATTCATAGGGATTTTTAAATCCTTATTTAAAGCCAGTAAAACCCTAATCTTTCCGGGTTTCGAATAATCGAAATTAATTTCCCTTACTTGACCGACCTTATAACCGTTGCATGTAACGGGGGCTGCAACCTCAAGTCCCTGTACATTATCGTAAGATGCATAGTAAAAATTAGCAGGGTTGAAGAGATTAATGCCTTTTAGATAGTCTATTCCAAAGATCAGTATCAGAATAGCTAATATTACGAACGCTCCAATTTTAAATTCTTTATTAAATATTTTCTTCATAATCAGTGTATTTATAGTGGATATTTACCAAAAGAATTAATAAATATCTGATCGTCTTTTTAATTAATTATTTTTTTTTGAGTTCAAAGATCTACGCTTCTTTACGTTAGCATATCCTGCTCCATATTCTGTAGATGAAGTGGATGTAACGTTTCCCTTGTCACTTACAACAGATTTTCTTGCAGATTTATTTTCTTTAGAGGATTTATTTTTGTTATTATCTTTATTCTGAGCGAGATTCATTTTTTCTTCCCTCTTCCTTCGTTCAGCTTCTTCTTTTTCCTGTTTCTTTTTTAAAGCAGCCAGTTCTTTTCTTTCTTTTTCTTTCTGCTTCTTCTCCATTGCCAACCTTTTTTTACGCTCTTTGGCAGTTTCCTGTTTCTCAGTATTCAGTGTCTTAGATTCCGGCTCAGGTTTCTTCACATTATTGCTGGCGAGATAAGAATTTTCAGATTTAACAAGAATTGTAGAAGTCGAAACATCTCTTTTCTCTGAAGCAAGTCTTGAAGAAGCAGATCTTCTCTTACGTGCTGTTGTCACTCTTCGCTGTTGAGAGGTGGAAGGCGGGGTATCATTTCTACCGTTTTTTTTTACTGCCGGTAACGATGCAACAACATCATCAGAAGAAGCATTAACATACTTAGAAATTACTGCCACATCAGATGGATCAATTTCTTCCTTCTTATTATTTATTTTTGATCCTTTGCTTACTTTTGTTTTTCCGGATTTATTTTTACTTGAAGCTAAGGAAGTACGCTTTACATTATTATTTTTAAAATTTTCATAATATTGTTCCACTGCATTGCACAATGCAGCAGCCATTTTTTTCTCACCCTCAGTTGATGACATGAAATTTGCAGAACGGGGATTACAGATAAAATCAAGCTCTACCAAAACAGCCGGCATGGATGTAGCCCATAAAACCCAGAATCCGGCCTGTTTCACACCGCGGTCTTTTCTCCCTGCATGACTTACAAGCTGCTTTTGGGCAAAATTTGCAAACCTAAGACTTTGTTCGAGATTCTTCTTTTGAGCCATTTCAAAGATAATGTATGATTCATCCTTTGAAGGATCAAAACCACTATACTTTTCTTCATGATCTTTCTCAAGTTCAATCACTGAGTTTTCTCTCTTGGCAACATTCAGATTATCCTTGTCCTTATGCAGACCTAACGCATAAACGGAGGCACCTTCCACTCCTGTTCGATTAGGATTTTTTGTATCGACAGAGTTAGTGTGAATACTGATAAAAAGATCGGCTTTATTTTTATTAGCAATATCAGCTCTACCCTGCAATGATACAAAAGTATCATTGCTTCTGGTCATAATTACTTTTATCCCTTTTATCTTTTTCTGAAGATCCTCCTGGAGTCGTTTTGCCACAGCAAGGTTTATATCCTTTTCCTTTACCCCGTTGTCAATTGCACCGGTATCGTTTCCACCGTGGCCTGCATCTATCACAACCACAAAATCAGCAGTCTTTTCGGCTGCCTCAATCGAAAAGAAATTTGCTATTGTGATAACCACGAGAATGAAACTCGCCAAAATTCTACCTAACTTCATTGTTCAAATTATATTTTTCCAATCTTATTCAATATTTTTATGAAGCTTTTTTAAATATGTTTCTTCTTGATGTCATAATCAGTATCTCTTTGGATATAGAGTTAGTCCAAACATGGAAGCATATTTTCCACAAAGTTAGCTAAAATGTGGCAAATGACAGATATTTTATATAACTTTGAAAGTGTTTTTAACTTATTTTTTATATTTAACTCTCATTAAATGCCCTCTTCTTTTATTAAGAGTTAGGAATTAGTCTTTGTTAATGTTATGAACCGACCATTTGATCTTTCTGATAAATTCTTTGATTTTATAGTAGATAATTCCAACAGTGATGCCTTGGAACTGATAATGAAACACACCTCCGAGGAAATGGGGTTTGATGTTAAATTTGCTGCAATTCAAATTATTTCTCGCAAGAAGACAAGACACAAATTATCTGACTTTCTTAATAATCCACGTTTTCTTTTTCCCGATTCCATTTCGGCTGAGCAGGCATCCGATCAAAGAGTTGCTAATTTTCATGCCCGGATTATTGGTACTTCAAAAAGGGTTGTTGACCTCACAAGTGGTCTTGGGGTAGATGCCATGGCCATCGCTAAAAATGGGAATAAAGTAAAAGCAATTGAAATAGATTTAAACAAAGCATCATTTCTCAATTACAATAAGTCAATAATGAAAATTGACGGATTCGAGGTTATAAATTCGGATTCTAATAAATGGCTCGAATCAACAAACGACTCCCCGGATTTCTTTTTTATTGATCCTGCACGTAGAACTAATGACAATAGCAGAACCTATTCATTCAAAGACTGCGCACCCGATATTACATTATTCTATAAGCAACTTATAGAAAGAGGTAGTGAATTATTAATTAAATCTTCTCCCCTTCTTGATATCGATGCTATCTTGAATGAATTTAATTTTATAGATTCGATATATATAGTAAGCGTCAAGGGAGAGAATAAAGAAGTCCTCATACATTTGAGTCCAAAAGTTAATAGGGAACCTAAAATCAGAGCAGTTGATTTAAATGATAATGGTGTAAATTGGACTTTTACCTTATCTATCCCCTATAATAAAAAGATAAGTGAATATGCCGATTCCGAAAGTTTATCAACAGGACAATACTTATATGAACCGGGTGCAGCACTCATGAAACTCCATGCCGGATTTGAGCTATGTGATAGATTCAAAGAATTGAAAAAGGTTTCTCCTAATACCGAGCTATTTATTTCCAAAAGTCTGTATCCTGACTTTCCGGGTAGAATAGTTGAAATCAGTGAGATTCTTTCTAAAAAGGATTTAAAGAAATTAAAATGTGAAAGATACAATGTAGTAGTAAGAAATTATCCGATGGGTGCCCAAGCTTTGAAAAATAAATTAGGAGTTTTGGAACATAATACCGATTTCATCTATGGTTTTAGAATCGGCAAAAAAGAGAGACCAATTCTGATAGCAGGAAAAAAAATAGAGAGGCATTGAAATTGCCTCTCTATTTTTTAAAATTTATAGCCACAAGATAAAACAAGCTGACTGTTATTGAAAGTCAATTTTGCTTGTGGACTCACCACATCAGTAGATGGATCAGGAGTAAAGGCATGATACTCGCTACTCATATTTTTATACACATAAGCAAGATCAGCATAGAAACCTCCTGTACGATAGCCCAATCCACAGGTAATATAGTATGTGTCATTATCTAATCTATAATTAGGCACTGTTCCAGCTGTGATAATAGACATTTTATTTTCTTTTGCCTCCGATTTTACAGGAGAACTTACAAAGCTATAACCTGCTCGAACACTAAATTTAGGGGTTATTCTGTATTCAGCACCCAATCGGATAGTATTTGTCTGTCTATAATAATCCTTTATGTCCTGATTTGTGTCATAATAGATATCGGAATTGAATGGAGATCCCGGCATTGATACATAATCATAATAATAATTATTATAGGATGGCTCCGAAAACTTCATATGCTGATAGTTCTGCCACTCATAGTCAAAAGAAACAATGAAATTTGTTCCGATAACACCCGCCGCACTTGCTATTAACTTCCATGGGGTGCGGAAATTGACATCATTATAGCCCAAGACTCCGTTATTGGTTGTTGCCATAACTTTGGTGTTATAGAAATCTCCATAAACATCCGCTCCAAAAGTTTCGGTAAGATTATACCATGTGGGGGTATGGAAAGCCAAACCCAAACGCAATTCCTGAATAGGTTTCACGATCACACCCAACTGATAATTGAATCCCGTGCCGTTAGCTCTATAATAGTTTGAAATGTTCCAGTTTGAAGATGTCTGGCCTATCTCATTGGTCTGAACATTTTCCACCCAGGCATTTTCAAGATTCTCACCCCATAGGCTTTGAAGACGATAATCAAAATTTACAATATCGAAATTCATCCCCCAGAATACCTTATTAGCGATGTTCCCTCCCAAGGCAATATTATATTCATCGACAGAACCTTTTTCTACAATATTGAAATATCCTGATCCTGAAGTAGCCGGATAATTCACACCATCTATATTGGAACCTGTTCCCCATTGTCCGCTCCAAGTGGGATTATCTGGATTCCCATTGGGGTTAATCAACATTCCATCATATCCAAGGATTGTCAGCCAGGGGGCTGCAATACCTCCATCTGTCGGATTGTAAGGATCGTAATTGGTTTCACTTTGCACATCTGCAACTGTAAGACCGGCATTATTTGCAAGACCGGCAATATAATTTGTCATTGACATATTCAGGCGAGGTATCCTGCCTTCATATTTTCTATTGAACGATGCGCCCTTATTATATGTGAAACCTAAATTAATATTAGGTATCGTTGCACTGGGAATTCGAAAAGTAGCAACACCTCCAATATTATTAAGCAGGAACTTTGTCTGATCCACTCCGGTTTTATTACCCATCGATTCTGCAGTTGACTTCTGCAAATCCAAATCAACTGTAAAGCCTATCTCATTACTCCGATACACACCAATTCCGGCAGGATTTTGAGAAAGAGTGGAGAGGTCGCCTCCCAAAGCTCCAAATGCACCACCCATTGACATGAATCGTGCCGTGCCCTTCATATCAGGTTGAGAAAAGCGATAAGCATCGATAGCACTCTGCGCATAAGAATATGCACTTATGGCGCATCCGGTGACCAGAAACATTAATCTTTTCTTCATATCTTTTTGATTATGTTTTGCCATACTTTAATAAGTTATAATTATTATCTCCGGCCTCTTCCGCTGCCTCCGGAGCTTCTACCGCCTCCGTAACTGCCGCCTCCGTTATATGAACCTCTGGAGTAACTCCCAGATGACTGGGTATATGTGCTCTGAGATCTGGAGGGTGTATATGAAGAACTGCTTGAGCTCTGACGTGTAGTATTTGTGGTTCGGTGCGAGTTAGTAGTTGAACCATTATTATACCTGTTTGAAGAAGATCCTGTAGATGTGGTCGAACCATAACGTCTATGTCTGTCTGAACCAACATTATAAGTTCTACTTGATCCAATGGTTCCATTCACTCTGTTGGAGGAAGCAGTCGAGCCTTTATAATTACGATGATAGTTATACCCTGTGGAGTTAGAATTAGTGGCGTGTATCCCATTATAACCGGGACGGTAATGGTTACCATTTATATTTCCTCCCGGACGAGTATTGTTTGCCCAGTTACCTCCGGCATAGTTGGGGTAGCGACCATTAGGACGATAGTTGGCATAATACGAACTTCCGTATCCGGGACCCCATACAGGTCCCCAGCCCCAACTTTGTCCCCAACCCCAGCTCGGTCCCCCACCCGGTGCCCAATTACATGCCGCACCCCAAGCATATACGGGTACCCAAGCCCAGGCAGGACCAAGGCTCCAGGTTGGCCAGGATTCCCATCCCCAGATCGGGCTGTAAGCCCAATACGTACCGTATCCTATATTCCAACGCCATGACGGTATCCAGGCCGCAGAATTATAGTAACCGGGCCAGCCATAGATGGAATTAAAATAAGGAAGTCCATTCTCGAACACAATTTCTACATTTCCGTAAGAATTATCCAGAACATCCATCAAAACCCCAGCATTCTCTACTACAATATATGGATTGTAGAATTTCTGAATCTTCTGTGTATAAACAAAATCCTCATTGTTTTCTGCAGAGAGTCCGATTGTATCTATCGGACTTTCATAATATTGACCCCGGCGATTGTATGTATCAACATCAATACTGCTGAAATCCTTTATATAATTTGATTTCTTCTCCGACTTCTTTTTATCCGAAAGAGATGTGTCTTTCTTAGGATTATAATAGATGTCGTCAAACTCCTGAGCACTTACTGAAGAGCCTGCAATTGCTAATATAGCGAAAGTGTAAAGATATCTTTTCATAGCTCTTTTATTTTTGGTTTTATCTTTGACAATCATTTGCATTTTAAGTTTAACGAATATCAAAATTTTTTCAAAAATTCAAATAAAAATCATTACATAATGATAAAAATTCTTCTGAAGGATTATTATTTTCATCAAATAAAATCAAACTGTAATCCTCAAATTTCTTATAACTGATATTTGATATCTCCGATTCAACCGATGGAACCTTTCTGAATTCCAATATTGATCTTTTTTCTTTTTTTCCTTTTTTATGAATTATATGAATAAGTCTCTCCATCCTCCATCCATTATTAATTCCCTTCTCTATTATTGAGTCATTTTGCGAAGATGGAATGATCATTATTAATTTTCCGTTATCCTTTATGAGTTCCAATCCTTTTTCCAAAAGCGCTTGTGGAGACAGAACACTTTGGTGGCGGGCAATCTCCCTTTGAGTGGATGGATTGTTCACACCCACTTTAAAATATGGTGGATTGGATATTATCAGATCATAGGGAGAAGAGTTGAGTTTTTCAAAAGAAATTAATTTACAATTTAATCTTTCACTCCATTCTGAATTCCGGAAATTTAACATGGCCTCCTCCACAGATGCCTTGTCAATATCAATTGCATCTATTACTGCCATTAAATTTCTCTGGGCACACATCAAGGCAAGCAAACCGCACCCGGTGCCTACATCAAGTATTCTCGCGCATTCGGTCACATTGGCGATACTTCCCAAAATAATTGAATCCATTCCGACCGGCATGGAGCTTTCATGATGGAATACGCTGAATCTTTTAAAGTGGAATTTGGAGTTCACTCTTGAATTTGTTTATTTTTATGATGAAAATACTTTCTTCTGCCATTCTTTTTTTCCAATGTTCCCTTATCCTGATTCTCTTGCTCTTCCCTTTTCCCTTTTTTATTAAAATTAGATCTCTTCCGCGGATTCCCTTTTTTTATTTTTCCTGCACTTGCACTATTAAAGGAAGGCGTTTCTCCAAATTCCTCTGGCACCTTCGCACGAGGTACCTCTTTTTCCAATAATCGTTCTATTTGTCTTAATCTTCTAAAATCAAGCTCTGAAACAAAGGTCACAGCCTTTCCCTCTCTGTCAGCGCGCGCCGTGCGTCCTATACGATGTATATAATCCTCCGGATCTCGTGGTACATCAAAATTTATCACCATTTCTATATTATCAATATCTATTCCCCTTGACAATATGTCGGTAGCTACAATTACATTGATTTTGCCGGCTTTAAAGTCAAGCATGACTTCCTCTCGTTTGTTCTGATCCAAATCGGAATGCATTTCGGCCACTTTATATGAGAAGCCCTTTAATTCCTTTGAAAGTTGCTTCACCTTTAATTTGGAAGAAGAAAATATAATCGCTCTCCGAGGAGGATTTTCCTTAAACATTTTCTTTAAAACAGGCATCTTCTGCGTCTCATAACAAATATATGCATACTGATCAATTTTCTCCGCCGGTTTTGAAACTGCCAATTTAATTTCGAGCGGGTCTTTCAGAATCTTCTTAGCCAATTGAAGAATCTTTGGAGGCATAGTGGCGGAAAAGAGCAATGTCTGTCTCTCTTTGGGAAGATGAGAAATGATTTGCAAAATATCATCAGAAAAACCCATATCCAACATTCGGTCGGCTTCATCTAAGATAAAGAAAGAAACTTTAGATAAATCCACATATCCCATATTCAGATGAGCGAGAAGTCGTCCCGGAGTAGCAATGACAACATCTGCACCGGATTTCAAACTTTTCCTCTGCTGTTCGTAGGTATATCCATCTGTCCCTCCATATACTGCACAACCCGAAATAGGCATAAAATAGGAAAAACCTTGAAGCTGGCGGTCGATTTGTTGAGCAAGCTCTCTTGTAGGAGCCATCACCACACAGTTAACTTGATCCTCGGGATATCCACCCTCCACCAGTTCATGAATCACAGGGAGGAGATAAGCAGCTGTTTTTCCCGTTCCTGTCTGTGCACAAGCGAGAAGATCCCTTCCTTCCAAGACTGCAGGAATGGCAGCCTCCTGAATTGGGGTGCATACGTCGAAATGCATATCGTATAATCCATCGAGGACGGAGTCATTGGTGAGTATGTCTTCAAATCGCATCGTTGTATAGATTAAAATTTATCCAAAATTAACGCAAAATTAATCATTATTCCTTATAATAACAAAATTCATGTTATATGGAAAATCCACTTAAGCGGTCAATGTCTAAACCTTTTTACAAAGAAATCAGCCATTATTTTCAACAAAAAAATATTTTTTTAATTTTTTCAGAACTTTTTAATACGAATCAATGTTTAATAGATGAAAACCAAATAAAACGTAAACTCCATGAAACAACAGGAATCATTTAAAGACCGCGTGATTGGCCTTCAGAGCAATCTTATGAGTTTTGCTTATCAATTGACATCAAATCGTGAGCAGGCTCAGGATTTACTTCAAGATACTACCTTGAAAGCATTATCTAATGAAGATAAATACGTAGATAATGTGAACTTCAAGGGTTGGATCTTCACAATAATGCGAAATATCTTTATCAATAACTATCGACAGACTGTAAGACAGGCTACAGTTATTGACAAGACTGAAGATCTCTATCACCTCAATATCAGTCAGGATTCAGGACTTAATACTCCTGAGGGTTCATATGCAGTTAAAGAAATTTCTGTTGTTCTTAATTCTTTCTCTGATGATTATCGCATTCCTTTCAATATGTTTGTAGCAGGCTACAAATATAATGAGATTGCAGATAAGCTCGGACTCCCCCTTGGAACAGTAAAGAGCCGTATTTTCTTCGCACGCAAGCGTCTTCGTGAGGAATTGAAAGATTATCGTTAATATGATAATTACCAAATCAATTATCCTTCCCTTTCGTCGATTGCAAGAAGTTTTTATATTATAGTTTACGTTTCTGATTGGATAATAAGAAATTAACTTATCATATATAATGAAGCAGAACCAAATTCGGTTCTGCTTTTCTTTTAATTGATTATGAAGACTATTGTTGGAATAGTATTAAAAAGACAAATGCAGGGAGACGCGAAGGCCGCTTTTATCTATTCCGGGATTATTTCTATACGTTAAACGCCATACATAATCCACTCTAAGAATTGTAAATATATTATCTATACCTACTCCAATTTCCATATAGGGTTTGGATCCCATCACGTAGCATCCGGATCCCGGAGGAAAAGAAAAGAGAGATTTATTATATGCAGGATTATTTTTTTTAGTGAGACCGCCCCAGACACCCTTAAAAGAAACGATTTCTCTTAATTTGGTTTTTTTTAGCAATGGAATTCTGTTGAAAATTGCTCCATTTATAAAATATTCTATATCCCAGGAAGCAAATTCATCTAAAGCAAATTCCATAGGATTCATTAAAGCATAAGTTTCCTGCTGGATAGTATATGAAAGGTTGGCATTCTGCCATAGAAGGAAAGGGAAAGGCACACTGCTCCATAGTTTTCCTCCTTTCAATAATACGTTGGCATATCCAAAGGCAGAAAACCAAAACCGTTTTAATGCAGAAATCTCAGTCTTATTCAATGTAAATTGGGACCCTAAAAATTTTTTAGGTCCATATTCATGACTGATAGTCAGAATTGGGGCGTCCATATTTATCGGCCTTCTATTAGTTGTGCCTTGTACAAATTTTTCTCCCGGAGCATATCTCACTGTAGCGAAAAAAGATGCAGACTTCATTTTTTTAAAAGTTTCTCCAAAGCCATTCTCAAAATTCACCCATTCAGTTGCATCATCTTCTATGTGTCTTAATCCTACATTAAAAGAAAGATTATTACTTAGTTCAAGATTATATTCCAATTGAGTCAAATGCTTATAAACTACTAAATCATTCTTTATGCGCTTAATTGATAAGATTATATTATCAGGATTGGAATAAAGATACCTTACCCCTATTTGATCTATATCATAACTATATGTTAACCTTATGCCGTTCATAGGAAATTCTCTGGAGTGTTTTTCTTTTCTAAAGAAAGAATATTCAGCTTCAGCCAAATATTTCCACTTATGATCTTTAAATCCATAGGCCCCATATCCTCTGAAAAAGACATGACGAGACAAGGAAGAAGTGGACATGCCTCCCAATTTTAATCTCAAACCCTCTACATCATTAAAACTAATGAATGTGTTTACAGGTCCAATATTAAACTTACTGTTTTCAGGCATTGTGCCCACATATCCTTCAAATACCGGTTTAAAAATCTTTTCTCCCCAGTAAATAAATTTATTCTTTCTGAGGAGTGCAGGGAGATTGGAAAGATTTTTTTCTGCCTTCGAAAAGTTTAAAATTCGTTTTTCATCCCAAAAGGTTTTATTTTCCTTTTTTTCTCTATTTTTATCTTCATAAATAATATTAATACTATCCGTTTCTTCATAAGAGAATCCATGATAGCGAGTCTGGCGATTAGCAAATAGTGGCGGTGAAAGTTTGAGGATTCTTATTTCCACAGCAACATCATCTAATGTCTTATGTACTTTTCCAATCGAGTCTCTGAAATAATTCTGACTGACAAATATATTATCAATATAATTTAGATTAATTGCCTTTGGGACACGCATAGAGATACGTTTCACATATTTTAGAGAGTCTTCCAATGGGATAAACAGTTTTCCATTAAATCCGAAAGTCTCCGGAGTTCGTGGAGAGAATGAGACTTCGATACAATTTTCTCCATTAACCCATAAAGTATCTGTGAGGAAATACTTGTAAAAATCAGGACCTATTTTTGACAACGGACTCACAAAGCGATTTTGCAAAAGAGATATGTCATTATCATAAATATTAATTTCTCTTACAACATCACTGATCATGTCCCTAATATTATCGAAAGGTAACATCTCATGAATACCATGTGAATTAAGGCCCAAAACAATTTCTTTATCCGCCTTATTCTTTTTACCTTCCTTTCTTAAGGATACTTTTTCGAACAATGCCAAATCGAGGATTCTTTTCCCGGTCCAGGGAGCTGTATCTACAAACTGCTCGAGTTTCAAGTATCTGCTCTTATTATCCAATGAGCCCTCACCTATATTGTTTCCTCCAAGTATAGTTTTTTCATAGGTCTCATAACTATAAGATGGCATTAATTTAGGATCCAATTCATTATAATCCTTTCTTACCCTCTGAACTAAATCTACTGCAGGGTTATTCTTTTTTGAATACTTTTGTTTTCTTTTACCAACAACTAATTCGTCAAGTTGATAAGGAGATTCAGCTATAGTTATCAATAGGGTGTCTTTAGAGATTTGAGGAAGAGAAATCTTTAGAGTCTCATAACCAACAGAAGAAACAGTCAATTCCTTTCCACCTCCTGAAGGCAAATAAATAAGTCCACTCTCATCAGTGAGATAACCTTTTTTCAGGTCATTAAAAAATACATTTGCATACTGGATAGGTGAACCGTTCAGAGAATCTATAACTTGAATATATCTGGGAAAATGAATAGTAGATTGGGCAAAAGAATAATTATGATATGTGCAAGTAATAGCCACACACATCATGACAATAATATAAAATATAGAATCTTTCGATCTCCCCATAAAAATAAATATGTTAAAGTAAAACGAAATTAATCATATAAATTATATATTATCGTTAGATAAGTAAGTATTCAAAATTAAACGATAGTAAGTGTTTATTTAATCTTTTATAC
>CAMWUJ010000015.1 GCA_947177405.1 uncultured Porphyromonadaceae bacterium | reverse complement strand
TAGCAGATATATTCTTTCATCGTCGTTTGAATTAAAGGTTTGACAATCGGGAGAGAGAAGCGAGAGGGCTTAACCCTCTCGCTGAGCCTCAAACTGGAGGCGGTCGTAGATGTTTTGGGAGATAGTCGCTCCGTATCGTGCTTTGAGCAGGTGCATGTAGCGCATTGCGCTCTTGGCGGTCTTGCATCCGCAGCCGACGTTATCCTTGGGGGCTACGCCTTTGAAATAGACGTACCAGCGGTTGAACTTGCGCTGAGCCACGATGAGCTTGGGAGTTGTTGCCGGAGTAGTCTCGACGGCGGGAGCTGCGGTTTTAGCGACTTTGTTTTCTGCGGATTTTTTAGTTCTCTTTGCCATGATTTTGAAGTTTTGGGGGTTAATGATGTGAGCCGAGGCTCTTAATTTTTACGTTGCAATAATTGGGAGAACTGAGAAAGTGATGGAAAGCAAAAATTTCAAGTAAATTTTTAAGGCTGTGAGCCGGTAAATACTACCTGCAAGGTGGAGATTTATAAAAAATTATGCGGAAATCCCGGAGGGTCAATTTTGCGATGAACGGTCAGTCCTACCTTTGCGACAGGAAAAATAAGCCGCGACTCACTCCCCAAAAACGGAAATGGCAAATGGGAACTAACCGCAGGGAACAATCAGCCAAACCGCCCCGCTGTTGAGCGAGGCAATGACTTCGTACTCATTGTGGAGCAAGGTCGAGCGTTGGTTGCCACGTCTTCAATGGCGTAGCCGGATAATGTCGAGATGTGGGTGAGCCAAGAGTGCGGTGCGCCTGTTACATGCGCTCAAAGAACGATGCGGAGAGACCCCGGAACGCGGAGGACGCTGTCAGTTTGAGACATAGCAGAGGCGGTTCCGCTGCGACTCCCGATTGTCAGACCGGCGAATGACGATGAGCACCGTCTGACACAAAACAGTCATCAGGACTTTACCGACAACGGAAGCGGTGCGAGTATCATTATTGTTGGCGCGACAGCGAGGACGATAAGATATTTCAGGAAAATGCCGGATACTCTCCGCATAGATTGATAAACTCAATACGATCCCTCCCGGAATAATGGACGGAGAAATGCCGTGATCATCTTTTGAAGAACTGACCTTTGGAGGTCAACTCGGATGGGAGACAAGCAACTGCCCGGAACACGGCAGATGTGGAGGGCCTGACCGCGACACTCGGCTTAGAGGTGGTGCCGGAGAGCCGATAGACAAATGAGAGCGGAAGATGATATGAGCTAAAGAAAAGTTGACCGTTCAGGTCAACCCTCTTTCTGTCGGGAGTCGGGATTAATATTCCCAAGAACCGTGAACCATAGTGTAGTCGGCATCGTCCACCTGGGCTGCTGCCTTTTCCTGTGCTTCCTCGGAGGTGCGGGCTACTACATATATAATTTCGCTTTCACCATTGAAGGTAACGACCTCTACCTGATATTCTTTGAGTCGGCGGTTTTTGTCGAGAGAGATGCAGCTAACGTATGTCATGATTTTTAAGTTTTTGAAGTTTAACTTGTGAGCCGAGGCTCTTAATTTTTACATTGCATACAAGTGGGTAAGCTGTTTGAGACCGAACAAAAATTTACTAAAGAATTTTAAGCGTTAGCGGCTAAAAATGAGGCTTGTACCATTTTTCGTAAAATTGTTGTATAAATAGCGGAGCGGTTTTAGAGAGCCGTAGGGAAGTTGAGTTGGCGACCTAACTTTGCAGATGGAAAAATAGACCCGGTGAGCAATTCAAAAACTGCCTTGCAAAATCATAATATCGTTAGCCTCACTCGGCGAAAGCTGTTGACTCTCCGCCCTCAAGAGAGGTTATCCCTCAATGGCAAAGCACCATATCCACCGTGTAGCCCGTACCTTTGAGGAAGTATTCAACAATGCAGACCAGTTTTCAGACACCTGCCAAACACTAAATCAAGGCGTATGGGAATACCCCACCTCCCGGCAGAAGGAGGAAAAAAGAACGGTAAAATCCTTTATCTGCGAACATCGCCCGAAGCGAAAAGTCCATATACAACAAGACCCCTCGGAGGTGTCCGAAGGGTCGAATGAGTTAGCGATTGAAGCCTTATGGTGGAGACCGAGGCTCCGTTCACGAAAGCGCGGCGGTATCACCGCAACTCCAATTTAATCATCATATATTTGTTCGTAATGAGCTGTAGCATTACAAGAATTGTGTTTTAATTCAAAAGTGCCTAAAATATCAGCTCGTCTAATAGAAAGAATCAGAGATGAGACCGTTCGTATTGTACTTGGATTTTTTATCATAACTTCCCTGATATTAGGGTGCAGATCAGAAATTTTAAGAACATAATGGGCGGAGCCAAAGTCTTCAAATCGCCGGCCTTGAGAGTGTAATTCATCTATACAAAATTGATTCCCAAGGTTCGTGAAATCTTCTTTAGGCAGAGAGAAGAAGGTCGGGATGTACTCTGATTTTGATGCTAAATATTCAGGGCGATTTGTCATGTAAAAGTAACCTACACAAGTCGCACAAACTACAGCGAACGAGAGGATAAGATAAATCCGTTTCATTAGTTATCTCATTGAGTTACGCTAATAGTGTGGCGACAAATGACACCAACTCATTAAGTCTATTATTAACTTCGTCAAAGGGTTGCTCTCTTTGCCATGCTAATTGAATATACCTTTTATGTGCGACTGTATTTTGGATTTCTTTCTGATAATACTCCCACAAGTCCGGCTTTTCATTTTTGAGTGTATACCAATCAACGGTTCCATCCGAGCGCAATGGGAAGCCGCACTTTTTGAATTGTTGATATACACCTTGAAACCAACTCTCGTCATCTTCAGTTGAGACATGTCCATGGCTTTTCATATTCCGGACTTCTCGGACGGAGTCAAGTGTCTGCTTGACAGACTTCAGATTGTGTTCGTTGCAAAAACTCCATAGTTTAACGCTTAATGAAATATCTTTCAACGCCTTAGCATTGTCTATATTTGCTGAAGGGTTAAATGTTTTTAGTCTGCTCTTTATTGTTACAATGTCGGTCTCTTTAGAGTAAAAGATATTAAGTGCTCGTTCAGCAATGATTAAAGAATACCGGCAATATTCTGAGAAATCAATTTTGTGCCCTCTTGAACCAAATCGATAGCGTAGCATCTCTCGATAATCGGCATTGAAGCATTCACGGGTATATTCATCTGCGACAAATGAAAAATCAATAAGTGGCACAAACTTATCAATATTATAGTCGAGACCAAGATATTTCTCAATCTTGATGAGACTATTTTTATCATCGTTCCGAGAGGAAAGCATAGAATATAACTCATCCACAAACCATGAATTTTCTGGCTCGTGGATAATATTACCGAGAAAAGCGAGTAGCTTTTTGAGATCATCTTTACGTCTGTCTTGTGCCATATTATGGTAGAATTGAGAGGTCAAAATTTGAATCAACTAACCGAGATAGCAGATCGGTTTCCTGTTGAGATTCGATAATACCCATATCATCACGGAGTTGCAATTCCGGGAATTGTTCGGCCAAGCCAAGAACAAATTCGCGTAAGCTATCTGGAACATCATTGGACTGATTGAATACAAGAGCTGCAATTTCTTCTTTGCGTTTCTTTCCAGAATAATGTTTGTGGAGGAGATAGCCGACCTGGGGTCTCGTTGGCTTAATTTCGGGTATTGGGTTTCCCTCAGCGACATAAAACGATAATGGTACAGCCATACGGGTCAGTGAAATTTCCACATTACCAGGCAGATTATTGATATCAAGATTCTTGCTGACGGCAACAACAAAGAAACGGCCTTGGAAATAGAAACAAGCGTATGGCTTATTGTCATGTGTGCGAGTGCGGTATTCCAGTTTGCAGCCCAATTTCTTCTCAAATGCAATAAGTGGCATAGTGAAAAGATAGTCAATATCTTTTGGTTTGGCGACTGGTTTCTCAGTAGAAGTCAGTCGAGTAAATTGGGAAAAAAGTTTTGCATAAACCGGATCATTCTCTCCTTTTACCATCTTAAGATAGCAGAGTTTGCCGGAGATTACATTTATCAGGTTAGGTTCTCCGCGATGAAGTTGGCATTTCTCACTTTTGTAGCGAGAATAGAATGTGGCGTATGCCGCATTGATGCCATACTTCTCCCAAATATGAAGAATAGCTCGAACGTCCTTTATATATTTGCTAGCCACGTTCAACTTCTGCCCGACAGTTATACCGGTTACTTCTTGTCGGACAGAGCAATGCTGAAGACGTGTCTTCTTTGCATTGATTGTGAAATGTTGGTCGGTAATGATACGTTCCAGCTCTTTGCGGAAATCACCATCATGCTTATAGACGTTGTGCATGGAACTGAACGTAATATCATCGGCATAACGAGAATAGTGAAGTCCAAACCGTTTCGCAAGTCCATGAAGTCTTCGGTCAAGTGTGTCGCAGATTGCGTTTGTAAGCAATGGCGATGTAGGCGCACCTTGTGGTAGTACATAACACTCGCTGAACGCTTCGTTATCTGAATAACGAACGGACTTTATCGAACAAAGACCGGCTATAAGCCCTGCAATTTTGGGATTGAAATTAAATGGAGTAAGTTGCAGCCGTTTCCAAACACGTGCTTGGTCTATGCTTGGGAAGAAGTCTTTCAGATCTATGTTGAAAACATAGTTCTGATTGGTGTGCATCCGAGCGTTATCGACGATGGATTTGCCTACCGTGAAGCCCATAGCGTAGGGGGAAGGGGTATAGAGAGCTTTGAACAATTCGTTGAGACAGATTTGGAACCATTTCAGGTTGCCAGATGGCGCACATATTTGACGGCTTCCTCCTGACTTCTTTGGTATTTCAAAGGAGAAGTAGCGTTTTTTATCATTCTTTGGGTTACAAAGAATGCGGAGATGCCTAACGGAAAATGGGAAACTCTTATCGCCCAATAAGTCAGCCTTAATCTCGTTCATGAGGTTAAGGAAGTCTTTCGGAGTTTCAAGAGCGCACGCCCTGTTAATAAGAGTTTCTTTATCCATTTAGTTTTTTGAAGTTATAATTATGAAAATTGACAAGTGGGCTGAAGCTTCGTTTCTTTATGTCTTGTAAGACCTTCAATATTCAGATTTCATAATTATCTTATTATTAAATCTGATATTCTTGGCTGTTAAATTGCTGTATGAGGAGCCACTGCACCGCAAGGAGGCAAGTTAACAGCGGGAAGCCAATTGACCATTGGAAATTCCCTTTCGGGAAAGTACCCGGCAATTCGTCGGGCAAGTTCAAATGTCTGCTTCAGCCCACTATGTCAATGTTCTATTCTGCTACAAATTTACGAATAATACTTGAACTGAATGTTCGCTTTATTCGAGAATGTTGTTAATCGATATTCCAGTAAGCATCCGGTTCGCCGTCAAAGGCATCGTTGATGACATCATCGGAATATCCGGCGACATCCTGTGCATACGTTCCGGCGTATTCGCCATAGTGGGTGCCATAATCTTCAAATTCATCGTAGTAGCCTTCTTCGTAATCCATAGTCTTTTCTTTTTGTTTGACGATGCAAAGTTAAGACGGATGTACGAACTCATTGTTCGCGGTGAGTGCTTTGTATCGTTCACTCATTTCTGTCGCAATTGAAGCGATTTGCTCAACAATGTGAGCTGGAGATAAAACGATGAGATTAGCGCCATAGATAGTAAGCTCACGGATAAGTTCATAATTCTCAATGCACTCAATTGAGAAAAACTCACCTTGCGGAAGTGAGGGATATTTAGCTTTAAGAATATCAGCCCTTGAGTCTTTCAGGTGTCGCATAGACCCATGAATTGGCTTGGTAGTTATGTATGGGGCGGAAGCCTCCCTTACCCAAAAGACGATTTCTTCTAATGGCTTGTCGTCATAATAGGTTATTCCAATGATATCTTCGTATCTTTCAGTGAAATCATATTTTGCAGGTTTGAAAGTCAATTCTTTAGCATATTCAATTCCATCAATACGGTCAAGAGCAAAACTCAACACCCGGTCGCTGTCAAATGGACCCGCAAGCAAGTACCACCGGCAATTATATTCTTTCAGCAAATAAGGCGATAGGGAAACAGTCTTTATTTCCTCACTGGTGAAAGTGTGATAATGAATGGTAATAGCCGACTTTGAGCTGATGGCCGCGAATAATTCCGCGAGCAATGTTGAATTTTCATTGATGTTCTTAGACATGGAAATTACCTCAGGAAGTTCCTCAACATTCAACTTGTCCGCAAGAGTCTCAAGCCATTCAAAGTTAGGTTGTCCCTTAAAACTTCCGAGGGTCGAAAGAACCGAGGCAAGCAATGAGCGCTCATCTTCGGATAGAGGTTTTTTGAAGATAGAGAACGAAGGATCGGCATAGCGGATACATGGTTTTTGATAAAAGCCATCGCCGGATTTTGTGGGTGTAGCTATCTTGTATCGCTCGAACTCAATATCAAATGGGCTATCGAATTCAAGATATAGTATGTCCTTCTCTACACATCGACGAGTTACCGGCTCTTGCCCATAGTTGGGCAATTCCTCGGCAAGATAATCAGTCAGATCTTGAATTGAGTAAGCCTTGCGATGGTTCGATAACAACCTGTCAAGCAGCGCATATCGAGTGAGAGCATTCTTATTCTGCGGCATATTCTTCTAAATGTAGGTTTCTTACAATCATTACTCCATCCTCTCCGACCATAAGCAATTGCTTATGGTTATTTGAGAATGCTACCGAAGCAATACTTTCCTTACGTCTAACCAAACTGGCGAGATTGTCTATTCCCCTGCCATCTAAGTCGTTGTACGAGCATATTATTTCTTCTGGATTATCAATGGGGCATATAAATACCTCGGTGGATTTTTGATGCCCCCAATCACTTCTTCTAGAATCTTTACGTACATAACCTTTCTTTGATAGTGCAAAGTAACGACCGTCCGGGCTAAAAGTAAGGAAACTATAACCCCTAATAATTGAGGATTCGGCTTTGCCAGGATTGACAATAAATGTTATAGGGTTACTCGTGTACGCAGCTAAATTACCTGCTTTTGTGAAGGCAGTTAGCCATACCGCATCATAATCGGTCTTCTTGAATACAATTTTGTTTT
This sequence comes from uncultured Porphyromonadaceae bacterium, assembly GCA_947177405.1. Lineage (GTDB taxonomy): Bacteria > Bacteroidota > Bacteroidia > Bacteroidales > Muribaculaceae > Lepagella. Next base: position 42,079 of record CAMWUJ010000015.1, on the reverse strand, counting down.
CGAGGAGGTCGTAGCATAGGAATAATCCCCCTAATGAATTTCCTTCATCATCGTGTGTGTTATCAGGATAACGTCCGGCGATAGCGACATATCTACCATCATATGAAAAAGAGACATAGTTTAGAAACCATAATGGTTTCCCTAAATTAATTCGTGTTATCACTGAATTATTTGACAATCTTTTAATAACCGCAATACCTCTTTTTTCTACAATGTAATTCATAAATTCCTCATTTCCCCAAATTTGCTTTTCATCTACGAAATATTCAATCCATTCATTATCAGAACGGTTGGCTGCGTTACGAGCAAATTTTTTGAAATGTGATAAATTTTGTTTAACAATATTTTCTCGATTTAATTTTATGGCGGTAAACTCCTTAGAGCCTTTCTCCCCACTAAAAGAAAATCTCTTCAGAAGCTCGTTATATTCTTCCATGGATAGTAACCTATCATCAAATCTATAATGCCTTTCAATATATGAGTCAAGGTTAGTATCTGCATATATTTGCTCATCAGGACTAATGAACGAATGATTATATAGAGCCTCAGATGGCACTTGTAAACCTGTAATTGGATTCACTAAAACGACTTGGCGTTTTTTATCAATATCGAATGAAGGCCTTATACCATTCACATGGAGAATATAGGATAAATTTGAATAGTTCTGTTCTTCTCCTGAGGCAATATCTACAATAGATGTAACTTTTCCAGTTCGATACATTACTTTTGAACCGTCTTCACTGAAGAGAACGTTTTTATAATTGGAATAGTCAAAGAGTTTTTCGAGGATCCTTGAAACTTTTACATTACTATCATCTTGACGAGTTATAAGGTAAACTGCACTATATTCTATCTCTACGGCAAATTTATCTGCGGGAGAACGGAACTTATATCCCATTGACAATAAGTCTGTATACCCTACTGCTTCGAAATGTTTAAAATGAGCCTCTTTTGACAGATATTCCTTTTTTAGCATAACGGTTTCGTTAGACAAAGATTTCACGATTATACCATCCTGCTCAAATTTTTGTTTGTCATACTTGCCGTCTTCCAGTTTTATAAGAGAAGGCTCTGGTGTGATGAGATACGTTGCGTGGTCAATTACAATCAACAGTGACTGATTGTGAACGGTTACGTCGCAATTCAACCCAGAGAAATTGATTTCATTGTTTTCACAATATGAATTAAATGTAAATGAAACTTCCTCTGAAATCTTCTGATGAGGAGTCTTTGTTAATTTACTTGATTTAATACAATAAAAAATATCCCATTCACAGTCGTAGATATCAACGTCATCATATTGAACTGTAATGTTCGCTTCGGGAAATCCCGCTTGTTCTATATTAAAACGATTAATGGCTAATCGACGATCGTAAATGTTAAATAGGCATTTACCGTTTATAGAATGTAGATAACCATTGATGTCGATTTCGTTTATTATTTTACTATCTCCAATCGAATAAATGAATAAGGTTCGTTTTACTCCATTTATATATGTGACTGCTAAATCATTATTTATAAAAGCCACTGGCAAACCTTTATGATTTAACAGCAAAGACTTGATGTTAAAATCGCCATAGAGAGAAAGTTTTTGAATTAGGTTTCTGCGAAAAAAGAATAGTTCATTACCAAAAATCTTATAGTCGTCTACGGCAATCTTAACAACTCGCTTATCTTTTTGTAGCGAATAAACGCAGATGTATGTCTTGCTGTCCTCATTTTCTTCGTAGACTATACATTCATGATTATACGTGACTACATCTACGAATTCCGCAATCGGTTTTTGCTCGAATAACGAGAAGAGTGTGGTCTCTCTTTGGCCATTTGAATTGAGCAGTACGTATCCTTCGGAGACTTCCTGAATCTCATCAGGTGAGATGGTTTCGATATATTCTTCCCCTGTATCTCTGTTGTGGAAGTAAGTGCGATCATACATAACCACGAAAAGCCATGGGCTGGTATCAAATACAAATGCCTTCTTCAAACGACTACCACCGAATTTATATGCATCCTCAACTACCAAATTAATTATTTCCCCATTTTCAAATCGCACCTTATATTCTCCGGGGGTCGGAATTTTAAATTGGTATGGTTTGTTGGAAGAAACAACGCCCTTGGCAACGATATGAGAACTATCATTGGGATCAAATACGTTATAGCGCAAATCCCCATTTCCACTATAATGAATGTGGAAATTGGTATTCAGATAACCTTTATGAGGGTGTATGGTAAGTGCCATTTATAATTGTTTTAATTCGACACAAAGTTAAGCATTTTACGCGAACACAATGTTCGCACACTAGTGCAAGTCGATTAAGCTATCAATATTATTATCCATATCGGGGTCATCGAAGATGTTCGATAATTCGACGGTGTCCTCATGGTATGTGAAGTCCACCCACCTATCATGTTCGGTATCGCCGTTGTATGTTCCTAAATCCCCGAGTTCGTCCATAGATTAAGCACAGGAGTAAATTTTCAGTTCAATCGTTTGAAGTTCATCCTTTACAATCTTGTAATTTGAGATGCCCATTTGATCTGCAATTTCCATCAAACCTTTATTCTCAAAGAGATATAAATGTAATATCATATTTTGTTCCTCACTGAGGATTTCAGTAAGTCTCGGTTTCATTGCCAAGTACAAGGCCTGATAAAGTTCGAGTTTTTCTTTTCTAATGTTCACGATACGTTGAAATTATAAGTAAAGTTTTTAGCGATAGAATTGATATAATCACTTTTATAGGTACTCTGCCAGTTTGCGTCCATTTGCATCAAGCCAATCTCGCTTACCGTTTGATGATCGACCTTGTACTAACCCACTGGCACCGCTTGGAGACATTGGCGGCAAATCCTGAAGAACTCTATATCCATCATCTGTTAATTCGCAATATTGCCGAAGTATTTCATCTCTGAATTGTTTCCGCTCAAAGGTTGGGGTACACTGAGCACGAATTATGCTATCTTTTAAAATAACTACCTTTCCATTAGGTAAAAGGCGACCTGTGGCGTTACATCCAATTGTATTGATTGTGAATAAATCAGACTCTTTTTCTGTCGAGGAGGGGACTTCAATGACTTGAGTTTCAACAGTTGATTTACTCTGAGGTCTTGATTTACATTGAACTGGAGTCTCAATGAAATCTGTTAATCCATCATCCTCGGGTTCAACGAAGGCATATTTGGGCATTTCTTCTGGATCAAGTTCAATCACTAATCGTATGGGCTCAGAAATCGTACCAGAAAGGCTACACAACGTTGTATAATGATTTCTTAGGAAAGAATCAACAAGGAGGGCTTTTTCATAGGTCAGATTTACATCAATCACATCTTGTGGATTAACAGTAAAACCGTTAGCCTCCATTTCTTCAATAAGGCGGAGTTTCTTGCGTACGTCAGCAAGAGATGGAACGATTATCTTCTTCATATTAAACTTCACGTTTGATTAGAAATACTTGGTCAGAACATTTAAATAAATTTTCTACTAAATAAATTTTCTACGGACTGAAGATGTGTACCAAAAGATTTATCGAGAGGCCTCAAAACTCACTTTGATGCCAAGCTGATTGGCAATTTCTTGCATTTGTTCTATTTTCTTGGGTGTACTACTGCATGTATTGACAAAGTACCCTCCGACCAGCGACTTACATTGACTTTTATACTTAGGATGTCTCTCAATGTCTACAAGTGGCCTCCCTAAATAAAGAATTTTCATTTCGTAGACCAACTCCGGACCGATATTTTCGATGTATTGAACCAGCATATCGGTAGCCGACCCTTTTGAAATAGTAAAGTCATCTGTTATAATACGAGTCAACTTATCATTGAGAGCAAACTTCTTAGCAACCAATCTCGCTTCTGAAATAGGACGTACTTCTTCACGGGTTACAGTCTGTTTTGGATTGTTTAATGAAAAGGTCCCTTTCCGCACCTCAAAGAAGAACTGAATATATAACTTTAGAGCAATTAAATAACTGCTTGATGTCAATTTCGAATCTCTGTCATCTTGAATGTTCGCATATAATTGACTGAGCACACTCGGATTGGAAATGGCAAATATATTTCCTGAAGACTCGTAGTTACGTATCTTACCAACCATATATGCGCTTGTCAACGAAGTCGCATAAACACTGATGGAGGATTGCGAATACTTTCTCCCATGTTTATTAACTACAGTATTGAGGTATAATTTGAAATCAACGACATTCATGCCGGTTTCCTTACTCCCTGTAATACGAACTGGTGTAGATGTATCACTAATAAGTTTTTTGGTAGAAGTTATATGTTTTACCTCTACCGGCTCCACTAGTGAAGTCGTGGGAGAAAGAAATTTGGAAATTAAAGCCTCTGTTAATTTTGACGAAAAAGTATTATTTAGGAGCAAATTAAATAATTGATTATCGAATTTTCCATATTTGACATACTTGAGTGTGTTAGAACGATTCCAATTTTCATTTATATTAAAATTGCTCTTCTCATTATGTTTGACAATATGGTAAAAAGGTTCGCTACTCAAATGAATAAATGGCTGATATGGATTCTCTTTAAATGGCCAATTACTCGGAACATACTGCTTCCATAGCCGTTTAAATGCATCAGTTAGAGTAATCGTTGGGAAGATATGATTTTCACGGATATAACCCTTTTTAATGCAATCTATGACAGCCAAAATGAAAACTACTTTATGTGGGGCAATGAATCCTTTATTAGGCATACACCTCATTGAAATAACCATATCAATCCAGGCGTTGTTATTATACGTACTTTCTTGATTGGTTTGTTGAGGCTCCGAAGCCCCAACCGGCGACGAGGTGACTGCTTTCCTCGAAATTCCGTGTTTTGAAACAAGATAAGGTTCAAGTATTGATTCCAGTTCAGCACGTCTTCGTTTCGAGAAAACCCAGCCCATTCCCTCGCGAAGACGAGCATTGAAATAGCCACCCATTGAGCGGAATGTTTCAGCAAGTTGTTTTGTATCGCCATATACGGCCACAGCCTTTTCTGAATAATCAACAATCCGAACGTTTGAAACAGGCGGTTCAGTCGGATGCTCTGATTCAGTACCGAATAAAGATGGTGGTTCTTCCAAAACTATCGGAATATCTGTATCAGAGATACATTCTGCCTTATCTCGGATAAGCATGGTCGACCCTGAAGTACAGAAAGAGTAGTCAAGAGTCTTTTCTCCATCAAACTGAATACTGAAATCAATGGAGCACCGGAGTTCTGCCAAGCAACTACCCAGTTGCTTGGATACACGAGGCAGTACGTCTTCCTTAAGATACTGAAGTTCCAAATTATTAATTTCGGCACGAATATCTGCCACAACATCTTCGCCGGAAGCTTGAAATTTATCAAGCTCGGCGTAAAGAGATTTTAATTTGGATAACTTCTCATTCATTGAATATCAAAATCAGGCATCGGCTTTGAGAAAGAGCTTTCGCGGTCGATGTTGGAACATTGTTGGCGTATAATGTCACGTCTGCGGATAGCAGGTTTAAGACAATATTGATAGAACTCTTCCTTATTCATCTCTTCCTTTTTAGTTATATGGGGGAAAAGAAGCTTCAAGTATGCAGTTGCAGTGCGTTGCACGGCCTTTACATGTCGCATATCTGCACCTTGAGGAACTTTGATGAGTTGTGAAACTACACCATTATATTCAGCCGCAGTTCGCATTTGATGTAATACCTCAGAGAAGAACTCAACGTTTAGCGTCCAGTCCTGAATAATCATATCAGTTGTGAGTCGCGGCATAAGCCAACCTTCAAGAAAACCGTGGAAACGGTCAAGAAGCGCCGACTCTTTAAATGCCTCAGGTAATTCTTCAACGTAATTATCTGAGATAGGAAAGCCGTCTTCCGATAGGGGAATATTGCCGAGAAGCATCAGACCGCACTCTGACATAAATTCATAGTTGTCAACATTGGTTTTGCCATACTCCAGATAATTTTTCAGTATAGAGCGCATTTCCATGGTGTCGGAAAAGGATATAGACTGAATCTCGTCTAAGGCGACTAAATCGTGGTGAAGCATGATTCCTGGAGTACGTCGTGCTTTGTCATAAAATAGCTTGGCTCTTGACACCTTACCTCCACCAATTAGCCAAACAAATTTCGACAGGTTTCCAAATACATACGATTTACCGGTACCTTTGGGCGCAAGTTCGAGGAAATTGAGACGTGGTTCAATGAATGGTAGAAGTCTTGATATGAACTCAAGCTTTTGCGTTTTATTTGCAAAAGCTCCTGGAGTATATTCCATTGCTGAAATAAGTACGTCAATCCACTCGTCAATGGTAAATTGCTTGCGGCATTCACGAAAAGCCGCAAGATCAAGACGTTCAAGCGGGCGGAACGGCTTGTACTTTGCCATTTCCACATATCCTCGACTGTTATCCATTGGTGGCACATATACCAGTTTGATGATCCCCCATTTCTCCCCGTCAATTAAATCATCGGGATAGGAATCAATTATATGTTGTGGTATCAATGTATCATTTGACTTAATACCCATCTCAGGAATTTGAAATAGAGTCTTATTGTTTGCAAGACTCGTACTGACTTCAAAACGAGTCAAGAGTGTCAGCACCTCACCCTGCATCAAGCGGGCTTTTACAGCGTTGGGGGTTAGTGGAATATGAGCATCAAGAAACTTTATCAAGGCATCGCGGCGAAGATTGCCATCTTGATCAATATGCGTAGCAAGGAGATAGTCCTTAACAAACGAAGGTAAGTTTCTACCTGTAAAGACCTCATTATTATTAGGGTTCTTATAAACTGCTGAACCCCTAAAAACTTCACGTATTTTATTTCCTATTTTGCTCATGGTTAAAAGTCATCAAGAAGTGAACCCGAAGAGAAACCCATTCCGAAGAATTCAATTTCAACAATTTGAGGTTTCCCCTGTGACGGGACTACAGTTATTTCACACTTGCCTTCGGAAGCATCTTCAATAGTAGTATACCATATCAGACCATCTTTATCAAGGTCAATAGTTTTGCCATTGTATATTATCTGTGCCGTTTTCGGCTCGGGTATTATTGAGAATTCAACCCTCTTAGATGATATTGGCACCTTGTTATCCGATGCTTTAATCTTATAGTTGATTGGTTTGGTTTTATCATTATTGGATAAAACAAGGAATGGCACAAGCACTTCTTCAGGAGTCGCACCTCCATGCACCTCACGTATCGGTTTTGAGCCAAGCGATGCATGATTAAGCGCAACCATATATCTTTTCCCATCTCGAGGATTTGTCTCCACTACAAAGTTATCGTCATGTGTTGTGGTATCACTGTTGTCAAGAGGAATATAACGTCCTTCGTGATGTGCTTTACCCGGGAGCTTAAGGGAGTTAGCCTTGCGAGATAAGGAGCTGAGGCCATGGTCTGAGACAATAGCAATAGTATGTAATCCTATCTTATTCTCATCAATAATGCGATGCACAATGCGTTTTACGATTTCTATCTCTGCAATAAGGCTTTCGTATTTTTTATATTGGCCGGAATGAGCCAGTTCATCAAGGTCGCCTATTTTGATAGAATTCACCCCGTCTACTTCGAAACGGTTGATTGAAGTATTTGAAGGAATTGTAGTACGTGCAATCTCAGCATGGATTGTCTCGTAACCGCTTTTCGATTTATCTATCAATTGAAGGATTAAGGACAAATATTCTACTCCGAGTCCATCAACCCAATATATCTTATCCGGAGCATAGGAATTCCCTTTAAATGCTTCAAGCAAATCATGACTTTCTTGGAACTGATAGAACCAATTATAAAAAGTGTCTGCTGAAGCATTGCATTGAGCGAGTTGATTCTTGAGGTTATCAGTAATCAAATCATTCATTTTAGCGTTCCGATATTCCTTTAGATAGTCAACAGCCCATTTATAGCCGGATTTAACCATCATTGGATTGATATCGCTCATATAATCTAATAAGTCTGGATAGAATTGTTCCAATTCAGACTTTCCGAAATTTTGATCATGACGGAGCAAATACCATCCAAGGAATAGTCTACGCTCAAATGGGAAAGTGGCTGTGCAGAATTTCTTGGCTTTATCGAGAGTAGATTCCTTTTGAGCAATATCCACGATATGATCTTCAATCCACTTTTGGCGATCGGAGGGGACAAGGTCTCTGAAACGGGAAGCCTCGGCTTGCATAAGGTTTCGTCGTTCAGCGAAATTTAATTCAATCTCAGCAGCTGTCGTAAAATATAGGATGCGTTCAGCAATGTTGACAAATAGGGCTTCGGGATTGCGTAAATCACGAGTTTCCTCAAGAATAAGTTTGAGGTAAGAAGCATTGGCGGCCAAATTCTGCGTAATCGCATAATGCTTGAGTAACCACCTTCCAAAATCAGAGGTCTCCCGATTGGCCCACAAGTCAATCAAGTTCTTCGACTTGATGTTCTTACGGTTGAAATAATTATTGACAAATGCTCTGAAAGAGAATGCCTCCGTTGCTTGTTTGCCTATATTATTCAGTAGTTCTGTCCAATATTCGTCCTCGTCTTCGACGTATTCGATAGGCACGTTAATTCCCATAAACTCGGTTAAGAATTTATGGGCATTGTTGACAGGCTTAAACGTGAATATTGAGTCGGGACGGGAGTGCTGCCATCCGGACAATATAGGTTTAGCGCCGCAAAGAATTTTGTCCTTTGGCGCCTGTTGTTTCCAAAATTTAAGCCAATCCGACATAGTGGCTAACGAGCAAATATTAAGATGCTCAGGTATTCGGAAGTTCTTGAATTTGGAGACAAATACTGTCACCTTATCGTCCTTTGGGGTTAGATATTTCCAAATGGGCGCACTCTCGTTGATACGTCCAAAACTTTTAATGAAATCGTTGAATCGATTCTGCAAGCCAATTACAGGGATATATATGCGTTTTGTTGGACGCTGTGTATCCTCGGTAAGTATTATTTCGTTGAAGAATCCGTTAAACTCAAGCTCCGAATAGAAACGCACCAATTCTGAGAAAGGCGCGAGCAGTGTGGTTTCTGTTATACCCTTAACGATAACCTTCAATCGGTCAATAGGCAGTGATTTATCATCGCCCAGAATGAAATCTTCGAGATTGAGTATTTCCACACCGATTTCCGTTTTTAAGAAAGCAGTGAGTTTGCGAAAAGCCTCGAAGTTGTTGAGCATAATGAAGCGCACAGGATAGCGCTGTGCATTCACGTCCTTCGTGGCGGTGTCGGCAAGGATTGCGCTACAAAGATCCTCAACCGAATTGAACGATACTATTTTTTCGGTTGCATCCATGTTTACAATCGGTTGAAGAACTCGGCAACTTCGGGATATTCATCGAGAAGGTCAAGTGCAGTCTTCTGCCAAAGCATATTAGGCATATTGATAGACTTGATTTTCCCTTTGGCCTCAATGACCAAATCATGGGACGGGGGCGTGACAGTGACAACGGTCGGCTCTGACACCACATCTGGTGTTACAGGATCAGGCTTAGGCGTAATCTTACTGATGTAAAACTTCAAGATAGTCTCTCTAACATCCGATTCTTTTCGGAATGCTATCTCACTCGGCAATTGATCTATTACTGCAAGCATCTCGTTCCACCACTCCTTCCTTATCGTTGCACCATCAACTGATTCTACGAAGGCATTGAAGCCTTTTTCGTAGTTTGAAGGGGCGGTAACAAGAAGATTAAGCTCCAATTGGTTAAGTTTAAGCTCCTTGTATGCTTTCTTGATTTTCTCGACAGACGGATTTTCTGCGTTCATCAACTCGATTAGAGTGGTGAGGGGTTTCCGTAGATTTTCAGTGAGATTAGGATAATAGAGAAGTGTCCATAACGGTTGCATAGTCACTTTCTTGCATAGGTCCTGAATGTACCACTTAGCGTTACTGAGGCTTTTGATTTCTGACGGCTTAACCTTTAGCAGTTTCTGCAAGTCAAATATTTCAGTAAGCAATGTTACTGTCTGACTTTCTTCGGGAGAACCGAAACGCAGCAAGAGCTTTTTGCTATATTCGGTTTTACCCTCTTTCCACATCTTAAACAGCTCAACAATCATGTCGGTCAGAGCTTGGTCAGATATGGGCTGTGAGATTGCAGGAATGAATAGGTCATCCTTGTGTTTTCTCAACGAGAAAGCCACTGCGGCGCAATTGAGGAAAGACGTGAACATACCGTATGGGGGACGTATGAATGATGCAAGTACCTCCGATAAGCTGAACTTATCGTTATATTCTTTACGGGCATTCTCCAGACACTCATCCATATGACGACAAATGGTAACGAGCCAAGAGTCTCCATTTTGTGCGAGTTCCGAGAGCTCACCAGTCGGTGTGAGCAGTGTATTAGCACCATCTTCAAATAGGTAATGGAGTGGTGTTGCGTTTCCGGAGAACTGCGTAATTTGTTCACGAGACTGCGCTTGGAGTACCTTTTCAATAATAGTCGGACAATTTTTGTCTTGATAAAAGGTGTACGAAACTGAAGCTCCCTTGGGGAACTTCATGGTCTCGAAACCCTTGGGATAACACATGACGGAGATTTTATCGTTAAGAACCCCGGGGAGTTGGTCAACGATACTCTCGTTGTAGGTCTTGCCGTTGAAGAACAGATTGTAAGTATTGTTCTTCAACTGGGTTATCCACTTTTTCACAAAACCATGAGCCACCTTGTCATATTCCTTGGCTTCTGCTGTGTTAAAGTGGGAGGTTGAGAGCGCTTTGTTCGCACATGAATCGATGAAACTGTCGTAGTATTTTTTCGACAATGATTCATCGGGAATTACGATAATAAGGTCCGGATAATCATTCGATAGATTTTTGAGAAAATCTGTGCGTTCATCTCGACGCCATTCTTCTATCGAAAGGAATATGGCGACATGCATGTAGTTGGGCTTGTCGCTTGTAAATTTGTTGAGTTTACTCCGGATAAGTTGGTCAGTATCCTCTACCGAGAAAAAGCGCACAGCAGTTTCACGGTGTAAAGAATCCGGCACCTTGAATAGTTCCAGAATTTCTTCCTTACTCGTAGTGTCGTAGTTGAGCACCTCTTCAGCGTTAGGATAGTTGGTGCGTTGCTTCTGACGTTCTGAGTTGAACTCAGTTTGATTGTAGAGCGTCCCACGTATTTTGAACTCGTCGAAGATGTCGCGACTCACAATCTGATTATCGTTGAGATAATCAAGTATATCTGCAATTTTCCCATGGATGCGATCTCCTGAATACATTAGGGTTAGTACCTTATCGTTAGGAGTCATCAACTCTATGCTCTTTTGGAATTTGGGCGACAGCGCATTAAGAAGAAGTATGGATTTGAACACTCTTACGTGGTCGTCACTCTGAGACTGAACTTTCGATAGGAAGTTGTTGTAAAGACTCGTAAAAGTAGTGCACGCCGGATCCTTCTGGAAATCCGGAAGGAAGAAGTCCCAAAGCGAATCAGCCGTAAGCAACATGTCGGTATCATAGGTGGTGTCGCTTTTAAGGAACGCATCAAAGCCCGACTCTTCATCATGCATAAATTTGATGACGCTACGATTCGACGACCCTATGAAATTCGACACCTCGGAGCAAAGGAAGGCTGTGTAGGGATGCATGGGCAGTAGTCCCTTGATATGACTTATTTGATCCTTATTCCCGTCTGTCAAGAAGTCAAGCACTTCTTCGAGATGAGGCACCACTTGTTTCTGCATTGACTTATATAATTGGTCAGCGGAACCTGATGGGATGGTGAAACTGTGGCGCATTATAAGATAGGTACTCAGTGAGTCCATCTTATATTCGATTTCATCAAAGCGATCGCTCATCTTGGTTATCTCCTTGGCCTTCGAATCTGCACTCTGCGACTCAAGACGGTGGGAAATAAGGAAAAGGAAGATATTGTTGTTCTGCGATTTTTCCGCTATATTCTGAAGCACGTTGATACGGTCACTTTTCAAAGTGTCCATCACCGATGTAAACTCGTCCCAGAATATGATGAGACCATCAGCAATTCCCTGCTTCTCAATTTCCTTTTCCACATCCGCGAGCCATTCGCTGATAGATGTCTGCTCAAATACTGCACCCACATGCTCCCGCACGGCTTTCTCCACACTCAGATATACTTGCTGACTGGGACTTGGTCCATCAAGTGCTGCAATCACTTGATCTGTAGTGTCGAAATAATCGTTAAGCTCATCGGATTTTGGAAGCACTGCTGTGTCGAAAATCTGTCGGTGAGTTTCAATCCAAGTTTTAGCTGCGAGAAAATCAGACTTGACCACAAAGTCGGGATTAATCCTCCTTAGGGCTTCGCTAAGCGATTTCTGAATCGTGAGGCTAAAGCGCGGTATGTCATATGCACCCTCAACGCCCTTCATAGTGACGGCAAAATATCGCTTATTCTGACGCAAAGCTCGGAGCTGATTCTTCAGAGCCGGGTCTTTGATAAAATTGTCAATATAATTGCTGATATTATTGAAGTCATCACAGAGCAGATGCTTGATAACGGCACTGGCGTGGCTCTTACCTGTGCCGAAGGTGCCGGTTACCCAAATGCTTTTGCGCTTGCTCACCTCATTACTTGTAACACCGGTGAGCGAACGACGAAGCAGATCATTGAATTGCTCGGTAGGAATGAAACGTTGCCACGTTGATGGCCCCTCTTCCAGAATATCGTATACCGGGAGAAAGTTTTGAAGATTAATGATGTCTGAATATTTCGTTGCCATGGTCAGTCAGATTTTTTGTTTTTTTCGGATGTTTAGAGCATTAGCTTTATTATGTCATCCGACGTTAGGTCTTCGCGTAAAATGATATTGTCGAGCCCCATCTTCAACTCGGAGCGAAGTACCTGATTGCGGTCTTGTTCGAGTGAACGGAGGATAGTCTCGAAGACCTCTCGCTCAATGCCAAACTGACGCACAATACCCTCCTTTTGCTCTGGATTGTAGAATTCCGACACGGTCAGCTGATAGCGACCATTCTTCTCCGCGTACTTATACAGCGAGTAAGCTGCAGCAACAAGTGAGAGATCATTGTGAGGTTGACGTGTTACCATTGGTTTCGCTCCAACTTTTGAGACAATTCCTCCTCCAATTTTACCTATAGGACTTTCCTTAAGTGTATTTAAAAATGCTTTTAGAGCATTATCTCTACTACTTTCCGGAACGCTCTCAAAAGATGACTGCATCAATATTGTCAGCTCTTCTCTTGAAAATGACCTTTCAAACGAAAGGGACTCTGAAACCCACGCTCCCAGTTCAGTACCTACGGATAGATTAACCCATACGATTTCCCAAAAAAGGTTATCATCGACGAGAGGGAGAATTTTCGTTGCAAGAGTGGTCTGGGATTTATCTTTAGCAGATAGAAGTGTTGCCCCAATCATCCAATTAATGAAGATGGGTAATTGTTTTTTTACGTTAACAATCGTTTTGGTTTCATCAAAAAAATCTTCAGGAGAATCAATGTATGCTTTGAGCCATGGTTTTCTGAAACCAAAGGTATTGAATTTTTTTATCGATATCATATTGGATGAGTTATTTTGGATGATGCCTTGGGTTACCTTTACAGAATTAGCCGCCACGCATCCGTTATCTTTAAAATTAAGGCACCGAAAGCAATTAATACATTTTGTTTGGTCGATTTTAGCATTTGGAACAACTTGCAATGCACCAGTAGGACATTCAATCTCACAAACTTCACAATGCACGCAATATGTTGTTTTATTGAGAACCTTCTTTAATAAACTTATGAAAATTAGATCGTTATTACAATCGTTTACTCGAAGAATTTGCCGATTATTCTCTGTGGTTAATTTAATTGAATAAATTTTCCCATTAAATTTCAACTCAATATTGGACTCATTGGGAGAAATATAATTTAATTGATAGCTCCCAAGTATCTTAAGCCATTCAAGGAAAGATTCTTTAGGATAATTTAAGATTGCGACAAAATCATTATTTTCAGAATTGATGAGTAGGCTTGTCTTAGACTGGTGTCTATTTCCACCTGCTCGTACTTTCCACTTTCTTTCTTTTATATATGTGTCAACGCTTCTTATCCCAGCCCTTTCGGCATTTAAGCGGAGTTTGTCTACAAATGGCTGCGCCTTAGATTTGAAGAATTGATAATCTAAACAATCTCCAAGTTCTGAGCTTAACGGACAAATAACACATCCAACTCTATTTAAACCTTTACGATATGCAGGATTGATAGGTAGATTGTGCGTTAATATATAGAGCCAAACTTCAGTAGTAGACCAGTCAAAAATAGGGCGAGCGTTGACCACATTGTTATGCTTTACGCCTCTTCCAATCCTGTCGTAAGATGACCGAGTAAGACTTTCTTCGCCTCGCACACCTTCAAATGCTAAAACATTGGGCTGTTTCCCAGTCCCATGAAGTTCTTTTAAAAGTCTATAGAGAGGTGCTGTCTTCATAACCGCACAACACCATCGGTGTATTTTGCTTGGAGAGTCAAGCTCATCCCAATAATCAAGAACAGCTTTATGATTTGTTGCTGTATAGAATTTTATCTGAGGATGTGTTAAAGCATAGGATTGAATGATAGTATCGTACAGAGCCAACGATGTCGGTAATTCGTATCCAGTGTCCGAATATATTACTCTGAATCTTTCGGGTGGCAAAACCCTTGCAACTAAGTCAAGGACAACCTGAGAATCCTTGCCTCCTGAAAATGAGACTATAAATTCTTCAATATTACTATGGTATATCTTAGTCTTCCCAAGCTTGTCAACTTTAGATTCTTCCATTATATCAAGAGAACCACATTCCTCTTTAATAACGGTTTGTTTAAGCTTGGTAGAATTCGTTACACGTTCTGCCAGCATCTCATAATTCAAATTATCTTTCTTTGTAAAATCTGGTACATGAGCAAGAAAAACATTAGATATGAAATTAATGGCTTCGTGTTCAAGGAGGAAAAGAGAATCGTCGTTTGCTTGTTTTAGTTGATTCAAATCTATTTCTTGCAATACAAGATTAGATATGAGGGGGTGAGTAATAGGTTTATCAAATAAGTTCCCTCCTTTTACTTCCAACACAAGTTCTCCTCTGTAGAAATATTGACGATTGCAGGCCCATAACAACGGGGCTTCGCTATGAGGATATGTCCAACCGAGCTTGTCAAGTCCGAGAAAGTCCAGCTCTTCCCAAAACACTGGGCGCGGCGACACATTCAAGGCCTCACCTGCCTTGGGAGCCATAGTGAGGCGAACGCCGTTACTTTCCCTATCCCAAACTACTTTGAACATGATGGGGTCTCCTTGTCTCGCGACTCATCGATCCCCTAATGAGCAATTGGTTTATTGGTTTCACAAAAAAAGCGCAGGATCCGTATTCATTGCTCATCCTGCTGCTAAAGGCCTTCGCATTGCCCGAAAACGCTGAACGAGCAATGTAGAGCCTACGCCGTATGATAATACACCGAGAAGGACATACCGAAAAGGGTATAATCCTCCCAGGGTATCAATTCATACCCATATAGACATCTACTATTGCTTCATTCTCGGCGTTCTCTTAAGAGGTTGCGAAGTTCTTAGCAGCCAAGAAAAAGCGCAAAGTAAACGCTTTTTATTTATATGTTTTGGATTCCCACCACCCGGTGGCTGACACCGACGGCGTAGATTCCATGTGCAAATTTACGATTTTTTTGGCACATAGCAAGAATATCAGTTGATTAAACTTTCTAATCCCCTCGATTCCCATGATTTCCATCTTACAAATATCGGCTCAACTTCACAAAGCTTATACTTTGTGGGGGTTCCTCAGTATTTTTGTTTCATTCTTGAGAAAGAGAAACCAAGAGATGTTATACAACCTTAAATCTATGGGATATTTCAATGTAACTGGCGGTAGATGGGACCCTGAAAAGGAGCATTTGCCAGTAATTTGCCAGTTAAAATTAAAATCAGCGAGCTAACTTTTTGAATTTCAAATTGTTAACTCGCTGATATTGTGCCCAGAACAGGACTCGAACCTGCACGGCTCTCACCACTCGCACCTGAAACGAGCGCGTCTACCATTCCGCCACCTGGGCATTCCGGGGTTTTATGTGTGCAAAGATAATGGAAATTTTTGGGATTTCCTACTTTTTAGGATTTTTTTTCTTAATTTTGTGGTCTCTTGGCACGTATCAGATTATTATATACACGTATAAGTGTATTAGATACACGATAATTCAAGGTGTCAGGAAAGTAAATGATGGATTGGGGTCTGCATGTATTGATTACATTTATTGGAGGTGATGGAAAGGGGATGTGAGAATTCTATTTAATTGATTATGGAAAGATTTGAAGAAGTAAATAAAAGTTATACTGTTGCCGAGGCGATCCGTGAGGCTCAGAGATGTCTGCTTTGTAAAGTGCCTCAGTGTCAGAAGGGTTGCCCGGTGAGCAATAAGATTCCGGAATGGATAGCCGAGTTGGGTAAAGGTAATTTCGGTAACGCTATTAAAATCATCCGTGAGCGAAGCAATCTGCCGGCTGTGTGCGGACGTGTGTGCGCTAAAGAACGCCAGTGTGAAGGACATTGTATCCTGAATAAGAAGGGTGAACATATTCATATCGGTAAGCTGGAGCGCTTCGTGGCTGACTTCGATGCCGATGCCGGACTCGACCATGAGAATGTCCCTGAGAAGAACAAAGGGAAAGTTGCGGTCATAGGAAGCGGCCCCGCCGGATTGACAATTGCTGCCGATCTTGCCCGTAAAGGATATGCCGTGGAGGTGTATGAGATGGAGGAAGAGGCCGGAGGAGTGCTTCTCTATGGTATTCCGGAATATAGGTTGCCAAAAGAGGTTGTGCGCCGTGAGGTGAGATCTTTAGAGGCTTTGGGAGTGGCGATCCATTGTAATGTTACGATAGGGGTGGATTATACTGTTGACGATCTTTTCGCTATGGGCTTCGATGCCATATTTATCGGTACCGGTGCCGGACTCCCGCTCCCGCTCCCCACCGAGGGGATGGATGCCGCAGGAGTGTGTCAGGCTCTTCATTTCCTTCGAAAGGTGCAGCTTTATAACTCCGGTCATATCGACCGCAAGGAGGTGATTGTAGGGGATGGAGATGTGGTGTTTGTGATCGGAGGCGGAAACACGGCGATGGATTCAGCGCGGACGGCTCTGAGGATGGGAAGCAAGGAGGTGACAGTGGTTTATCGGCGCACTCTCGAGAAGATGCGTGCCTTGCGTTCCGAATATGAAGAGGCTCTTGAGGAAGGAGTCAGATTTCTATGGGAATCGAATGTGGTGAAGGTAAACGCGGGGGAGGGCTCCAGTCTGAGATCTCTCATTATCGAGACCAACGGTGTGGAGAAGGAATATCCTGCCGATCATCTTATCCAGGCAGTGGGAAGTGCCCCGGCGGCGCGTATCGTATCTACCACGGAAGGGATAGACGTTGATGGCCGGGGATATGTGCTTACCCGGGAGATGCCATACGGCATGACAAGCCGGGAAGGAGTGTTTGCCGGCGGGGATGTGTCGGATCGTCCGGCTACTGTGGTCCATGCCATGAGCGATGCCAAGAAGGTGGCGCAGGGAATCGATCAATATGTGTCGGCCTTAAAGCTTATGCAGGCTATAAGAAAATAATAAGGAAATATGGATACAAAAAATCCGACGTCAATCGCGACGTCGGATTTTTTAAGTTAAAAGAATTATATATGAGTCGGGGTGACAGGATTCGAACCTGCGACCACCTGGTCCCAAACCAGGTGCGCTACCGGACTGCGCTACGCCCCGAATGGTTTTGCAAAGGTAATAAAAATTTTTCGGATATCTATAATAAAATCAGAAAAACTTTTTCTACAATTTCCCCATCAGGCTTTTCATCTCCTCTTCGAGTGTCACTCCCTCGGGGAGAGCAAGTTTGTTTCGCAGGCGCCATCTGGCTTGCTTCACACTCTCGGGACGCACGCCCGTTAGCCTCGATATGTGCTTGTTATCGAGACTGAGGGATATATACACAGCGAGGCGCCGTTCGGTTTTGCTGAGGTTGGGATATTTCTTGTCGAGTGCTTCGAGGAAGGCGGGATTCACATCTCCGAAAGTTGAAACGAAGTCATCCTGCACGGATCGTCTGATATCGTGACTTTTCAGAGTGGCTTCGAGAGCCCCCTGCACAGATGAATCCACCCTTCCCTCTTTTTCGAGCGATCCCACTGTCTCCCGAATGTTTTCGCCGAGCCGACGGTTTTCCTCCATCGCTATTTCCAGAGCAAGTACCCTTCGCTTAGCCTGCTCCTCGGAGATGGAAGCGCGTAGGCTTTCTTCCTTTTTCCGTTCAAGGCGACGACGATAGATTATTATGATTACGGCAGCTATGACTATCACTGCCACCAAGGCCACCATCAGCCAGAGGGTGCGGTCCTTGTTTTGTATTTCCAATTTATGGGTAGCCTCATCGATAACATGGCGCTGTTCAAGTCGCACCACATTCTGATGTCCTTCCTGCTGCTCGTTGCCCATCACCACATCGAAAGCCTTTTCAAAATATTCGATCGACTTATCCTTATTCCCGAGAGCCTTTTCTCCTTCGGCGAGTCCGATGAAAATATCCCGGCGATGGTCATCCTGCCGTATGGTGGCCGTGTCTGCCATCACCACGGGCATTAGCTTTCTTACCGAATCGGTCAATCCCATTCTTCCATACTCCTTGAGCAGAAAAGAGGCATAGACAGGACGCCATTCCTCGCTGTCAAGGTCGGAATCAAGTTCGCGGTATGCTTTCTCGAGCAGGGGGAGACTATCGGTGATGAGATAAAGGTTCCATTGGGCGATATTTACAGCCACGGGCTCCAGACAGAACAGGGAATCGCGGAGGGCATCCCTGAGGAGGGCGGCGGCTTCCTTCTCGCGTCCGGATCGGTCGAGCACCTTGGCACGGTTGAGATGATTACGGGCTGCCTGACCGTAAAGGGAAGAGAGCTTGAGCAGCGAATCAGCCGAATTGAAATATCTCAAAGAGGCTGCAGGATTGCCCACATCTGTCATCATCGCTCCCAATGTCATGTTATAGGCAGCCTGCATGGGGAGATCGTTAAATTCCTTGAAGAGTTTGAGTTTTCCGAGGGTGGCGAAATACCCCTCCACTCCTTCCGGTTCCTCCAGTTCCATATTCCATCTTATACGGGCCACATCATAGGGATTGCGGGCTGAATCCGTAAGAGCAAGAGCCACAAGAAACTCATCCATCGCCTCCTCCACTTCTCCATGTCTGAGCCGGAGGCGTGCATGCCAGTAATGATATCGCGAAAGCTTCTCCTGACTGGAAGGATCCTCCTTGGCCATCTTCTCCATTTTCTCAATTAGCGGTTCGATCACACTGTCAGGCCGGAAGTCGAGATATGAGCGTTCCGCTTGTATTGTCAAAGAATCGAATTCCGGGTCTATACTTGTCCAGCCGAAAGGATAGAGTCGCTGCTTATTTTCTCCGCATCCCGATAAAAGGATAAGGAGAGCGAAGATGATGGTGAATAATATAGAATGTGTGCCTTGGAGAGAGAACCGGATTGAATTATGCATATTAGATATGGTTAGGGATTGCTTAGGGCGACAAAATTAATAAAAATATCTACAATATTCTACGTATAGCGGGTGTTGTAACGCTTTGTAGATGCAATATAGCCTTTTTGTAGATTGTTTGATGAACTGTATGAGACGAAAAAAATGCGAACTTTGCGATGTCAATACAATTGACGTCACGACTGCTTGTCGAAAAGGTTTAACTAACTAAATTCAGTATGATTAAAAAGCTACTTGCGATCGCATTGCTGCTGACCGGTTTTGCCCGGGCGTCAGCAAAATTTGATTTCACCTTCCGGTACGATCACGACACCTTCACGTGTGTGGTTACAGGTCATACGGGAACACCCGACCGTCCGAAAGTGTATATCCCCTTAGGTATCGGCTATCCCGGGATGACCAGTAATTTTAAGGTTGTCGGTGTGGAGCCGGATGCCTTGAATGATCTTATAGGAGTGGATACAATTGTGATTCCGAATACGATCGAATATATCGGTCATGTCTCGACACGCACATCAACCAACACCAAGTTTGCCGACCTTCGCAATTTCCGCAATTGTCCGGATCTGTCATATATTCAGGTCACCGAGGGAAACAAGGTGTTTAAATCTACCGGCGCGGGTATTCTGACTTCTGCCGACGGACGTCAGGTGTATCGCGTGCCTCCGAAGATTGATGTCTCAAAAAACGCAGGCACTCTCAAGATGGGTGCCGGAGGAACTTATATAGCGGAGCATGCCTTCGATGGAAATACCACCATAAAATCCCTCGTGTTGTCAAAAAATATTGAATTCCTCCATATGCACTGCGGCATTCATCTGATGCCTGCTCTCGAGCACCTGAGTTATGCCTCCGGAGGCACTGGTGAGGAAGTGTATATGGTGGATAACGATGCGCTGATACGCAAATCCGACAAACGATTGATGTTCTATCCTCCCGCATGTCCTGAGGAAACATATATCGTGACTCCTATTAATGTCACCATGATAGGGGAGCATGCCTTTGCAAATACCACACGGTTGAAGGAACTTATTGTACCGGAGGGCCCGCGCACATTGGGAAACTATGCTTTTGAGAATTCCTCGGTTGAGAAGGTCACCTTCCCCTCTACCATGGATTTTGTCACCGGCAGCGGTTATGGCGCATTCAAGAATTCGAAGATACAGGAGCTCAAATGGAGCGCCAAGGAGAAACGATGTGTGCCCCGCGATTTCATGCTGGATTGCAAGGATCTGAAAACTGTGTGCTGCGACCTTCCCTTTCATTCGATAGGGTCATCTGCATTCCGCAACTGTACGAGTCTCGAGAACTTCAGCCATTTCAGCGGTGCCACCTATATGGGCGGCGACAGTATCTGGGCCAATACCGGTCTTAAGGAGGTGAGATTCGATGAATACCAAAGAGAAACTGATTCACAGAGCGAAGCAAAAGCTCTATTTGCGGGCTGCAAGCGTCTCAAGCGAATCGATATGTCAGATTTTCTTATATGTACCGACCGCTACACTCTCAATCTTTGGAAATCGTTTGCCGAGGGATGCGATTCTCTGGAGAGCGTATGGCTGCCCGGCTTTGTGAGACTCGACCCGAGCTGCTTCGCCGGATGTCCGAATGTTAACAAGCTCGTGATGCATAAGGTGGAGATAGACGAAGGTCCGATCTTTACTTATAACACCAACGACTTCATCATGCCGATGGTATATGTCATGGTTCCGCCAAATTGTGCCGGTTGTTTTGATTCTCCGTTGGAAAAACTCTTTGCTAATACGGGAAAAGGGGAGATATGTCCGCAATTTCATTTTGAGGAACAGGAATGTTGGATGCCCCGTTATGTGCAACCCAGTATAAATTATATACCGGGCCATTGCGAGGCTAATTTTCCGAAGGCCACAAAGAGCACTCCGGTTATTCCCCTATTTGAGTTTCGCCGTGAGGAAGCCGGAGATAAGGTGAGATTCATATTCTCCACGGCTCCGATGACAAAGATCACGGAAGTATGGTTTGATCTTTTCCCTGAGTATATGGATGTTGAGCCCAAAAGCAATACTATTGAACTCGACCGTAAATATTGGGATACGACGGCTATCAGCATTTTCTATGAAGTAAATGGTATCCCTTATACTGCCGGATATGCTCAGAACCAGCTTCCCTGGAATCTGGTGTCAGAGGGCACACAGACCGGAATAGATGATATTACGTTCGAAGAAACCATTCGTTTCGACGGTGGGAAGCTGCATGTGGGTGAGTCTGCTGCCACTGAGGTTTACGATCTTTCAGGACTTCTAATAGTTCAGGCCGTTGGCCCGGTGGTAGATCTTTCCGGGTTACCAAAAGGAATATATGTGGTGGTTAATGGAGGAAAACGAATGAAAATCAGGATATAGTATGTATTTGGGGAATTAGAATTGAGTAATTTCCATGTTGGAGACGGCCCCGAGGCGAAAGGAGAATCATTCTCCGTAGCCTCGGGGCCGGTTTTTATTTCAATATGTAGATTAATCGCAGCCGACTATTTGCGCAGGAGCCGGAAATATTCGTCGAGCACATCATGGGCGGCAGTGAATGAGGATTGTTCGTTATTGAGCACCCGCAGCTCCTTCTGATCGAGGAGGGCACGGATTTCAGGCCTGCGGTAGAAATCAGCCCGCAGTTGCTCGTTGATAGTCTCGAACATCCAGTATTTCGCCTGCTCGTTTCGTTTGCGTTCGAAATATCCGGTCTCTTTCACATAAGCGAAGTAGCGGTCGATCATATCCCACACTTTATCAATGTTGAGCTCATAATAGCCGCTGTAGGTGATTACTTCCGGCACCCATTTGCTTGGTGTGGGAGGGAAGAGATGCAGGGCGTTGCGGAACTGCGCCGCAGCCAGATTCGCGCGGTCAATATTGTCGCCATCGGCTTTATTGATCACGATGCCATCCGCCATCTCCATGATGCCGCGTTTGATGCCCTGAAGTTCATCACCGGTACCGGCAAGCTGGATGAGAAGGAAGAAGTCAACCATAGAGTGGACTGCGGTCTCGCTCTGACCCACACCCACGGTCTCCACGAAGATATTGTCATAACCGGCAGCCTCGCAAAGCACAATGGTTTCCCTCGTTTTCCTTGCCACACCACCTAATGAACCCGCCGAAGGGGAAGGACGGATGAAAGCCTCAGGATGGGTGGATAGCTTCTCCATGCGGGTTTTGTCGCCGAGAATAGATCCTGAGGTGCGCTCGCTGCTGGGGTCGATGGCAAGCACCGCGAGGCGTCCTCCCTGACGGAGCACATGCAGACCGAACACATCTATGGATGTGGATTTTCCTGCTCCCGGCACTCCCGTTATTCCTATCCTTCTGGAATTGCCTGAATAAGGGAGACATTTCTCTATCACCTCCTGGGCCAGTGCCTGATGATGGTCGGCGGTGCTTTCCACCAGTGTTACGGCGCGCCCCAGAATCGAGATATCTCCTTTGAGGATACCCTCCACATATTCAGCAGCCGAAAGCTCCGGCTTCTTGCGTCGGGGACGACGATAGGGGTTCACACTGGGTTGGGATGTCACCCCCTGATTCACTTGCAGTCCTTTATATTCGTTACTGTTTTCCGGATGATTCATGATATTGATTTCAAGATTTTCGTAAAAATGAGTATTTATTTACTTCTGGTTTTCGTATCCTCATTCCTTGATACCTACCACATGAACGGTACGCACCGGGTGGAGAGGATCGTCAGAGAGAATATCCACCGGGATATTAAATGGACCCGCAGGAAGAGCCTTGACATCAATCATGAATTTAAGGTCTCCTTTCTTGCCGGGTTTGATTGAGGATGGTTTATCCTTGATTTTTATAGCTTTATCTTTTACGGTGACACGGAGCACATTCAATCGCTCTTTTCCTTGGTTATGGATAATGCTGCAAAATTCCTTCTGTTTTCCGCCCATCAGGATACCGAGGTCTATGCGTTCGGGGATAGGATAGCATCGCGGACCATTGTCAATCTGCTCGGGTGTGAATTTCGAGAAGTCAGGAGTGACATTCGCTCGGAAGATCACGGTCTGCGTTTGGGATCCGTCCTCGGGGTCGTATGAGAAAACCACAGGAATCTCCACTTCACCCATCTCCTTCACATCGCCGGCATTGAAATAGAGTCCGAAGCTAACGATATCGCCGGGTCCCATTTTCTTGTCGGAGCAGGATACGCGTAAAGCCGGGTTGCTGACACTCCATTTAGGTGAGATGGAGTCGGGACTCTGGTTATAGGCATTGATAAAGAAATTGCGAGCGGCGCCATATTTCATTTCGCCGGCGGATATGATTGTATCGGAGAGACGCAGGTCGCCCGAGGCATAGGGATAGAACTGCTGAAGCGATTCGGGAGTGCCGAGCACATTCCCCTTGATGCCGATGCGGTAGGTGTCGTTCTCACCGATATAGACGCGGATTGATTTCTCAAATTTTCCGGGACGACCTGTAGGATCGTAAGTGAAAGAGATTCGTGCCGAATCGCCGGGGGCTATAGGATCCTCGGGATATTCCACGCTTGTGCATCCGCAGCTGGGACGCGCGCCGGTGATGACAACCTCCCCGGGTCCTTTGTTGACGAATGACACGGATCCGGTAGCCGGGCCGGCCACCTCTTTCATCAGCCCGAAGTCATAGGTGCTCCGCGACCATACGATTTCAGCTTCGGCCTTACCGCTGATACCGGTAGCGGCCGAAGCTAAAAGGAGGATACTCATCAGGAATGAGGTCTTTAACTTCATGTCTTATGCTGTTACTTAGGAGTCACATTTCCGGAAATCTTGAGTCTCACCTTGCCGCCTTTGGCATTTGTCTTGACAGTGACTACTTTCTCGAAAGGTCCGGGTCGTCCTATGGGATTGTAAGTGACTTTGATTTTCCCCGATTTTCCGGGAGCCACCGGATTCTTGGGATATTCCGGTTTGGTGCATCCGCATTGTGCCGTGGCTTCGTAAATTATAAGATTTCCTGTGCCTTCATTGGTAAATGTGAATTCATGTGACACGGGGCCTCCGTTCTCCTTGATTACTCCGAAAGAGTATGATTTCTCGGGGAATTCAGCTTTAGCCTGAGCCTTATCCTTCGCGATGGCAGCCAAAGGAAGAAACGCTACCAGGGCAGCGAAAATAAATAATATCTTTTTCATATTCTTGTTTTTTCTAAATCTTTCCAAAATTACAAATTATCCTATAGATTATGACAATCGGGAAAGAAATAAGTTTAAGTTCTAAGGGTTTCGCGACATATTAAGTCGCATAGCGGGAGAAAGTGCGCGCCTGTATCTGTCCCAAGCCTTCTTTCTTGCTTCAGCTTCCTTACGTAGCCCGGATCCAATAGCCCGCAGTGAGTCGCGGGAAAGTTGAAAGGCGCGTAGTTGGGAGGGAGAGAGGGAATCTGCCAGCTCTAAGAAAAGAGAAGCATATTCCTTGTCGGTTAGATATACGGAATCGCCCATCTTCATCGGCAGCATGGAATAGGGATGCCGTCCGAATTCTTTTTCAGTGCGCAATGCCAGCCGGAGAGCTTCCTCCTTGTGTCCATGGCGTAGCAGACGGCGGGCAGAGGCTGTATGGTCGGCGCGCAGGCGACCAAGAAGAGTGGCAGGTGTGAGGTCGAGATATACCTTTTCTGTCGGTCCGTCATTTGGAGAGACAAACCGAGATGCTATCGAGATGAGGCATGAGTCGGTGAACGCCTTCTCTTCTTTCCCCAATCGGTAGGCATATATCCTATCTGTGAGCGAAGGGTGCAGACCCATGAAGTTTTGATCTGAAAGATTTTTCTGCCAATAGAAAGGACGGGGGTGTTCGGTATCAGGGGCCGCATTGGAGGCTATCATGTCTATCATCATCAGCTTGCGGAAATCGAATGTGTATGTGTCGCCATTACGAGAAAGCGCCTTCACCGGAATGAGCAGTCTTTCCCCGGAGGCGAGAGGGAGTCTTATCACGGCGACATTCACTTTCCTCCCCGGATTCTCTTTAAGACCACGCAGCATTTCGAGAGCATCCACCGTGTCGCGTGCCTGCGGATTCGCGCCATCGAAGAGATGAGCCTGATACACAATATCCTCCCCCCGGAGCACCGTCGCGAGAGGTCGCGTTGTCTCCCATCCCCTCTGAATCATAGCAGCATATACCGGATTCGACAGATATGAGAGATTCACCACTCTCACATCCCGTCGGATTCCCTCCACTTCCTGGGCATACCAGAGAGGGAAGGTGTAGTTGTCGCCATCCACAAAAATAATTGCGTCCGGGTCGAGCGATGTCAGGATATTTGCAGCATACGACGAAGCCATTCTTCTTCCCGACCTGTCGTGATCATCATAATTCTGTTGTAACATAAAGGCCACCACTCCTGCCGAGGGAATGAATCCAACAGAGGCAGCCACGAGCAATCTCCGGAGATTAAACTCCCCTTTATTCTTGCGGAATCTCTCTATTAAAGATGCGATTTCACGAGAAAGGCCAAGAGCTCCCGCGCCTATCCACATCGAAAAAGCCATATAGGATCCAAGGAAGGTATAGTCGCGTTCACGGGGTTCGCCCGGTGTCTGATTGAGATAGACCACTATAGCCACCCCAGTCATGATGAAGAGAGCCGTGATGACTCCGCAGGCGATACGTCCGCGCCAGTTGGATCTCAACATCCATACGATTCCCCACAGTCCAAGGAGGAAGGGGAGCATGAAATAGCGGTTGCGTCCCTTGTTCTTTGTTCCGGCATGAGGAGGAAGATGATCCTCAGCCTGCAGCATCGCATTGTCGATTACAGGGAATCCGGTGATGAAATTGCCGTGTTCCACCTCTCCGGTGGAGGGTATATCATTCTGTCGGCCGCAGAAATTCCACATCAGATATCTGAAATACATATATCCTATCTGATATCCGATCATATATCTGAAGTTCTGGAGATAAGTAGGGCGCAGAGCTGTCGGTTCGGATCGTTTGCCGTCCGGTCCCATTTTCGCCACTGGTCGTCCCGTGGAGTCCACGGCCTCTGAAATCCTCACATTCTCCATCTCCGCATCCTCCATTCCGGCCCACGCGCGATATGATTCGATGTCGAGAGGATCGCGGCTGGTGAGACGTGGAAACCACATATCAAGTTCCGGAGTCAGGGTTTGTCTCAGTTTGTATCCTTTCACAAGATATGCGTCATGCCCCTTTCTGAAAGCCATATTGTTAAGATCAGAGTCCTCAGGTGACAGGGCCGCGGAGGGAGTCACATCCTGCAGGCGTGCTCCCGGCATATATGGAGCGATGCGACGCTCCTCACGCTCGATGAAATAGCGACGATAAGCCGGGGTGGAATCATCATTCCATTCCTCAAGCAGGAGGGGTTTGCTGAAAGGAGTGTTACCGTAAAGGAGGGGTGCCGCCCCATATTGCTCCCTCGATTGATAGGCAGCGAATGAGAAGGGATTCCCCGGCATGGCAGCATTGGGAGGCGCAGGAATGTTGCCTCTGATTGGAATCAGGGCATAGGAGGAATATCCGGTGAGGAGCATGGCGAGCATCCACATCATGAGGTTGAGACGGTGAGGCTTGAAATAGGAGGCCCTCACCACAATCATAGCCACCAATACCGATATGGCAATCCCTACAAAGAAATTACCGGCGAATACAAATAGTCCAGACAGAAAAATAGCCGGGAAAACCGAAAGAGAGAGTACCCCCCTGTTTGATGATTTTTGAGTCACCACCAGAGCAAGAATAAGAGAAAGTCCGAGCAGTATCACGTAAACTGCCACACCATAGAGATACGGGAGTCCGAGGCGGTTGGCGGCGAAAAGTTCGAGTTCGGCTGCCAGGGCGATAGTGCCGGGCATCATCCCGACCAGAATACATCCCACGGCTATAAGTGAAACCATGAAAATCAGGGCTATACGCCATGGCGAATGAATCCCCCTGCGCAGAGCCCACACTATTGCCAGGGCAGGAATTACCAAGAGATTGAGCTGATGCACACCCAGCGATAGCCCGAAGATATAAGCAAGTAGTATAAGAAATCTCCATCCGTGTGAGATATCACCGGCGCGTGCCCACTTAAGCATCAGCCAGATGCACAGGGCGGTGAGAAATACCGACATGGCATATACCTCGGCCTCCACAGCGGAATACCATGTGGAGTCGCACCATCCGAATGCAAGGGCACCGATCACGGCAGCCCCGGCGGCATAAAGGGCATGAAGGCGACGGCGCAGACCGTCGCGGGTCTTGAGCACCCATACAGCGCCGATGAAAATGGATTTGGCAAGCAACATTCCGGCCAATGCCGTGAAGAGACCGCTTGACATATTCACAGCCAAAGCTGCATATTTCCCCGGCACGAAAAGAGTGAACATCCTCTCCACAAGCATCCAGAAAGGGTTTCCGGGAGGATGTCCCGGCTCGAGACGCACGGCGGCGGTGACATATTCCGGACAATCCCAGAGAGATACCGTGGGAGGAATCGTGAGCCAATAGGTGAGGAGCAGAATCAGGAAAACCGACCAGCTCACCACACGATCGGTAATTTTGAAAATCCTATGTCGTTCGAAAACACTGTTCATAGATGTCGTCGAGCTTTCGGGTGAAAATATTCCAGGAGAGATTTTTCTCAAATTCCTTATGTGCCTCTTCCCCCATTCTCCGTCGCAGCGATGTATCAATCACAAGTCTTGTCATCGACTCAGCGAGTGTGGCAGGATCCGCCGGAGCCACAAACAGGGCTGACACCCCATCTTCGAGATATTCGGTCTGGGCACCGTTGCGTGTGCATATTTGCGGACGGCCGCAAGCCATATAGCGGAGATTTCCCAATCCGAAGGCCTCGCTCTCCACCGAAGGGAGCACCCCGAAATGGGCTTTGCCAATCAATTCCTCCGGGTTTTCGCATGAAGTGTTCCAGTCGATAGCGGGCATCACACCGCGTATCATAGCTCTTTTGCGTATCCTGTCGAGGAAATCAGGGTTGCCGGTTCCGGCTATCACAAGTCTCATCTTCACATCGCGCATAAGCATAAGGGCATCTATAAGTGTCTCTAATCCTTTCCTTTCGGCGATCGGACCATGATATATAGCTGTCACGGGGCCTTTTTCGGGCTCGGGGTTCGGGGCGAAATCATCGGGAAGGAACAGGCTGTCGTGAAGCACAAACATCTTATCCTCGGGAATCGGAATCCTTCCCTCCTTCCATGAATTGCAGAAGCGTTCCAAAGCCAGCGATGAAACGAACACATGGGCATCGATCAGGGAATAAAGTTTGCGGAAAATTCGGGAGTCGCGACCTTTGCGCACCGCATGACGAGTTGCCACAATCTTGATATCGGGTCGCTTGGCCAGATTTCGTGCAAATGCGGCCGTGTAAGCATCGCGATACCGGTGCACATGGACAATGGTCTCTCCTTTGGGGATCGATCGAAAGAAACCTGCCACGCGCATCACGGAGGTGAAGTCGAGAAGTCCCCGCAGGGGAGCGTGAGCCACCTCAATCCCGGCACCCGCAAACTTCATATCCACCGCGTGGGCTCCGCAGGTAAGGGCATGGACATTCCATCCCTTCTGCCGGTAATGGCGACAGATGTCGAGAGCATACTGTTGTGCTCCCGCCATCCTGTTGCCATTCACGATGTGGATAAGATTTTTCATTATCTGTAGTGGAAAACCGTAATAAATCTGAATAATCAGATTAATAGGATTTATCAGACCTGTCAGGTTCGGTGGTCTTAGACCTCATTCATATATTTTGTTGAATGAGGTCTTAGTTGGCTGCCCCGGAGAGCATCACCGAGATATCCACGCTGGGCATCGAGAGATATGATCCTATGAGCTTGTCAACAAGCTTGCCATTATATGTCACCAGTCCGCATTGCACTCCCGGAGTTGTGGCGATCATACCCTGGAAAGAATCCTTCAGCTGCATTTCGGATAGGAAATTCACCATTGCGTTTGAAAGTGCCATAGCCACAGTGCGGGGCACGGATATGGAGGGATGCGTCTCATTGAGGTCGAGCACATACACATTCTCTTTCATTGCGGCGGAGAGATTCTTTGGGAATTCGAAGTCGCGGGTATTTAGGCCGGTGATTATGACATCGGCCGATTTCACCTTATTGTAAAGCACCCGTGGATGGATAGCTATTGCATCCACAAGATGACCGCACTGACGTTTCACTTCCTGAAGAGCCGACACATCATTATCCATCAGTGTGACTCTTGCTCCGGATGCCACGGCAGCCATGGCGGCGGCGATCATCTCTGTGCCCATTCCGATGAGAAGCACTTCGCAGGGATTTAGACCTGCAACAGAGGCGAGGAGCACACCTTTCCCTCCACCAAGATAGGATAGAGCCTCTTGAGCATACATTATAGCAGCGCGACCGTCGATCTCATCCACTATGTTGGCAAAGACCTCGTTCTCGTTATGGCTCACCATATTGTCAAGACATCCGGTATTTATCTTGCGGTCGAGGAGTGCTTTGATAGTGGCATGTTCGAAAAGTCCTGATCCCATCATGCAGAGAAGTCCTGCACCGGGTTGCATCTTCTTTATATCCTTAGGGCGAAGAGGAGCGTATGAAAGCACCAGCGGGGCGCGTAACGCTTCGTCGCGGGTTACGATTTTTACTCCGTATTCGGCATATTTCTCGTCGGGGAAGCTCACATCCACACCGGCTCCATGTTCCATGCACAGGCTGATACCGGCGGAGGTCAACATTCCACAGGCTTCAGGAGTGAGAAGCATACGAGTTTCATCTGTATCAGGATAATTCCCTACCATTCCGATTCTAAGACCGGATTCCACACTTTCAATCACTTCGACCATCTCCCGGGGGTCGAGGGTCATATCATTATTATTCTGATTTGTCATGGCTTCAGGTTGTTTTGACCGACCCCGGAATCAGACGGCCGATAGTGTCAAATCCGGAGGCGAATTATTTTCACACCTCTAAATTAACATTTAAAATCGGTAATGCAAAATTTTTTTGATTTCAGCCACTGAAGAATCAATCTGCGATCGATTTTCCAGACGGTCTCCGGAGAAATGAATCTCAGCTTTGGTGTAGTGTGGGAGTCGGGCTGAAAGACCCTCTTCCACGGTTTGGCGTATCTCCGTTTCCGATTTCCCGGCCATGAGGGGTCGGGCGGCGTTATTGGCCATCAGACGATCCACGATGCAATCCCGGGTAGTGTCGAGGAAGATGGTCGTGCCCCGCGAATTCATATAGTCCATGTTGTCGAAAAAGCAGGGCGTGCCTCCTCCGCAGGATATTATGACATCTTCAAATTCCCCGGCCTCCTTTAGCATGGCCGTTTCCTTCTTGCGGAACGCTTCTTCTCCTTCAGTGGCGAAAATCTCGCGGATTGATTTGCGGAATCTTTGCTCGATATAGAAGTCGAGGTCGATAAATTCCAGTCCCGTAGCTCGTGATAGAGCCCGTCCCAAGGTGGTTTTTCCGGAGGCCATATAGCCTAATATGAAAATTGGCGACATAGGCAAAGGGTTATAAGGACCGGCAGATGAAGAAGCATCTGCCAATGTGATTATTGGATTATGATTATTGGATTATATGGTATAGATGCTGAGACAGTTTCTGAGTATTCCCCAGATCAGCGTGGCCACCCCGAGACCTGCAATCATGAATGTGGAGTGCATGATGCGGAAGAGCCTCGGAAATTTAGTGGGAAAGAAATCGAGTGCCACATAAAAAAGAATCAGCGGCATAAGACATAAAAGAAAAGGATTATAGTGCCACGCCTGACGTAAATCGGCATGAAGAAGAGCATGGATCATTCTCTGGGATCCGCACCCGGGACATTCCCATCCCGTTATGGCATGGAACACACATTTGGGCATCCACTTCGATAGTGTCGGATCCACGAAGAAGTAGAGTGCTGTGGCCACCGCGAACAGTATGATCATAAGCAGCGTCCCCTTTGATTTAATGATCTGAAGCTTTGACATATCGTTATCAGGGGGTGAGGAGCGTCAGGGGAAGGTAGAGTGCCATAGAGATGACTCCCAGCACTACAGATGCTATGATCCACATCTCGGCACGGCGTGATGCGCGGCGTGCCCCCTCGTAATCACGGGCATAGAATCTGGAGCTAACCTGAGCGCTGAATATTATAGCCACGATAGCAGTGGGGAAGCAGCAGAACACCAGCGCGAGCACCGACCATATCATGAAAGTGGGCGGCATCACCTCGTCGCCGGATATAGGGCTGACGTTGGCGGGAGCCGGGGGTGCGGGGGCTGTGAACGAAGGTTCCGGCCTCTCCGACGGATTCACGGGAGGCACCGGGGGAGGGGTCGCGGCCTGTTCCGGATCAAAATCCAGACCGAGTTTCTCGGCCCATTCCTCGTCGTTCGACGGTGCGGGGGGAGGCACTGGAGGAGTAGAGGGTCTCTGATCCTCTTCCTTTTCCAAATTTATCTTGTTTTCATCATTTTCCATATCACATAGCTTTTAAATTTATTCAGCTTCGGGCTCTTATACCTGCTGCATATCGACCAGCTTCTTGTATATACCGTTTTTCTCGATCAACTCGGCATGTGTTCCTATTTCCGCGATATGTCCGTCATGAAGCACGCAAATCTT
Organism: uncultured Porphyromonadaceae bacterium; assembly: GCA_947177405.1. Taxonomy (GTDB): domain Bacteria; phylum Bacteroidota; class Bacteroidia; order Bacteroidales; family Muribaculaceae; genus Lepagella. The sequence continues at coordinate 9,974 of CAMWUJ010000015.1, read as the reverse complement.
GTCGGCATTCACAATTGTAGAGAGTCTGTGAGCCACCACGACCGTGGTGCGGTTTTTCATCAGTCGTTCGAGAGCGTCCTGCACGAGGCGTTCGCTTTCGGTGTCGAGTGCGGAGGTGGCCTCGTCGAGAATGAGTATCGCAGGATTCTTCAAAATTGCGCGTGCGATGCTGATACGCTGGCGCTGACCTCCGGAGAGACGGCATCCGCGGTCACCGATAGGAGTGTCGTAACCTTGTTCCATCTCCATGATGAAATCATGGGCGTTTGCGATTTTGGCAGCCTCGATCACTTCCTCACGCGTGGCATCGGGACGTCCGAAAAGGATATTGTTATATACCGATTCGTTGAAGAGGATTGCCTCCTGATTCACATTCCCCATCATCGACCGCAGATCCTTTATGCGGAATTGAGTGATGTCGCGACCGTCAATGAGAATCTCACCATCCTGAATATCATAAAAACGCGGGATAAGGTCGAGCATTGTGGATTTTCCTGATCCGGATTGCCCCACGATTGCCAGGGTCTGGCCGGGCTTAATGGAGAGGTCGATATCTTCAAGCACGTTGCGGCTGCCGTCGTAGCTGAATGTCACATTGTTGAAGGATATCGACGGGCGCTGCGACGATGGTACGGGGAGGGGTGTCTGAGGATCCTTGATAGGATTCTGTGCATCCAGAATCATATCTATGCGCGACATTGCGGCCATACCCTTCTGGATAGTATAGCCCACTTTGGCGAGCTCCTTTACGGGATTGATGATATTATAGAACATCAGGAGATAGAAAATGAACATCGATGCGTCGATGAAAGCTTTCCCGTTAAGGATCAGGGATCCTCCGAACCAGAGGATTGTCGCAACCGTGGAGATACCTATGAGCTCGCTCATGGGATGGGCCAGCGATATGCGTCGTCCCACGGCATTGTTGACCCGGTAGAGCCGTTGGGTGAGCCGTCGGAACCTTGTATCCATTGTTTTTTCAGCATTGAATGCCTTTACGATACGTAGCCCGCCGATTGTCTCCTCTATGTTTGCAAGTATATCGCCATTGAGTTGTTGTGCTTCGAGCGATCCGGCCTTAAGTTTCTTGCTGACACGGCCCAGGATAAGACCGAACACCGGGATGACGATAAACACGAAGAGAGTGAGCTGCCAGCTCACATATATCATCACGGCCAGCGATACCATGATGTTGAGGGGATATTTGATCACTGACGCTATACTCGACATCACCGAACTTTGGAGCTCCTTGACATCGGATGTGGCACGGGATATGATATCTCCCTTCCTCTCATTGGTGAAGAAGCCTATGGGGAGAAATAATATTTTCTCATAGAGCGAATTGCGCATGTTCCTCTCCACACCGTTGGAGACCGGATACATGAACCATTCGGCGGCATAGCCGGTCAGCACCTTCAGGAGTGTCATCACCACAAAGACGGCACAAAGAAGGGCCAGGGCATTGGAGGCTCCATGTTCAGCCATATAGGTGGTGATATAATAATAGAAGTTATTGACAAGCGCGTCGTTCATGTTTCCTGCCGATACCTCCATATATGTATATTCCTTCGTCTCGACGCTGAAGAGCACATTCAGAATCGGCATTATGAAAGCGAAGGAGAAGACAGTGAAGAGGGTGGTCAGGATGTTGAAAAACACGCTGACCACGACATTCCATTTATATACCGCCACATAGCGGAACACGAATCTAAAGAAATCTTTCATGATTTTGGTAAAGACCCCCCGGCTTTACGGGTAGTCTCTGCAAATTTAGCACATTCCTCAGACTTAGACAAATTTTTTCTTCCTTCCGAAAATCTGAGGACGTACGATCCATTTCCTCACGGCCCATCCGATTGTCCACCATACTCCGGCCAGAATCCACAGGTTGATATATTCCGAACGCACCTGTGATAGAGAGGATCCGTTGGCATTCATCTTGATGAAGCCCTCCACTCCCCATGTTGAGGGGAAGATGGCCGAAAGGGCTTTCCATGGCTCTGGCATGGCATATCTGGGCCAGATGAGACCTGAGAGGAATAGAAGCATCACTGAGGTGAACACCCATGACACGAATACCTCCTCACGCTCCTGCACCGTGGCCTGATAAGCATATCCGAGACCACAGGCTGCAATCACCATCGGTGTTAGGAATGCAATTTCCTGGAGGAAGTCGCCGGCCATAGGGAATCGGAACATCAGCGGCACGTAGTGGATAAGGAAAATGATGGGCACGGCGATTATGGTGATATAACACAGCGCCTGCGCCACCATAGAGGAAAGCACGGAGGGTGCGATGTTGACAGGATCATATCCCACCAGACGCGGATTCTCCCGCTTGGCTCCTCCTGCCATTCCTACGGCAAGGATTATGCACTGGTGGAGGATAAGTATAAGCACACCGGGCATGATGAATGAATCGAAACCGCTCCGGATATTTCCCATTGAGATATCATTAATGGGGAGAAGGTCGCCCGATACCACGGTCGAAGCGAGCGGCACGGTGTTATTGATATCCTGAGTCATCAGTTCGGATCCTATTTCCTGCATCACGTTGGTAGTGGCCATCAGGAATCCGCGGTAACGGATCAGGAGTGCCATATCACTGTAGAACACCGTATTTCCTGTCTCACCGCGTCCTATCTTTTTTGCGAATCCTTCGGGAATCTGGAGTATTCCGTAGGCCTTGTGTTCGTTGAGTGCCCGCCGAGCCTCGGGGAGGTCGGAGGCATAGCCGATCACACGCACTTCATCGCAGGCATCGAGCATACGGGTGAGCTTACGGCTCAGGGAGGTGCGGTCACTATCGATCACCACAATCTCCACCTCCTTCACCAGCTCCGGATTATATATAAGTGAATATATCACCGGATAGGCCAGCGGGAGAAAGAAGAAGAAGAGGATGATTCCCTGGTCGTGGAACACAAGCTTGAACTCCCTGCAATAGACCAGGAAGAAATTACGGAATCCTTGTGATATTTTTTTTAACATAAACAGTCGTTTTTAAGGTGCATAGACGGGATCCTTCATATACTTCTTGATTTTCCAGAGCATCGCGAAGGGCGCCATTATGAAAGCCACATAAGCCGCAAACCATACTCTGGAATAGTATATTCCGATTCCGTTGAGTGCCTGATCGGCATATATCAGGAAGTTATACCGGATAGGCAGGATATAACTGAAAATACCGATCGCCCCATACATGCTTTGCACCGGGAAAGAGAATGCGGCCAGCGAGAAGGAGAGGATTCCGAGTAGGGAGCAGACGGAAAGGGACAGTCGCAGATTGGGAAGCACTCCGAAGATGAACAAGGCAAATCCCTGGGCTGCAAGCACAAACATCATCTCCGACAGAGCCATCACCCACCAGGAACCCTGCATGGTGTAACCATTGAATTTATAGAGCCATGCCAGCATGAACCCGGCGATAATCCACCATATCAGTGTCTGTGGAGCGAGTTTTGCAAAGATCGCCTTCACGATGGATCCGTCGGCCATCTTAAGGAGCCTTGCGGATGTGCCGTATTTTATCTCCTGACCCAGGCTGAACACTGTCATGAGCATTATCATCAGCTGTAGCAGACAAGGCACGAAAGAGTTGGAGAGGTAGATTCCATAATTGAGGGTAGGGTTTCCTATTCCTCGACTCTGGATATTGACAGGCTGGAGCATCGGGGCGAGTGCTTCGGCATCGGCACCGGCGGAATTAGCGATCTTCATGGCTACTCCGGCCTTGGTATATACGGCAATCGTCTTGAACGACTTGAAGAGTATGGAACCGGGCACGAAATATGTCATGTTAGTATAGAATGTGATCACCGGCTCACGCCCGGCGAGGAGGTCTGCCTGAAAATTCTCAGGGATGAGGAAGAATCCGTATATCTCTCCTTTCTGGAGCGATTCCCGTGCATCAGTGAAGCTGTTGAGGGTCTGCTTTATATCCACGGTCTGAAGTGCGGAGAGCGACTGTGTCACTTCACGGCTCAGCGATGTGCCGTCGCGATCCACCATTGCGGCCGGGATATGGTGGGGGAGTCCGCTCTCCATCATTGAAGTGATGAAGAGGAACATGAAAAGCGGAATCCCGAAAAACCCGAACCAATATATAGGACGGCGCACTATCTGGATAAGGCTTCTGACCGCGATGGCGAATATTCCTTTTTCTAACTTCATTATAATAGGTCCTTATTTCTTCACTCCCTCATATATGGCCGACATTCCGGGACGGAAATTCTCCACCGGACGATCCGGACGGGCTTTGATCTGGAAAGTGCGTGCATCGTAGTCACCGGTAGCTTTGGTGGCCTGCCAGTTGGCGTAGGTGCCAAGGTCTTTGATATAGAACACTTTCATATCCACAGTCTTTTCAAGAGCCGGTATTCGCACTTTTAGCACCGAACCGTTCTTGATATCTTTGAGAAGATTCTCGCGCACATTGAATACCACCCAATGGTCATCTCTCTGGAGTGTCATCATGGGGGCACCGGTAGCTACAAGTTCGCTTACATTGGGATATATCACGGTGATCTCGCCATCGTAGGGAGCCGTGAGATATTGATCCTCAAGTATGGCTTTCACTTCCTTTACACTTCCGCGGGCGGCCTGCACCATTGACCGTGCAGCCTGTTTATCCTCTTTCTGGGCTCCGGCCTTGGCCAGTTCATACTGGCTTTTGGCAGCGGCTTCCCCGGCCACGGCGGCATCGTAGGCGGCTTTGGCCTCATCCCGTTTCTGGGCGCTTATCACTCCCTTGTCGAAGAGATTCTGCATGCGCTCGTAGGTCTTTTTTGTGATTCCGGTGGCAGCCTGGGCCTGTGTCCAGATATCGTGGGCACCCTGAATTATCTGGGTGCGTGTTCCGGCATCCACCTTGTTTTCTCCGGCCTGGGCAACATTCTCCATAGCCTGGGCCTGCTCCATGCGGGCATCCACCAGGGAGGAGGTGATCTTCACCAAAGTGTCGCCGGCACTTACATGCTGGCCTTCCTCCACATATATCTCAGCCACGCGACCCGGAAGTTTTCCGGAGATTCTGATTTCAGTGGCTTCTCCCTGACCCTGCACGGTGTCGGGAGCGGGTTTTATGGTCAGAAAGCCGAAAACGGCGAGTCCGGCCACTACAAATAGCACTATTACGATGGTGAGAATAAGGGCACGGTCTTTTTTGGTAACCTTCTCGGGGTCGTTTGCTCCGATGGGACGGGGAGTATTATCTTGTGACATAATTCTTGTTGTTTAGTCTTGTTGGTCTGAAAATTAATAATTGAGTGTTCCGAGCACTTTGGAGAGATACACCTCGCAGAGATGGATACCGATTTCGGCATCGATTTTCTCGGAATTGGCCTGGAGCCATGCGGTCTGGGCGGCTATCACGTCATCTGCGGTTAGCACTCCCTCCTTGAATCCGTATTGCGCGTTCTCAAGGTTTGCCTGAGCGCTTTTCATATTGGTGAGGGTCATGTCGTAGGTCTTGAAAGCTTCTTCAAAAGAGAAACGTGCCTGCTCCACCTGCAGCGATACCTTCTCCTCAAGATCTTCGAGGAGGAGCCGTTGGGAATTGGTGGCGGCTTTGGTGGCCTGATAGTGGTTGTAGTTTCCGCCCCAATGCCAGAGAGGGATAGAGACAGTGGCTCCTATTGAGAATCCACCGCCGAAACGTTTCTTGAAACCGTCGTTGAGATTGGGATTGGAGAATTCGTAAGCACCTACTATCCCTACTTTAGGAAGCATGGTTCCCATAGCGAGTTTCTCACGATGTGTCAGCACTGTTATACCCTGTCTGATCACTTCGAGATCCATGCGGCGTGCATATACATCGCTCATATTATATGTATATTCGGGACGTGCGGGGGTATAAGATTTATAGTCCTCGTCGGCCAGCACCATGTTGCTCTGGATAGGAAGCCCGCAGATTTGTGCGAGAGCCATCCGTGAGAGAGTGAGACCGTTATCCACCTTGGTGAGGGCGATCTTGGCCTCGTTCAGCTTCACATCCACTGTGAGGAGATCGGATCTGGTGGCGACACCCTCCTCAAGCATGGCATTCACGCTATAACGGAGCGTATCGACGAGAGTGACAAAGCTCTGGGCGAGTTTCTTCTTCTCTTTAAGGGAGACAACCGTCCAATAAGCCTGGTCCACACCAAAGATCACATCCTGGATCACACTGTTGCGAGCCGCGATTGCAGCTTGCTCGGCATATTTTGTGATTTCATTGAGAGCTTTTATCTGACCTCCCATATAGACCGGCTGGGTGAGCGTGAACGCACCGGCCACCACATTGTGGGTGTCGAAACTCATGGCCTCTTTGGGAATCACGGCCACTTCAAGCGGGATATAGCTTCCTGTGGAGGGATCTTTCACCGGCTGCAGATCCGGGCCTATGAGAATATTGGGTTTGTAGCTTTGGGAGATAGGATCAAAAATCATTGTCGGGAGCTTGGCATCTTCACCCAAGAGATTGATTGTGCGCTGGTTATATACATATCCGGCGTTAAAATCGAGCCCCGGGAGATATGCAGCTTTGGCAGCTTTCCTCTCGTATGAGGCATTTTTGATGGCCTCCTCGGCCACCCGGATGGTCTTATTGTTCCCGACAGCGAGATTCCGGCATGAATCGAGAGTGAACACATCGGCATGGCTATAGGCCGTGACTGATGAAAGGACGAGGATGGAAAATATATATTTCAGATTCATTCAGATATAAGATTATAGGAGTCAATAGAAATCGTGTCCCCTTAGCAGGGGACACTCTATATATATTACAAAATTAAGGAAATATTGTTTAAAAAATGTGAAGTTTGCTGAAAAATTAGTAACTTTGCAATCCGTTATGACACACGGATTCGACAACGACAAGTATCTAAAGATCCAGTCTGAGCATATCTCGGAACGGATAGCCAAATTCGGCAACAAGCTTTACCTCGAGCTCGGAGGAAAGCTCTTCGACGACCATCATGCCTCACGCGTTCTGCCGGGTTTCCAGCCCGACAGCAAGCTTCGTATGTTTCAGAAGCTGAAGGATGAGCTTGAGATCGTGATAGTGATAAGCGCACTTGATATCGAGAAAAACAAGGTGAGAGCCGACTTAGGTATCACCTATGATATGGATGTGTTGCGCCTGCGTGATGAATTTCAGAAACTCGGTTTCTATGTGGGTTCCATCTGCGTGACCCACTACAACGGTCAGATCTCCGCTGACACGTTCCGTAAGAAACTCGAACGCATGGGTATTACGGTCTATTATCACTATATGATCGACGGGTATCCCTCGAATGTGGATCTGATAGCCAGTGACGATGGTTTTGGCCGCAACGACTATATAGAGACCACGCGTCCTTTGGTGATAGTGACGGCTCCCGGGCCGGGAAGCGGTAAGATGGCGGTCTGCCTCAGCCAGTTATATAATGAAAACAAGCGTGGGGTAGAAGCCGGATATGCCAAATTCGAGACTTTCCCTGTGTGGAGTCTCCCCTTGAAACATCCTGTCAACATCGCCTACGAGGCAGCTACAGCTGATCTCAACGATGTGAATATGATAGATCCCTTCCATCTGGAGGCTTACGGAAAGACGGCTATCAACTATAACCGTGATATAGAGATTTTCCCGGTGCTCAATACCCTCTTCGAAGGAATCTATGGAGAGAATCCCTATAAGTCTCCTACCGATATGGGTGTGAATATGGTGGGATTCTGTATTTCTGACGATGCGGTGTGTTGCCGTGCGTCAAATAATGAGATTATCCGCCGCTATTTCACAGCCCTGAATAATATGGCTCATGGTGAGGGTAACGAGTCGGAGGTCAACAAGATCTCCTTGCTGTTCAAGCAGGCTAAGATAGATTTGAGTTATCGCAAGTGCATAAAGGCTGCCCGTGAACGTGCTGCGGAAGAGGGTCGTCCTTGTTCGGCGATAGAATTGGCCGACGGCACTATCATCACTGCCGGTACCACCGATCTCCTTGGACCCTCTTCGGCTTTGATACTCAATGCCGTGAAACATTTAGCAGGTATCGATCATGATGTGAAGCTGATTCCCCAGGCATTGATAGAGCCTATCCAGCATACGAAACTCACCTATCTGAAAGGCCACAATCCAAGACTTCATTCCGATGAGGTGCTGGTGGCTCTCTCCGTATTGAGCACCACTGATGATCGTTGCCGCAGGGCGTTGGAAAAGCTTCCCGAACTTGACGGTTGCCAGATGCATTCCACTGTGATGCTCGGTGAGGTGGATCATAAGATCTTCAATAAGCTTGGTGTCGGACTCACTTGCGATCCTGCAAAGAAAAGGAAATAATATAAGTCACTGACTCCTCCCATAAGCATTTACTCTTGTGGGAGGAGTATTTTTAACCATAAAATCCGGACTCATGAAAAAATATTTGATTCTCCCGGCGCTTTTGGGAGCGTTATCTGTCTATGCAGCCCTTCCGCCGGCAGAGGTAGAGACTGACTATCATAAGCTATCTGGCAATCTGAGAGCTTATCCTTATGTTGCTGACGAACCTCCTGCACAGACTCCGCCGCCTGCAGGCTATGAGCCTTTTCATCTCGAACATTACGGGCGCCATGGATCCCGCTGGCTCATAGGTGGCAACGACTACCTCACTCCAGTGAAAAATCTTGAAAAGGCCGAGAAGGCCGGAAAGTTGACTCCCTTGGGAAAGGAAACTCTTGAGGCTTTGCGTAAAATAGAGAAAGCTTCTCATGGTCGGCTTGGCGAGCTCTCCGACAAGGGTGCGCTGCAGCATCAGGCTATCGGACGCCGCATGGCGCGAAATTATCCGGCGCTCTTCTCGGATTCATCTTTTGTGGATGCCAAGGCCACAGTAGTGATTCGCTGTATACTCTCTATGCTCAACGGCTTGCAGGGCATACGTGAGGTTGCCCCGGGAGTGGCGACACGAAGCGATGCTTCCTATGCCGATATGTATTTTATGAATTATGATGACAAGCCGGCATGGAAGATCAAGGATAGGGCAGAGGAGACTGTGCTGAAGGATTATCGTGAGAAGCATAAGCTGAGCGGCGATTATCTTTCGGGTCTTGTCACGGATAGCAAGTTTGCGCAGGATAGCGTGGCTCCGGGGATGATGCCATATCTATATTGGGTGTTGGCCAATACGCAGGGACACTCCGATCAGCCCTGGCTTCTCGATAAGGTGTTTACTGTTGATGAGGCTCGTGAGGCATGGAGGTATGACAACGGGATGTGGACGCTCCATTGTATTGACACTCCTCTCACAGAGAGGCGTATGCCTTATACTCAGCGAAAGTTGCTGAAGAATATCATCGAGAGCACCGACACCGCTATCAATTCCACTCGACCGAGTGTCAATCTCAGATATGGACATGATGGGATACTAATCAATTTCATCACCTTGATAGAGGTGGATGACCTGGGCAAGGAATTTGCGTCGATAGAGGAAGCGGAAGATGCAGGTCTCAGGAGCTATGATCTGATACCTATGGCAGGGAATATACAGCTTGTGTTCTATCGTAATAAGGATAATGATATATTGGTGAAGGCACTCTTGAATGAGAAAGAGGTGCGACTTCCCGGTGTGCCTGTCAGCGGGCCTTATTATCGTTGGAACGACCTCAAAGAATATTATCTGAAAAAGATAGCCGACAAAGAGCTCGATTAAGAGTTTATATAAAGTAAATCCGCCTATATGGGGATTCCTGGAAGTTCAACCCCTCCGGGGTAGAGGGTATCCAGATGGGGAATAGGGAGTATCCGGATGGGTATTCCAGTAAGTTCAACCCCTCCGGGGTAGGGGTCTATGTATTGGGTTACCGGGGGTATGCTCGTACCTCGCTAACCCCCGGCTAACCAAGGTGTAACCCCTCCGGGGTAGAGGGTCAATATATTGGGTTACCGGGGGTAAGCTCGTACCTCGCTAACCCCCGGCTAACCAAGGTGAAACCCCTCCGGGGTAGATGGTCAATATAATGGGTTACCGGGGGTA
>CAMWUJ010000014.1 GCA_947177405.1 uncultured Porphyromonadaceae bacterium | reverse complement strand
ATTTTATAAATATATCGGTTATAGAATTCGTTTAAACTTATTTAAGAACGTTATGAAATTATTTTACCTTCTTTTATTAACCCTTGCGGATCTTTTTGTCTCGCCATTTTTCATTTTATTGATACTTGCCGATTTTCAATTGGCTGCTTTTCACTCTCTCATCAGTACCAACTTTCTATATTGATATCATCTTGGTTTCGTATCATAGAGAAGATGGTTTTAAGTTTTTATTATATTATTCTTCTGATAGTCGGTTCTGAGGTAATTTTATATTTTATGTATAATTATTTAGAATATAATAACCTCCGAAAAATGACTGACTGTCATGAATTCGGAGGTTATTTTGATATTTTTATAGCGTTGTGTTTACATGATATTTTTAATAAGTTATAGAAAGTTTACTTTCGCTATGGTTTAAGAGATGCTATTTAAAGTTATATCCGAGTGTGAGCTGAAAACCATTCTCATGCATCGATTTCTTTAGATGTTCGGAGTTGTTTTTGATCATATTCAACATTCCTACATCTCCACTCAATGCCACATAATAGTTCTTTAGGAAGTTAACTCCAACACCGAATCTCCAAGAGAAGTTTGCTCTTTGCATTTGGTAGAGAGGGGAATAATACATAGATCCGGAATCGTGATATTTTACCCCTTCAAGTTCGGTAGTAGTGACACAATAGTCATTTGAAAACCCAATATTCAATACAGGACCGGTGAATATCGATGCTGAAATTGAGCTATCAAAATCATATCGATAACCAATCTCTACAGGAATCCTCATACCGAATTTTCTCAACGATCTGTTCTGGAAATCGGTGTTGAATACATCGGATTCCTGGAAATAATTTCCCATGTTTATTGAGTTTGTATGATAGTAGAAATCCACTCCCGGTTCCACAAATAGATTGGCCACGATAGGAATGTTATACACAGCTCCGAGAGCAACTCCACCTCCGGTGCCGAAAATATTTGAGGAAGTGGAAAGCGAACCTTCTGTAGTTTTTAAATCAGTGGGTATAGAGGCATCGATTGAAAGCCTGAGTCCCAAGTACGGCTTATTGTTGGCATTTTCCATTCCTTTGTCTTGAGCAAAGCAGGAGAATGTGGAAGTGGCTGCTAAAAGCAATAGGCATATTTTGTTCATAAATATAAGTTATTTATAGAATCGAGTTATAAAAAATATATACATTAATGTTTGGTCATTAATGTATATATTATACAAATAAGTATGAGGTAAAGTTTATATAAGTCTCATCAAGTTCTTTTCTCATGAATAAGGGAGTCAAGTCGTTGTTGCATCTTCAATTCCGAGGGGTTATTTCCCGGTGTCCAGAACACAGAATTTGAAACTCCATCCGGCAGATATTGTTGACTCACGAAGTTGTCTTGATAATCATGAGCATATTTGTAACCCTTGTGATAACCTAAATCGGCCATAAGTTTTGTAGGAGCGTTCCTGAGATGGAGTGGGACAGGAAGATCTCCGGTATCAGAAACTTCATTCATGGCGGCATGAATAGCACAGTAGGCCGAGTTACTTTTAGGTGAATTGGCTAAATAAATTGCACATTCTGATAATATTATTTGTCCTTCCGGCCATCCGATTTTGTTCAGAGCATCGAACGTGGCATTAGCAAGGAGAAGGGCATTAGGATTAGCCAGTCCGATATCTTCAGCAGCAAGAATCATTAATCTTCGGCAAATAAAAGCCGGGTCCTCTCCGCCGGCAACCATACGTGCAAGCCAATAGACAGCTGCCTGTGGATCACTTCCTCTGATTGATTTGATGAAAGCTGAAATTATATCATAATGCATCTCTCCGTTTCTATCATAAGCCGCAGGATTTTCTTGAAGGCGTGAAGTGACTATATTGTCATTTATAATCACAGGCTGATCATCGGGAGTGGATTGTTCTATTAGGTCGAGAGTATTTAGTAGTTTTCTTGCATCGCCTCCCGCATGCCTCAGGAGTGCTCTGTCAGACTCTATTTTGAATACTCTTTTTTTTAGAATTTCATCTTGCGAAATAGCACGTTCGAGAAGATTTATCAGGTCTTCTTTATCTAAAGATTTAAGAGTATAAACCTGTGCTCTTGAAAGAAGAGGTCGTATCACTTCAAACGAAGGATTCTCAGTTGTCGCGCCTACCAATGTTACGGTGCCTTTCTCCACGGCTCCCAATAAAGAATCTTGTTGGCTCTTATTGAACCTATGAATCTCATCGATGAAGAGGATTGGTCGTCCCTTCACAAACATGCTTCTGGAATCAGCTTCGCATTTCTGGAGCACCTCCCTTACTTCCTTAACTCCGGAAGTAACAGCTGAAAGTGTATAGAATGGCACATCTATTTGCTTTGCGATTATTTTCGCCAGAGTTGTTTTTCCCACTCCGGGAGGTCCCCAGAGAATAAATGAGTTCACTCTCCCTGTCTCTATCATCTTTCTGATTACACCGTTTTCTCCGACCAGATGTTTCTGGCCGATGTAATCTTCAAGAGAGGAAGGCCGCAGACGCTCGGCCAGAGGAATGTTTCTATTCATTATCTCGTTCTTTTAAAGCTAAAACAATTGATTCTATATCAATGTTTTCAAGCGTGTCAACCACTATGTCGGAAAAAGGTGCAAGAACCTCCCTCTTTAGAGTCCCCGCCACTCCGACTACATAGGCGCCTGCGCTTCTTCCCGCCTTCACTCCTTGAAGGGAATCTTCAAACACCACACATTTCTTGGGGGTTCGACCGATAAGACCTGCGCCCAGAAGATAACCCTCCGGGTCTGGTTTTGATTTCTTTACCTGATCGCCTGTAACGATATGGTCGAACATTGTTTCCATATAAGGATGTTGGAGATAAAGCTTCCTCATCTTCATCATATTGCTGCTTGTTACCAGAGCTTTTGGGATTTTCTTCTCACTAAGGACTTCAAGTAGCCTGCGAGCACCGGGAAGCCACTCATATTTCATTTCAGCTTCCAGTTCATAAAGCAACCGGGGCACAGCCTCTCTGTATTCAGGTATGGGAAAGTATTTATCAATTATATCCACAAGTGTCATTCCCTTTATTATAATAGGGAGATTATCTACCTTTGTAGGGAAACGCCGGTCGATTTCAGCCCATATTTTAGTATATTCACTCTCACTATCTATCAAGACACCGTCAAGATCGAATAAAAATCCTATGTCAGAGTTCATTTAATAATTCTATTTGATTAAACTTCTTATATCGAAATCCTTTTATGTCGGAGAGACAGCCTCACTTTATTTTGATTCCGATTCCAATACAAATTTAAACATTTCAGGCGATATAATCAAAAAGGGGTTAATATCGCTGATAAGAGGAGGTGATTCTGCAAAAAAAATGTTATATTTGCATCATGCAACATGATATCATCCTTCAGACAGACCCACGCACTGCCGGCGAGCCAAGAGAGCTGAGAAAACGGATTGCAAAGGAATTAAAAATACATCCGGAAGAGATAAACGATTATCGCATCTGGAAAAGATCAGTTGATGCGCGTGGAAGCAAAGTAAAAATCAATTTGTCGATAAAAATTGCTACCGGGGACGATTATCGTCTTCCCACCTTATTTTCACCTAAGGAATTCCATTCATTAGATTCTACCGCACCTTCAATGATAATAGTAGGGGCCGGTCCTGCGGGCTTGTTCGCTGCTTTGAAATGTATAGATTCCGGCATCCGTCCTATCTTGCTTGAGCGAGGGAAAGATGTGGATTCCCGGAGAAAAGATATAGCTGATATCAGCAGGAAGAAGGAGATCAATCCAGCCTCAAATTATTGTTATGGAGAAGGAGGAGCCGGTGCTTTTAGTGATGGCAAACTCTACACCCGTAGCAAAAAGCGAGGGGATAATGAAGAGGTTCTTCAATTATTGGTGCAATTTGGGGCATCTCCCGATATTCTTGTAGATGCTCATCCCCATATAGGGAGCGATCGTCTTCCCCGGATAATCAAGGCAATAAGAGAAGAAATCATTTCATGTGGAGGGAAGGTGCTTTTCTCTACTAAGGCAGAAAAGATAATTTTCGAGAAAGGATGTGCAGTAGGAGTGATAGATAGCGATGGGAATGAATATCGGGGGGCCGTAATGCTTGCCAACGGACATTCTGCCCGTGATTTCATTAAGAGAATATATTCTCAGGGTGTGAAAATGGAGGCAAAAGGAATAGCAATCGGAGTAAGGCTCGAACATCCTCAGCAGCTTATCGATTCAATACAGTATCATAATCCCTCAGGAAGGGGAAAATATCTCCCGGCTGCAGAATATTCTTTTGTTACCCAGAGTGGCGGAAGAGGAGTCTATTCTTTCTGTATGTGTCCGGGAGGAGTGATCGTACCTGCTGGCAGCGGAGAGGGTGAGCTGGTAGTGAATGGAATGTCGGCATCCGCACGTGCAGGAGACAAAAGTAATTCAGGGATGGTGGTTGAGATTCATCCTGAGGATTTTCCCGAGTATGCAGAAAAGGGTGAGTTGGCTCTTTTGACTTTTCAAGAGAATCTTGAAAAAGATTTTTTTGAGAAATCGGGAGGAAGCATAAACGCTCCGGCTCAGCGGATGGTTGATTTTATAGAAGGTCGTAAATCAGTTTCATTGCCTAAGACCAGCTATGCACCCGGGATTCACAGTGATGACTTTTCTTCTCTTCTTCCTCCCTTCATCAGCGAGCGTCTTAAAGATGGCTTCCGGCAATTCGGAAAGAAGAGAAAGGGATTTCTTACAAATGATGCAATTCTTGTTGGCCTTGAGTCGCGCACTTCTTCTCCAGTACGCCTTCCCCGGGATCGCGACACATATGAACATGTGGAGATTGAGAACCTCTATCCTGTGGGAGAGGGGGCAGGTTACGCAGGGGGGATTGTCTCAGCTGCAATTGACGGTATGAATGCTGTTAAAGCTTATAAAAAGAAATTGGAAAATATTTAATAAATGGCTACCATATTAAACATAGAAACCTCCGGGAAAATATGCAGTGTCGCATTAACCCGTGACGGCATGGTGGAATATCAACTCGAAGATCATGAGGGGATGCGCCATGCAGAGGTTCTGGCTCCCTTTGTGGAGAAATGCATTCTTGAATTGAAAAGAAAAGATATTCCTCTTGACGCAGTGGCTGTGAGTATCGGTCCCGGTTCATATACCGGTTTACGTATAGGGCTTTCACTTGCAAAGGGTCTCGCCTTCAGCAGAAATATTCCTTTAATAGGTGTTAGCACTCTACAAATTCTCGCGGTTAAGGCAATGTTCAGGAATCTCGATTTCAAGGGAGATGAACTCCTTGTGCCGATGATAGATGCAAGGAGAATGGAGGTCTTCACCGGAGTCTATGATTTCGCTTTAAACCCTGTGGAAGGTCCCGGATCCAAAATACTGGATAATGAGTCTTATCAGGATTTATTGAAAGATAGAACTCTTTATTTCATGGGAGATGGATCCGATAAGGCAATGGATGTGATAAAAAGTGATAATGCTTTCTGGATTTCAGGTCTTATGCCGATGGCAAGAGATATGCTTGCCCTTTCCGAGAAATATTATCGTGAAGGGAATTTTCTCGATTTGGCTTATGCCACCCCGGAATATCTGAAAGAATATCAAACCACAGTAGCAAATAATAAACTTAAAGAATGATGTTACCATATAATACAGATAATTCACCTATAATACTTCCTGAATTTGGCAGAAATGTTGAAGGCCTGGTGAAACATTGCTGCAGTATAGAAGACAGAGAGGAGAGAACCCGCTGTGCGTATGCTTTGGTGGATGTGATGGCAAACCTATTTCCCGAACTCGTTGGAGAGAAAGGAGACAAAACTCAGATTTGGAATCATTTGAATATAATGTCTCAGTTCAGTCTTGATATAGATTTTCCATGCGAGGTTATCACTGCCGAACTTTTACACCCGGTGCCTGATAGGATTCCTTATACAGCTTCTTCCATGCGCTACCGACATTATGGTAAGAATATCGAGAAGATGATTGGAATAGTCTCTGATATGGAGGATGGTGAAGAGAAAGATATTCTTATATCCATGATTGCCCACCACATGAAGAAACTCATGCTGACCCATAATAAGGAAGGTGTAGATGATGCAAAGATACTGCGTGATCTTGCTGAATATTCCGGTGGAAGAATCAATCTGGATCCTTCGAAATATCTTTTGCATGAATTCAAGGAGGTGGAAATAAATCTCCCCGGAAAGAACAAGAAGAAAAAGAAATAGAAGATTATGAGTAGTTTTATTGTAGAGGGAGGCCATAGCCTTCATGGAGAAATCAGTCCCAGAGGTGCTAAGAATGAGGCTTTAGAGGTAATTTGTGGGGTGCTTCTAACCGACAAGAAAGTAACAATTTCAAATCTTCCCGCAATTTCAGATGTGAGAAATCTGATAAATCTTCTTGCGGAGATGGGTGTTAAAGTGAAATATAACACGCCGGAAGAATGTGAGTTTCAGGCGGATGATATTGATTTAGGGTATATCACTTCCGAGAAATATAAGAAGAAAGCGCAATCGCTCCGAGGATCGGTAATGATTCTGGGGCCTCTTGTGGCTCGCTTCGGAAAGGCTATCCTTCCGAAACCGGGTGGTGATAAGATCGGACGTCGTCGTCTTGATACGCATTTTATAGGTTTGCAGAAATTAGGCGCTAATTTCAATTATGACTCCGGGAGCCGCACTTATACCATTACTTCCAACGGTCGTCTCAAAGGAACCTATATGCTGCTTGATGAAGCATCAATCACCGGTACAGCCAATATAATAATGGCCGCCGTCCTTGCCGAGGGTGTGACTACTATATATAACGCTGCATGCGAGCCTTATATCCAGCAATTGTGCAAGATGTTGTGTGGGATGGGGGCCAAGATAGAAGGCATTGGGTCTAATCTTCTCAGGATAGAAGGTGTGGATAGTCTTGGGGGCACCACTCATCGGTTGCTGCCTGATATGATTGAGGTTGGAAGTTTCATCGGAATGGCTGCCATGACAGGATCAAATCTTCTTCTCAAGGATGTTGGAGTGAAGGATCTTGGACTTATGCCCGATGTATTCGATCGTATCGGAGTCAAGATACAGATAGAGGGGGATGACATCAGAGTGAATCAAAAAGATATTTATGAAATAGAAACATTCATTGATGGTTCCATCATGACTATTTCGGATGCTCCATGGCCCGGTTTGTCGCCCGACCTAATAAGTATTCTTCTGGTGGTGGCAACTCAGGCAAGGGGAAGTGTTTTGATTCATCAGAAGATGTTTGAAAGCCGACTTTTCTTTGTGGATAAGCTTATTGATATGGGTGCGAAGATTATTCTTTGTGACCCGCATAGAGCAGCCGTGATAGGTGCAGGAAAGTTCGATTGCCTGAGAGCCACGGATATGGTTTCTCCCGACATTCGCGCCGGCATTGCCATGCTGATCGCGGCAATGGGAGCTAAAGGAACGAGTAAAATTCAGAATATTAACCAGATTGATCGTGGTTACGAAAATATAGATGCAAGATTGAACCGTTTGGGTGCTAAAATCATTAGAATTGAAGAGTGATGAGATTGCCGATCATTATTTTGTAGTAATGATGTGCACTGAATAGAAGATATCGGAGGATGCTTCTATCTGTAAGTATTGGTCACTTTAATGTTTAATTAAAAAAGCTTCATAATGATAGAAGAAAAGAATCTGGCAGCTGTGGGAAAGTTTCAGAAAACTCACGCACTTAAAGGAGAATTAAATGTTATTTTAGATATAGATCCGGAGTTTTTTTCGGAGGGATATCCCATGATTGTAAATCTTGATGGTATTTTTGTGCCATTTTATGTGGATTCTGTCAGAGGGAAAGGTGCAACCACATCTCTTATAAAGATTTCCGGAGTCGATAGTCAGGAAGAGGCTAAAGATTTTGTGAATGAAGTTATCTATGTGGAGAAAGAAAACCTCAAAGAATTTTTTGGAGAAGAGGGGGAGGGTCTCCTCCTTGAGGATGATCTTGACGGATTTCGTGTTGTAGATGAGGAATATGGAGAGATCGGAGAGATTGCAAGGGTTGATACCACCACGGAGAATATCCTTTTTGTGATAAAAGATACTAATGGAGAAGAGATTTTCATTCCTGCTGTGGATGACTTCATTGTAGCCATTGATGAAGAAAAAAAAGAGGTATTGACTTCTCTTCCTGAAGAATTGATAAATTTAAATCAAAAGGAAAAATGAGCGACGAACTAAAGTATGATGAGGATGATGCGGTAAAATTTATCCGTAAGCTTCTTCCTGCAGATAAGCAAGCCGAATATACAGACGAGGAGATCCTTTATGTTATAGACATTATGTACGATTGGTACGAGAAAAATGGATATCTCGAACTTAGCTCTGATGTTACTGATGATGAGGAAGCCGATATATCTAAGCTAACGGCATATGTGAAGAAAGAGATTGCAAAGGATGGGGAAGTGGAAATGGATAATGATGATATTGAATTGATTGTGAAAGGAGAATTGGAATATGAAGAATCGTTGGAAGACTTTATTTAAAAGTGTTGTGCTGGCCGGAGTTGCGTTAAGCGGAACCGCTCTATCCGTATCGGCGCAGAAGAATGAATCTGTGAAACAGGAACGACTCGTGCAATTGGACGATCTTACTTTTCCGGAAATGATTCGTTCGGTGCCTCTGGATGAAAGAAGTGCTTCTCTGGTCAGAAAATTTCAGGAAAAGGAAGCCAGAGATAGGGTATTGAAATCGTATGGAGGAAAGAACGATTGCAATGTTGAGAATTTTAGAAATAAGGAGGTTCTTCTTATTACAATTCCCGCTTCAAAACTTTTCTATCCTAACGAAACTGAACTACGGCGTGACGCAGAAGTTTTCCTTAATCCGATAAAGCGCTATCTTAAGGATGGAGATATGTATAGAGTTCTTCTGGTGATGCATACCGACAATACCGGTTCGGAGGATTATCGTGAGAGGATCACTGCTGACAGAAGCCAGGCTGTATTTGATTGGTTTGATAATCAGAATCTGAATACTCGTTATCTATTCTCATATGCTTATGCTGATGAGATGCCTTTGAACGAATCTACAAAAAACAATGATTCAATGAAAAGTCGAGATTTAAACAGGCGTCTTGAGATTTATCTTGTGCCTGGAGAAAAAATGGCTGAACAAGCGAAAAAAGGCAAGATTGAATTTTGAGTCTGTAGAAATAAAAAAAGGGGAGAAATGTGAATCATAAAACACCTTTCTCCTCTTTTTTGTTAATATAGTCAGTCCATTCGGTCGCGATAGTCATCATAGGTAAACTCTTTCAGCAGGATAGGATCTCCAACTGAGGGTTTAAACCAAATCGATGGATGCTGGATACCATTGAACATATTGGTCTTTACAGTAGTATAATGATTCATATCCATCAGAGTGAGCCTGTCGCCGGCTTTCAAAGGAGATTCGAATTTCCAGTCTCCCACATAGTCTCCGCTCAGACACGAGTTGCCTCCCAGCCTATATATATTTGGAGAATAGGAATCGTCAGAAAGAGCTTCAAGGATTCGGGGACGATATGGCATCTCAAGACAATCAGGCATATGGCAAGCAAAAGAGGCGTCTATAATTGCCGTCTTTATCCCTGCATCTTCCACCACATCAAGCACTTCTGTAACTAAATCCCCTGTCTGCCACGTGAATGCACTCCCCGGTTCCATAATAAGCTGGAGATGGGGATATTCTTTATGTAGTTCTTTTAATAGAGAAATCAGGTGATCAGTATCATAATCCTTTCGGGTGATCAGATGTCCTCCTCCCATATTCAGCCATTTGATATGGGGAAGCAGATGACCGTATTGAGCTTTAAAAGCCTCCAGCACTTTCTCCAAATCATAACTTGAGGATTCGCATAATGCATGAAAGTGCAATCCATCAATGCCGGAGGGTAAACCTTCTCTCAGTGCCTCCGCATTTTCTCCAAATCTTGAACCGGGAACACATGGATTGTATAGATCAGTTTCAATCACCGAGCACTTCGGGTTGACTCTTAAGCCGGGTGAAACAATATGTTCCGGATGATTATTGTTCCAATCCTCAATTTGCCCACGGAATTTCTCATATTGAGAAAGGGAATTGAAAGTGATGTGAGAAGATCCTTTGAGAAATTCAGGGAACGTCTTTTCTGTATATACCGGACAGTAGGCATGCACATCATTCCCTAAATAATCCAGCGAAAGTTTCATTTCATTTAGGGAGCTTGCTGTAGATGACTGAAAATACTCTTTGATCACAGGAAATGTTTTCCAGAGAGCATTTGCTTTGAAGGCCATGATGATCTTTACGTCGGCTTCTTCAGCCACATGACGTAGCTTCTTCATGTTATCGCGTAAACGATCTTCATATACAATATAATATGGTGTAGTCATAATTTTTAACTTAATATATTGAACTTTGCGAATCTGAGGAGTAGTTTCTTGATTCCGATATTTCCGAAATCCACTGTGATACTCTCTTCTCCTGACACATTTCCGATATTGGTTATTTTACCGATACCTAACTTCGGATGTTCTATTGTTAATCCTATAGATAGTTCGGAAGCGGAATGTTGAGCCTTGATTGCCGACCCGATACCGGCGATATTCGAAACTTTCTTTCTATTTCCCGAGCCCTGCGGATCGGAATAATAGGGGCGATAAGATTTTGATCTTGAATAACTTTCAGATTGGGACCCGACTGAAAATGAATACCGCGATGTAGAATTATCTCTATAATTGGTCACGGGGTTAATAAAGTTGTTTTCATCCTCAATATTCACTGAAGATACCATCTTCATATAGCAAGGGTCTATTTCTGAAAGGAATCGCGAGGGCCGCGACATCACGGTCTGACCGTTTCTGAATCTCGATCCTGCATAAGTTATGGTGCAAGTATCTTTTGCTCTTGTTATGGCCACATATAGCAACCTTCGTTCCTCTTCAATCTGAGCCAGAGAGTCCATGCTCATGGCCGATGGGAAAAGTTCTTCTTCTACGCCTACTATAAAGACATGTTTGAATTCAAGACCTTTGGCCGCGTGTACAGTCATTAGTGTCACCTTGGCTTCATCTGTTGAATCTGTCTGATCTTGATCGGTGGCAAGCATGACTTCCGAAAGGAAAGCACGCATGGATAACTCTTCATTTCCTTCCTCCATACGGGTATCTACGAAATCCTTCAGACCTGAAAGCAACTCGGAGAGATTCTCCTGCTTGCTGATGCTTTCAGGAGTGTTGTCGTGTGCAAGAGCAGTCAGAATACCAGTACGGTTATATATAAGTTGCGCCACTTCATAGGCATTTGATTTCTCATTGTCCCCGATGAAAAGGAGGATTAGATCAGCAAAAGCTTTGATTTTCTTTTTAGTTCCGCTATTCAATCCAGCATCATATTCTTCGGGATGGGAAATCACTGTCCAAAGTGAAACGTTATTTGCCGAGGCTACACTTTGAAGCTTACGCATTGTGGTCTCGCCAATACCTCTTGCAGGATAATTTATCACTCTTCTTAGTGCTTCATCGTCATCTGGATTCACAGTAATTCTGAAATAGGAAATCACATCCTTTATCTCTTTTCTCTGATAGAATGATAGACCTCCATAAATGCGATAAGGAATATTTCTTTTTCTCAAGGCCTCTTCAAGCACACGGCTCTGAGCATTTGTGCGGTAGAGAATGGCAAATTCATCATAGCTGTCGTGATGGGTCATCTTGGATTGGGTAAGCTTATTAGCCACCATATATGCCTCTTCCATATCGCTATATGTGCGAATCACTTCTATGCGTTCACCCTCACAGTTTTCAGAATAAACGTTTTTCTTAAGTTGACGGGTATTTTTTGAAATCAACGATCCGGCGGCATTCACTATGTTTTGGGTGGAACGGTAATTCCTTTCCAGTTTAAATATCCGAAGGCCCGGGTATCTTTTCTCCAGATTTATAATATTGCCGATATTGGCACCACGGAATGAATAAATACTTTGGGCGTCATCTCCAACCACACATAGCCGTCTCTCTTCTCCGGCAAGCTGATTCACCACCAGATGCTGGGCGAAATTAGTATCCTGATACTCATCCACCAATATATATCTGAAAAATTCCTGATAATGCCTTCTCACGTCCGGATTATCTCTCAGAAGGATATTCATGTAAAAAAGGATATCATCGAAATCCATCGCATTTGCGGCTTTACATCGTTGGCTGTACATCTCATATATTTTGCCAATAAGTGGACGTTTAGCCCTGCGGTCGGCTTCATATATATCACGGTCAAGAAGATATTGGTCGGGAGATATCATGGCGTTTTTCGCATTTGATATCGCGGCAGCCACGGCAGCAGGTTTGTAAGTCTTGTCATCGAGCCCCATTTCTTTTATGATTATCTTCACAAGCGACCGTGAATCTGCGGTGTCATAAATAGTGAAAGTTTCCTTGAATCCCACTAATGGAGCGTGATGGCGTAGAATACGCAGGAACATGGAATGGAAGGTGCCCATCCATAACTTGGATGATACCTTCGGCCCGGTAAGGGCAGTGATTCTTTCCTTCATTTCCCGGGCTGCCTTATTAGTGAATGTAAGAGCCAGGATGCGGTAGGGCTCATATCCGGAAGCAAGGAGATCAACAATCTTATAGGTAAGGACTCTGGTTTTACCCGAACCTGCACCTGCAATCACCAATGAGGGTCCATCCTTATAGGTGACAGCCTCTTTCTGCTGGGGATTCAGGAAGTCGAGGTAATTATATTTTAATTCTTCAGCCATTCTTTTCGCACTGTGAGAAACTATTCAATATTGAAGAATAAACCACTCCTTTATTTACAGAATACTTCTTCTCCAATTTTTTAATGAGTTTCTTAGTTTTCAGAATAAGTCTTTGTTATTTCCCTGTAATCGGGAATGGCAGGGATGAAATTATATGATTTGGTATTATAGTCGATTACGCAGCAATAATGATTAAGTCCATTCGACACTATCAGATAGCGAGCTTTCAAAGCCATGTTGTATCTCACTATCTGGTCGAATACGGACTGGGAGATCACTACATCAGGTGCTTTGTATTCTATAATCACAAGAGGAGAGGAGTCGGAAGAAAATACTACCGTATCGCAGCGTTTCTTCATTCCGTTCACTTCGATACCAATTTCATTAGCCATAAGTGAAGCAGGGTAGTGAAGTGAATTCCTGAGCCAGGCAGTGAAATGCTGGCGAACATATTCTTCGGGAGTTAATGCAACATATTTTCCTCGAAGAGAATCGAAAACTTTTATCATATCTTCATCCTTACGCACTTTGAGTTCAGGATATGGAAGATTGAGAGGAGGGTATTTTTTAGAGTTGAATTCCATAACTTACAAATATAATAAATTCTTTAGAAAATATCAAGAAGTATGACATGAATATTAGTAAAAATATAGAGGCTTGCCCCGTGAACAAGCCTCTATAAGAAAGTTACAATTAATATTTTCAGATTATTTCTTGAACAGACGCATTATCTCGCCAATCCATAGCACTAAGGACGTGGCACCGATAATCAGAATCCAGTCGATGAAGCTGAGAGGAGTGACATTGAAGAATTCTCCACCAATCGACACAATGAAAATCTGGCCGATAAGGATCACAAATGCAATCAAAACGAATCCTCCGCAGTTCTTGAAGTGGAAGGCTGATCTGCCGGTTTCAAAGGCACGTGCATTAAACATATTCCAGAACTGTAGGAATACAAAGATTGTGAAGAACATCGACAGCTCGATGGGGGAGAGAGATGCTTCAGTGCCCGTCTGGGGAATAAACGAGAATATTTCCGTGATGGTATTCACTGTATAGTGTTCGAAGATATAAAGAATACCAAGAAGAATCAGGAAGAATATACCGCCGACACCTACTATGGATTTCCACATGGGAGAATTGATGATGAATGCTTCACGAGCACGAGGTTTCTCTTTCATCACACTTTCTGATGGTGGCAATGAAGCGAGAGCCATAGCAGCGAAGGTGTCCATAATAAGATTCACCCAAAGCATTTGCGTCACAGTAAGGGGAGATTCAGTTCCCATGAATGCACCGGCAAGCACGATGAAGCAGGCAGCCACATTGACAGTCATCTGGAAGAGAATGAATCGCTGTATATTCTGGAACAGTGAACGTCCCCACATCACTGCACGACCGATGGATGAGAAAGAATTATCCACAATAGTGATGTCAGAAGCCTCTTTTGCCACTGATGTTCCGTCTCCCATGGAGAGTCCGACATGAGCAGCTTTAAGTGCCGGAGCATCATTGGTGCCATCACCGGTCACTGCTACAACTTCATTGTTGGCCTGAAGCGATTCCACAAGTCTCTTCTTATCCATCGGGCGAGCACGGGCAATAATCTTGATATCTCCCACACGTTTGCGCAGCTCGTCATCAGAGAGTGCTGCGAATTCCGTTCCGGTGATGATATTGCTGTCTCCATCAGTCTTGTCATTCCATAAACCCACCTGACGTCCAATCTCCTTTGCGGTTCCAGGGGTATCGCCGGTTACGATTTTTACCTTGATTCCGGCATCCATTACTTCTTTCACTGCATCCGGTACATCTGCCCGGACAGGATCGGAGATCGCCACGATTCCAAGGAAGGTGAGGCGGTCTGCCACCACTTTTCCATCCTTTATGGACTCATCGTTGTCGTTGAGTTCTTGATACGCAAATCCAAGGGTTCGCATAGCCATATTCTGATACTCCAGAAGCTGAGCATCGATTTCTTGTTTTGTAACTCCTGCTGTATCCTTGCACATCCCGAAAATTATCTCCGGGGCACCCTTCACATAAAGTATATTCTTCCCTGTGGATGATTTAACCACAGTGGCCATATATTTCCTTTCTGTTGTGAAAGGGAGTTCTTCAAGACGACCAACATTTTCTCTGAGCCGGGCATAATCCACACCTCTTTCCTTAAGCCAGAGTATGAGAGCGCCTTCAGTCGGATTTCCGAGCACCTGAGGTTTCTCGCCTGAGAGATCAAGTTGTGCTGTGGAATTTACAGCTATGCCCTCATATAGCACTTCATCAGATGGATTGCCGAAGAAGTTGGTTTTATAGATCTGCATCTGATTTTGAGTGAGTGTTCCGGTCTTGTCGGTACAGATCACTGTGGTGGCACCCATAGTCTCACATGCGTGCATCTTGCGAACAAGATTATTGGTCTTGAGCATTCTTCGCATTGAATATGCCAACGACAGAGTCACAGCCATAGGCAGACCTTCCGGAACAGCAACCACAACCAAAGTGACGGCAATCATGAGAGTCTGCAGAAGGTAGGCCACGAATTCCACCCAGTCGAATCCTCCATTCATATTAATGAAGAACATAATTATCCTTCCCACAACGATAAGAGCGGCGAAAGCATAAGAAATTTTGGTGATTAGGTCTCCGAGACCGTCGAGCTGTTCGTTAAGAGGAGTCTTGACACTATCATCGATCTGCGCCGCTTCGAACACTTTCCCGTTCTCAGTCTGGTCGCCTACTGCAAAAACCTTCATCACACCATGTCCTTCCATAACCTTTGTGCCACGCATGGCATGGTTGGAAGGGAAGGTATCTTCCGGATTGAATTGTTCGGGATCAGTAGTCTTGTGGCACATTGGCTCACCTGTAAGGGTTGATTCGTCGATATTTAGCGACACTGCCTCAAGAAGCTCTCCATCGGCAGGCACTTCCTCACCAGTGTTGAGGATTACAATGTCACCCACCACTATATCCTTGCGGGGCACTTGGGTTACGTTTCCGTTTCGAATCACCTGTACCGGCTCGTCATCGTTAACCTGATTAAGGAGAGCAAACTCCTTGTCGGCCTTGAGTTCGAAGATGAAGGCGAGTCCGGTGGCAAGAAGAATCGCGATAAAGATTCCGATAGGCTCGAAGAATACTCCGGCTCCTTTGTCAAGACCCCAGAATTCATAGCAGGATATTCCGATTGAGAGAGCTCCTGCAATCAAAAGAATAATGATTAACGGATCGCCGAATTTCTCCAGAAAGCGTTTCCAGAGTGGCGTCTGCTCGGCAGGCGTAAGTATATTACCGCCATGCTTTTCTCGGCTTTCCGATACCTGGGCATCGGTTAGTCCGACATAATGGTTTTGTTCTGCCATATTTTTAGTTTAAATGAATGTGTTATTTTTCTACAAAATTAGTAAAAAATCAAATATGTTAGAATTCTGCATCAACTTCTTCCAAGCCATTAGGCTCTCTTATGCCAAAATTTACAGAAAAAAGAAGATTTTAACATAACAAAGGCTCCTAAAAAGAGGAGCCTTTGAAAGTGAAGGTTTATGATTTTTATTTGGTTGAGTCAGTCTTGGGAGTTTCGGCCGGAGCTTCCTGAGAAGGATTCTTCAGATATTTATCGAGGAATCTGAAGAATACTCTCTGCCATAGAATTGCGTTCTGAGGCTTAAGCACCCAATGGTTTTCATCGGGGAATACCAACATCTCGGCTTCCAGCCCATGCATCTTTGCTGCATTGAAAGCTTGCATTCCTTGAGAAGCAAGAATACGGTAGTCCAGCTCTCCGACGGTGATGAGCATCGGACACTGCCAGTTGTTCACGAATCTATGGGGTGAGTTGGCATAGGTGTTCTGAGCCACAGCATTATTCTTATCCCAGAAAGGACCACCAAGATCAAAGTCAGCAAACCACATCTCCTCAGTCTCGAGATACTGCGCTTCGATATTGAAGATACCGGCATGTGCGACAATCGCAGCAAAGCGGCCGTCGTTATGACCGGCGAGCCAATAAGCCGAAAAACCACCATAGCTTGCGCCAATGGCACCTACACGGTTCTCATCAACATACGGGCGGCTCTTGATATAATCGGTTGCGGAGAAATAGTCTTTCATGTTCTGACCACCATAATCGCCTGAGATCTGACGATTCCATTCTTCACCGAAACCGGGAAGTCCGCGGCGATTGGGAGCGATGACAATATATCCGTTAGCTGCCATTATCATGAAGTTCCAACGATAGCTCCAGAACTGGCTCACTGCCTGTTGCGGGCCTCCCTGACAATAAAGGATAGCGGGATATTTCTTATTGGGATCGAAGTCAGGGGGAAGAATCTCCCAACATGTCATTTCCTTACCGTCGGTGGTGGGAACCAATACCTTCTTCACTTCTCCCATCTTCAGCTTTTCGAGAAGTTCGGAGTTGACGGATGTAAGTTGCTCCACACTTCCTTTTTTCACCAATGTGATTTCGTTTGGAGTGCGCATGGAGTGTCTCAAGGCGATTGCAGAATTATCATTGAGAGGAGCCACGTTCACGAAGTCAGCCTGCTCCATGGCGATAGTATCGATGGCAGAGGAGGCGACATCAATCTTGAATACCGGAGACACTCCCTGATAATATCCGTTGAACCAGATGGTTTTACCATCCTTTGCCCAGGCTATGTTTTCAGGCCAGTAATCCCAGTTGGCTGTAAGATCGCGTTTATCAGATCCATCCACATTCATGACCATAAGACGCTTTTTATCGCTCTCATATTTTGCTGTAGGCATAGAGAGCCATGCAATGGTTTTTCCGTCGGGTGAGAATACCGGGTCTGTATCATATCCGGGCATTCCTTCGGTCAGGTTTTTGGTGGATTTGTCAGCAAGGGTGTAAAGGTAAAGGTTGCTGTCGGTTGAGAAAACCATGTCTTTACCCTTTTGTTTACGAGATACGTATATGAGTGTCTTGCTGTCGGGACTCCATGCAAATGACTCGGCACCCCCGAAAGGCAACATGGGACACTCGTATGGTTCTCCTTCCATGATGTCGATTGCATTTTCCACTTTTGATCCATTGAAATCTGCAACGAAAGGATGGGGTATTTTAGTGATCCATTCATCCCAATGCTTGTAGCCGAGATCATCTACTACACGGCCTGTAGTTTTGGGAAGGTCTTTGAACAGATCCTCATCATTCTTGTTAAAGTCATCAATTGAGCTTGCGAAAACAATTTTAGAACCGTCTGGCGATATTTCGAAGCAATTGATACCTGTCTTGACATCGGAAACCTTATTCTCTCCCGATCCATCTGCGTTCATCACGAAGAGCTGGGTTGTTTCCGAATCTTTGTCATATCTAAGGAATGCTATTTTCTTTCCATCTTCGATCCAGCGGATATTGGATTCCGAACCGGCTGTCTTTGTGAGACGAGTCATATTCTTTCCATCGGCATCCATAGAATAAATTTCAGCATTCCCTTTGTTTAGCTCGATACTCTCATACGTAAGAGTAAAGATGATTTTCTTTCCGTCGGGAGAAGGTGTGGCCTCACCGATTCTTCCGAATGCCTCGAGAATTTCAGGCGTGAGCATACCATCGTTAATTTCAACTTCCGGGCGCTCGATCACTGTATCTGCAACCTTGTCTTTTTGGCAGCCGGCCAGCGAGAGCGGGAGTAACAGTGTGCTCATTGCGATTTTGGCTTTATTCATAATGTAAAATTAATTTGGTTAAAGTGTTTTATTTGAAATTAGATTTATGGTTTTTGGGGGTTTGTGGAGATTTGGCTATCCCCCGTGATTTCCTCTTCATATCCGGACGTTTACCTTTTGGATTTTCTTTGCCGGGAAGCAGACCTCTGTTGCGGGGCGGATTGTCATAAAGAGCTGCTAAAAGATCCTTACGTCCCATTTTCCTGAGCTTAGCCATGATAGAAGACCTGTTCTCAGGTTTATACCAAAAAAAGAATTCCCTTTGAGCCAATTTCTCTTTTTCTGATTTTGCGGTAAATATTTTCTCTCCGGTATATGGATGATATCCGGTATAATAGATTTCCGTTGCAAGAGTCATCGGAGTTGGTGTAAAGTCTTGTACTTGTTCAAGATGAAAGTTCAATCTCTTGGTTTCAGCAGCCAATTCCGCCATATCCTCTTCGTGGCAATCCGGATGAGAAGAAATGAAATAGGGGATAAGCTGCTGGCGCAGTCCTTTCTCTTCATTCTCACGGTCGAAAATTTTCTTGAACTTATGGAATAGGGAGAAAGAAGGCTTTCTCATGCAATTGAGCACACGGTCGGAAGTATGCTCGGGTGCTACTTTTAACCGTCCGCTGACATGTTTGCTTATAAGTTCGCTTAGGTATTTTTTATTGGTTTTATCCGTCTTTTCATCACCAGTTGGAGCCATGGCAAGGTCGTATCTTACACCACTGCCAATAAACGACTTCTTTACTTCAGGTATCCGGTCCACTGTATTGTATATTTCAAGTAAAGAAGAATGGTCATTGTTGAGGTTAGGGCATGGGCGAGGATGAAGACATGAGGGTCGAGAGCACTTTTTACAAATCTCTTTATCCTTTCCTCCCATGGCATACATATTGGCGGATGGTCCTCCAAGATCAGAAATATAACCCTTGAAATCGTGCATTTGTGTTACTTTATGCACTTCTTTAGTGATAGATTCCTTAGATCTTGAAGAGATGAATTTCCCTTGATGTGCCGAGATTGTACAGAAGGCACAGCCTCCGAAACAACCACGATGCAAACATACTGAATGACGAATCATGTCGTATGCCGGGATAGTTTTTCCCCGATAGCGGGGATGAGGAAGTCTGGTATATGGCAGATCAAAGGAGGCATCGGTTTCTTCAGTGGAGAGAGGGGGATACATAGGATTTATCCGGATCATTTTTCCACCTGCAGCCTGCCAGATGGTCTTGCCGTGATACTTATTCGATTCCTCCTCTACGTGACGGAAATTTAGTGCCTGAAATTTTTTATTTTTCAGACATTCCTCATAGCTATGTAGGATAATATCTTTCTCCGAAGGTTTATCGTCGCTGAATACTACTGTCTGGGGTACGTCCTTGATATCTTTGAAAGCAGTTCCCTTTTCCAATCTTTCCACTATTTCCTTAATTGGCTTTTCTCCCATCCCATACACTATCATGTCGGCAGGGGCATCCAGAAGTATTGAAGGTCGAAGTCTGTCTTGCCAATAGTCATAGTGGGCCACTCTTCTCAAAGATGCTTCTATTCCCCCTGCGATAACAGGCACGTCGGGATATAAATCCTTAAGTATTTGCGAATATACAATAGTGGGATAATCAGGTCTCATCCCGTGGCGTCCTCCGGGTGTGTAGGCATCATCGTGACGCAGACGTCGATTTGCAGTGTAATGATTCACCATCGAATCCATTGCTCCGGCCGATACTCCGAAAAAGAGGCGTGGTTTACCCAGCTTTTTGAAATCCCGAAGGTCATCTCTCCAGTTAGGCTGGGGCACAATTGCAACCTTAAGCCCGATCGATTGGAGAGTTCTGCCTATCACTGCCGCTCCGAATGATGGATGATCCACGTATGCATCTCCTGAAAAGATAATCACATCGGCTTGATCCCATCCAAGCGCTTCCATTTCATCCTTGGATGTAGGAAGAAATTCAGACTTTGCCGGATATGGAAAGTGTTTTGAGTAGGAAAGCTTATTTATCTCTTTATTTTCCTCAAAACTATTTTTGCCTTTTTTATTCATGAAGGTTTAATTTGTTTGAGGTTGATTAATGATTTCCTGAATCTTAAGCAATTCATCACGAAGACGGGCTGCCTCAATGAAATCTGTATTTTTCGCAGCACGTATCATGTCGTTCTGAATCTTATTGGCCTGTCGCTGAAGCTCATCAACCGACATATACTCGAGTACAGGATCCGCAGCGATACTCACCACATGCTCCTCCTCGATATAGGGGCGTGGTGTAGATGTCTTGGTAGTCGGTTTCTGTTTTTGATCTTTCTTCAGGTCGCGAGCTTTTTTTACGGGTGGTTGCATACCTTCAGGACGATCGATCGCATCCTCTCCATAAATCTCAAGAAGTTCTCTTCCTGAAGATTTCTTTACAATAGGAGTGGGTGAAATACCATGCTCCTTATTATATTGTATTTGTTTTGCACGTCGCCTTTCTGTTTCGTCAATAGTCTTTTGCATGCTGTCGGTGATCTTGTCGGCATACATTATCACTTTCCCGTTCACATTACGTGCCGCTCTACCGGCAGTCTGGGTAAGCGAACGATGATTACGCAAGAATCCCTCTTTGTCGGCGTCAAGAATAGCCACAAGGCTCACTTGTGGAAGATCAAGACCCTCTCTTAGAAGATTCACTCCTATTAGAACGTCGTAAACTCCTTGTCGTAGATCCTCAAGAATCCTGATTCTTTCAAGAGTATCTACGTCGCTATGAATATATGCACTGCTCACACCCCATTTGCGCAGATGAGCGTCAAGCTCCTCAGCCATGCGTTTGGTAAGGGTTGTGACAAGCACTCGTTCATCGCGGTCGATTCGTTCGCGGATCTGCTCCATAAGGTCGTCTATTTGATTCATTGTCGGTCGGATCTCTATTTCAGGATCCAGCAGACCAGTGGGACGAATCACTTGTTCGGTAAAAATTCCCTCTGTCTGTTGGAGTTCATAATCACCGGGGGTAGCGCTCACATAAATCACCTGATTGGTGAGCCTTTCAAACTCATCAAATTTAAGAGGACGGTTATCAATGGCTGCCGGAAGACGGAATCCATATTCCACAAGGTTCATTTTTCTTGAAAGGTCTCCTCCGTTCATGCCTCGTATCTGGGGCAAAGTCACGTGGCTCTCATCTATTATAGTGAGATAATCTTTAGGAAAATAATCGAGAAGACAAAATGGTCGCATACCCGGCTCTCGACCATCGAAATATCTGGAATAATTCTCAATGCCGCTGCAATGTCCTAATTCCTTGATCATCTCAAGGTCATAGGTCACCCTTTCACGCAAGCGTTCCGCTTCCAGAAGTTTCCCCTCGCGGATGAAGAAGTCGCATTGTGTGCCGAGATCCACAGCGATATTATTCACTGCCGAGGCTGTTCTCTCCTTTGAAGTGACAAATATATTCGCAGGATAAATGTTGAAACCATCGAGGCGAGTCAGAACCCCTCCCGAAAGGGGATCGACTGTCTCGATCTTCTCAATTTCGTCTCCCCAGAAGGTGACTCGTAGCTGAATATCCTCAAAAGAGAGCATAATATCTACTGTATCTCCCTTCACACGGAATTGTCCATGATTAAGATCAATTTCCGTGCGGCTGTAAAGAGAATCCACTAATTTGCGTAAGAAAGCATTGCGCGATATCCTGTCACCGACTTTTATATTCACCACTGTCTGAGTGAAATCTTCCGGATTTCCCATACCGTAGATACAACTCACACTCGACACCACCACCACATCACGGCGTCCGGAAAGGAGAGCAGCCACTGTGGATAGCCTCAGTTTCTCAATCTGCTCATTGATCATAAGATCTTTCTCGATATATTTATCTGAGGAGGGGATATAGGCTTCAGGTTGATAATAGTCATAATAGCTTACAAAGTATTGGACGGAATTCTCCGGAAAGAAGCTTTTGAATTCCGAATAAAGCTGTGCGGCCAGAGTCTTGTTATGTGATAGAATAAGGGTAGGACGTTTCACTTGCTGAATCACATTAGCCATGGTGAAAGTCTTTCCCGAACCTGTCACGCCAAGAAGTGTCTGATGTTTCAGACCTTCTTCCACGCCTTCTGATAGTTCTTTTATAGCCTCCGGCTGATCGCCGGTCGGGATATAGTCAGAGGTGAGTTGAAAATCCATATAGTTGTATTTTAAGGTTGTAAATTTAGTGATAAAAGTGGAAAAATCCAATTACTTTAAGGCCAGTTTAAATAATTATCCTGCTAAATAATTGATACCTAATCTAATTTAAGAATATTATCAGACTATATATTTTATAGGATACACAAAATGATTTTTTAGTCGTAAGGGATAAGGGAAAAATAATTTAATTGAGAGACAAGGAGTATTAAAGAAAATATTCGGGAAATATTTGCTCAGACAAAATAAATGGGTTAACTTTGCGCTAATAAACCGGATATTTGAGATTTTTTAGGCATATCCGGAAAAATAAAACCGAAATTTGACAATAATTCATTATAAAAGATGAGAAAAAATATCGTAGCCGGTAACTGGAAAATGAACACTACTCTTGATGAGGGTGTGGAACTTGCAAATGAAATCAATACCCTTCTTAAGGGAAAGAACGTAAATTGTGAGGTAATCACTTGCGTGCCTTTCACACACCTTACAAGTGTGAACGCTGTGCTTGAGAACGACCTTGTTAAACTTGGTGCTGAAAACTGCTCTGAGCACGAAAAGGGTGCCTACACAGGTGAGGTAAGTGCTTCTATGGTTAAATCTACAGGCGCAGAATATGTAATTCTGGGTCATAGCGAACGTCGCCAGTATTTCGGTGAGAATAACGAACAGCTTCTTGCCAAGACCAAACTCGCACTTGCTAATGATCTCAAACCTATCTTTTGTGTAGGCGAGGTGCTTGAGGAGCGTGAGAACGGAAGCTACAATGATGTTGTGAAAGGTCAGGTAGAGGCCTTGTTTGAACTGTCACCCGAAGACTTCGGTAAGATCGTGATTGCTTATGAGCCGGTATGGGCTATCGGTACAGGCAAAACCGCTACTGCAGAGCAGGCTCAGGATATGCACGCTCATATCCGTAAGGTGATTGAGGATAAATATGGCAAAGAGGTAGCTGAAAACACCAGCATTCTTTATGGTGGTAGCTGCAAGCCTTCTAATGCTAAGGAGCTTTTTGCAAAACCCGATGTTGACGGTGGTCTTATCGGTGGAGCAGCTCTTCAGGCTGATTCATTCCTCGGCATCATCGAGGCTTTTAATTAATCATCAAGATTTGTTTACCTTGAGAATAAAAACATTCTTCATATACGGTATATTGGCCGCAGCATTGGGATTCCCTCCCATGTCTGCGGCTCAATCGGCTTCCGAGCCTGTTGCGCCTACTTATAATGCCATTGATCAGATTGAGATAGATTCAGAAGGGAATGTTGATATTGATATTCCTGAAGATATCCTCAATATGCTTCTTTATGTGCCTCAGTCAACTGGCCCGAAACAGAAAGTGGAGAAAAAAAAGGTTTCCACTCTGCAGAAGGGCCTGAATAAGATCAAGGGATTCCGTGTGCAGGTTTTTGCAGATGGACGTAACCAGAATACGCTTGAGGCACGGGTAAAGACTCGGGCGAATGCGATTTCTGCTAAAATGCCTCAGTACAGAGGACAAGTTTACACCTTCTCCAGCGCCCCCAACTGGTATTGTCGTGTTGGCAATTTCCAAACAAAGGAAGAGGCGAGCAAGGCTTTGGCAGAACTTAAGCGTGCATTCCCATCTTTTGCCGGTGAGATGAGGATTGTGAATAGTGAGGTAATCATAGTGAGATAAAAACTGACAAATATTCTACATAATGGGAAGTAAGATCAAACATGACGAGAAGCTTGTGGAGGAGATAGCTTCGCATTATGAGGCTATTCTTCGGCTCATTGGGGAAGATCCCGATCGCGAGGGATTGAAAAAGACTCCGCAGAGAGCGGCCAAGGCTCTTCTCGACATTACATCGGGTTATCATTCAGATCCTTTGGCCGTGGCTCGTCAGGCGGTATTTGAGCATGACGGTTCTCAAATGGTGATTGTGAAGGACATTGAATTCTACAGCACCTGCGAGCATCATATCCTTCCTTTCTTCGGTAAAATATCTATTGGGTATATTCCTGATGGTAAAATAATCGGGTTGTCGAAATTAGCTCGAATAGTGGATAATTTCGCCAGACGACTTCAGGTTCAGGAACGTCTCACCAGTCAGGTATGTCTTCTCTTACAAGAAGCGCTACCTAATAAGGGTGTGATTGTGGCATGCGAAGGGGAGCATCTGTGTATGAAGATGAGAGGTGTGGAGAAGCAGGATTCCTCCACTGTTACCTTTGACTACTGTGGCGATTTTGCTGCGGATGGTGCTCTTCGTCAGGAATTCATGCGTCTTATCGGGCTTTAAATTTACCATAAAGAAGTCAGACATCTCTGATGTAAAGCTGAAATACATAAAATTAGCCGGGCTTATCTGAAAAGCCCGGCTTTTATTGTGTTTTTATGAATTTAAATCTTTGAGAAGAATTTAGAACTTGTTCACCTGGTATTTGTCCCAGCCATCTTTAAGATATGCAATCACCTGCTCTGCGGCAGCCACACCTGCATTGAAGTTTGCCTCAGCAGTCTGGGCTCCCATTTTCTTGGGAGTGAAGAATACTCGGGAAGCAAATTTCTTTTCGAATTCTTCAGCGTTGTCAGGCTTGATATCAGATACATATCTTAAGTCAGGACGCTCTTCAAGAGCCTTGATAAGACCTTCCTCATCAATCACTTCCTTACGAGCTGTATTGATAAGAACACCATTTTGAGGCATCTTTGTCACGAGATCGTAGCCGATAGATTTGCGTGTTTCGGGAGTGGCAGGAATATGAAGAGATACGAAATCATTCTCAGAGAATAATCTCTCCACATCATGCACCGGTTTAACACCGTCAGCTTCCATCACCACATCATCAACAAACTTATCAAGAGCCTCGATCTTCATATCAAATCCTTTGGCAATACGGGCTACATTTCGACCCACCTGACCATAAGCATATATGCCGAGGGATTTTCCTCTCAATTCTGTGCCTGATTTGCCATTATATTGATTGCGACACATCATCACTATCATTCCGAATACGAGCTCTGCAACAGCGTTTGAGTTCTGGCCGGGGGTATTCATCACGCAAATCTTGCGTTCGGAGGCAGCCTCAAGGTCAATATTGTCATATCCGGCTCCTGCGCGAACAATAACTTTAAGAGACCCTCCTGCTGCATCCATCAGTTCAGCATCCACTTTGTCAGAACGAACAATAAGACCATTCACTCCGGGCATGGCTGCAAGGAAGTCCTCACGAGTGCCATTCTCAACGAGCATCATATCATTTCCTGATGCATTGACAGTCTGCTCTATAGCTTTTACGGCTGCTTTTGCAAAGGGCTTTTCGGTGAAAACCAGTATCTTCATAATTTCTTAGTTGTCTTTATATAAATGTCAGAGTGAGGCCGGAATCGGTCTCACTCAAAATATCTAAATATTAATGTTTGGCTTCGAATTCCTTCATGGCATCCACAAGAACCTTCACGCTCTCGATGGGAAGTGCGTTGTAAAGAGAGGCACGGAAACCACCAACTGAACGATGGCCCTTTATACCTACGATGCCCTTAGAAGTGGCAAATTCCATGAAGTCTTTCTCCAACTCTGCATAGTCGGGTTTCATCACGAAGCATACATTCATGATAGAGCGGTCTTCCTCAGCTACTGTGCCGACAAACATCTTGCTTGAGTCGATTGCATCATAAAGCATAGCTGCCTTTTCCATATCTATCTTCTCCATTGCTTTTACGCCACCCTGCTCCTTATAATAACGAAGAGTCTGGAGGGCAGAGAAGATCGGAAGCACCGGAGGAGTGTTGAACATGGATCCTTTCTTGATATGGGTACGATAGTCAAGCATTGTGGGGATCGGCCGAGAAACGTGTCCAAGAAGAGATTCCTTTACAATTACGATGGTGACTCCGGAGGGGGCGAGGTTTTTCTGC
Organism: uncultured Porphyromonadaceae bacterium; assembly: GCA_947177405.1. Classification (GTDB taxonomy): domain Bacteria; phylum Bacteroidota; class Bacteroidia; order Bacteroidales; family Muribaculaceae; genus Lepagella. The sequence goes on along the minus strand of CAMWUJ010000014.1, from coordinate 24,090 downwards.
GCACCGGCATAGATGATACCATATTTAGTAGGATCAAACACGCGAGAGAATATATCGGAGCTCATATCGCATACCACTGGAACAGGAGAGTCAAAGTCATGACGTATCTCTGTACCGTAGATTGTATTATTGGATGTGAAATGGAAATAATCCACATCAGAGGGGATTGTGAAATCTTTAGGAATATAATTGAACTTGGTGTCCTCGGAAGAAGCAAGAACCTCGACCTCACCAAAAATACGCGCCTCCTTGATAGCATTTGTCGCCCATGTACCAGTGTTGATGTAAGCAGCTTTCGTTTCGAGGATATTGAAGGGCACCATACAGAATTGTAAGGAAGCTCCTCCACCGAGGAAGAGTACGTGATAGTCATCGGGGAGCTGGAGCAACTCTTTTGTAAGAGCTTGTGCCTCATCTACCACGGCCTGGAATTCTTTGCTTCGATGTGAAACCTCAAGCACAGATAGTCCTGTATCGGCAAAGTTTAGCACTGCATCTGCTGTTTTCTGAATAGTGTAAGGGCTCAGAATACTTGGCCCTGCATAGAAGTTATGTTTCTTCATGACTAAATGGTTTTTTGATAATTTTCTTATTTTTCATGGTTAGATATGGTTGGCAACAGGTTTTTTTACGGCCTTGTGCCATTTCAATAGCAAATATACGCTTAAAAAATGAGACTGCAAAGAAATATTTGAAAAAACACAATGAATTATTATTGGTTCGGAAATTTTTTGTATTTTTGCGGAGATTTAAAAAGCTATTTAATATACTATTATATAAAATAAAAAGGAGTGGCGATAAAGAAAAAGACAGTGTGGTTCTGCAATCAATGCGGATATGAGAGTCCTAAATGGCTTGGAAAATGTCCCGGTTGTGGTGAATGGAACACTTTTGTAGAAGAAAAAGTCGTGGCTCCTAAAGGGAAAAGTGGAAGAAAAGGACTTGTTAAAAGTCAGAAGCCTGTTCGTCTTTCTGATATAGAGGTGAAGGAGGAGGCCCGTATGAAAATGCCATCGGGAGAACTTAACAGGGTTCTTGGTGGAGGTCTTGTGGCAGGATCCCTCACTCTGATAGGTGGTGAGCCCGGCATAGGGAAATCAACGCTTCTTTTGCAAAATATCCTCTCGATCCGAAACCGGAAGATTCTTTATGTCTCCGGGGAGGAGAGTGCGACTCAGCTTAAGCTCAGAGCAGACCGTCTGGGCAAGATATCAGAAGATACATATATCCTTTGTGAAACTCAGCTTGATAATATTTTTGATCAAATTGAAGAGATTGAACCCGGATTGATAGTGGTTGATTCAATACAGACAATCTGTTCGAATGAAATTGAATCGGCTGCCGGATCAGTTTCGCAAGTCAGGGAATGTGCCGCATCATTTCTCCGCTATGCCAAGGAGTCTGGTGTGCCGGTGATTCTTGTCGGCCATATCAATAAGGATGGTGCTATTGCGGGTCCGAAGGTGCTGGAGCATATAGTGGATACAGTGTTGCAGTTTGAAGGAGACCGGCAATATCTCTACAGGATACTCAGGGGTATAAAAAACCGATTTGGGTCAACTAATGAGATAGGAATCTATGAGATGGTGCAAAGAGGATTGAAGGAAGTCAAAAATCCTTCCGAGATGCTTCTCTCTGATAATAGGGAAGAGGAGATGAGCGGGATCTCGATAGGAGTAACAGTTGAGGGAATCAGGCCTCTGATGGTAGAAGTGCAAGCACTTGTCTCTTCAGCCGCATACGGAACTCCTCAGCGATCTGTTACGGGGTTTGACCAGCGGCGTCTCAATATGCTATTGGCAGTGCTTGAGAAACGCGCCCGTTTCAAACTTGGACAAAAAGATGTGTTCTTGAATATCGCCGGAGGATTAAAAGTGGTTGATCCTGCCCTCGATATGTCGGTGATAGCCGCAATAATGTCGTCTAACTTTGATATCGCAATTCCACGTGACACTGTTTTTGCAGGTGAAGTGGGACTCTCAGGCGAGATACGCACCGTTACCAGGATTGAGCAGCGTGTTGCAGAGGCACAGAAACTGGGCTTTAAAACCATTTTTATCCCTAAAGGAAATTTAAAAGGAATAAAAGACACTTTCAGCATCCGGATTGTGGAGGTGGGGAAAGTGGAAGAGGTGTTTCAACATATTTTCCAATAAGACCATATTTTCGATAAAACGACTTCAATGGATAAGATTATAGAATACAAAAATGTAGATATAGAACGTGCGGACCGTCTTGTGATGAAGAATGTCAGCTTCTCAATTGACAAAGGTGAATTCTGCTATTTGGTAGGACGAGTGGGCAGCGGTAAGAGCTCCTTGCTTAAGACCATATATGCCGATGTGCCTATCGCAAGTGGAGAAAAGGCAGATGTTTTCGATTTCGACCTTTTGAATATAAAAAAGCGTCAGGTGCCGTTTCTTCGTCGCCAGATTGGAATAGTATTTCAGGATTTCCAACTTCTTCAGGATCGCTCGGCTCTTTCTAATCTGAGATTTGTGCTTCAGGCCACAGGATGGAAAGACAAGGAGGAAGTGGAGGAGAGAATCAACGAGGTGCTTAAAGCCGTCGGGATGGAGAATAAAGCCTACAAGATGCCTCATGAACTTTCCGGTGGAGAGCAACAGCGCATAGTGATCGCACGCTCCCTGCTCAATACACCTGATCTTATTCTGGCGGATGAACCAACAGGCAATCTTGACCCTCAGACGGGGTATCAGATCATTTCCCTGCTTCATAAACTTTCGGATGAGGGAACGGCAGTGATTATGGCAACTCATAATATGCAGATGGTGGAAGATTTTCCCGCCAGAGTGCTGAGATGTGTTGAAAAAGAACTCCAGTCTTAGAAAATACGATATAAATTTCAGGAAAAGTTTTTAAGATATACTAAAATTATATATCTTTGCGAAACAACTCGCGCGGTCTATATCTAAATCCGGCAATAAGGATATAAATATGGCCGGAGAAAGATAGAGTAAAACCAATAACATATAGAATTTACAGAACGCTAAATCTATATCATAAAAAACTGTTTGTAATGGCAGAAAAAAAAGAAACTTTGTTCGACATGTTTTCTCCTGTAAGCTCAGATGAGTGGAAGGCAAAGATCACTGTCGATTTGAAGGGTGCGGATTTTGACAAGAAACTTGTGTGGCGCACCAACGAGGGCTTTAACGTACAACCTTACTATCGCAGGGAAGATATCGAGAATCTTCCGGCTATCAACACTCTCCCCGGAGAATTTCCATATCTTCGCGGCACTCGCGATAACAACGACTGGCTGATACGCCAGAGAGTGCAGGGTAATACCGCAGAAGAGATGAATACTCATGCCCGTCATATCCTTGACCGTGGCGTTGAGTCTCTTGGAATTGTGTTGAGAGGAGAAGTATCAGCTTCCGACCTCTCCACTATTCTTAATGGAGTTGATCTCAAGAAGGTAGAGGTCAATATCGAGTGTTGTCCGGGAAAAGCCGTAGCTGTGGCAGAGGAGCTTGTGAAGCTTGTCAAAACTGCTGGTGCAGAAAATGAATTCCGTGGAGCGGTGGATTATAATCCTTACCGTCGTCTTCTTAAACATGGTCTCCCTTTCCCCAAGGATGCCGTAAAAGAAGGATTAGCACTTTATGAGGCAGTGAAGGATGTGAAAGGTCTTCGTTGCTTCGCCGTTGATAGCTACGTATTAAACAATTCGGGCGCCTATATCACTCAGGAACTCGGTTATGCACTTGCATGGGGAGCTGAATGGCTCACTATGATGACTGAAGCCGGAATGACTGTTGATGAAGTGGCTGATCGCATAAAATTCAATATGGGCATTTCCTCCAACTATTTTATGGAACTTGCCAAGTTCCGTGCCGGTAGAATGTTGTGGGCTGAAATAGTTAAGGCATATAATCCTGCAAATGAGAATGCATGCAAAATGATGGTTCATGCCGTGACAAGCATGTTTAATATGACATTATTCGATTCTCATGTGAATCTTCTCCGCACAATGACTGAAACTATGAGCGCAGCTCTGGCCGGAGTGGATTCAATAGAAACTCTTGCCTTTGATGAGTGTTACACAACTCCTGATGAATTCAGCGAGCGCATCGCAAGAAATCAGCAGGTGCTTCTTCGTGAAGAGTCTCATCTCAACAAGGTAGTTGACCCTGCCGGTGGTTCTTATTATATTGAAACACTTACCGCCTCCATCGCTGCTCAGGCATGGAAGGTATTCAATGAGGTTGAGGATAAGGGCGGTTTCGCTGCAATGTTGAAAAATGGAGAGCTTCAGGCAAAAGTAAATGAGAGCGGAATTAAGCGTCATAATGATGTGGCACGCCGTAAAGAGATTCTTCTCGGTACCAACCAGTATCCTAATTTCAATGAGACTGCTCTTGGAAAAGCCAAAGAGGAGGCTAAAAAGTGTGGGTGTGGTTGTGCTGTAGAGGCAGAAGATGGCGCAGTAGAATGGCTTAACACAGATAGAGCTGCAAGCCAGTTTGAACAGATCCGTCTTGACACCGAGCGTGCATCACATCGTCCTAAAGTATTCATGCTTACAATAGGAAATCTGGCAATGCGTCTTGCACGTGCACAATTCTCAGCCAATTTCTTTGGATGTGCAGGATATGAAATAATTGATAATATCGGTTTCGACACCGTTAAGGAGGGCGTTGAGGCTGCAGTGGCTCAGGGAGCTGACGTGGTGGTGCTTTGCTCAAGCGATGACGAATATGCGCAGTATGCTCCTGAGGCATTCAAAGAGCTCGACGGTCGTGCACTCTTTGTAGTTGCCGGCGCTCCAGCCTGTATGGATGACCTCAAGAAAGAGGGAATAGAGAATTTCATTCATGTAAGAGTGAATGTGCTTGACACACTCACTGAGTTTAACGCCAAACTTCTCAAATAACCATGAGACCGAATTTTAAAGAAATAGATATTACAAAAATAGTTGCCCCTGAGGGCAACAAACCGGCTGCAGGAGAAGAATGGCTCACAGCCGAACTGATACCGGTGAAGCCGGTCTATACTAAAGAGGATCTTGAGGGCATGGAACACCTCGATTTCGTATCAGGTATTCCTCCATTCCTTCGTGGCCCTTATAGCGCGATGTATCCTCTTCGTCCCTGGACAATCCGTCAGTATGCCGGATTCTCCACTGCTGCGGAATCCAATGCTTTCTATCGCAGGAATCTTGCTTCCGGTCAGAAAGGACTTTCCGTGGCCTTCGATCTTCCTACTCACCGTGGCTATGACGCGGATCATGAGCGTGTTGTTGGTGATGTGGGTAAGGCCGGGGTGTCTATCTGCTCGCTTGAGGATATGAAGGTTTTGTTTGATGGAATACCATTGAACAAGATGTCTGTATCCATGACAATGAACGGTGCTGTGCTTCCTGTGCTCGCATTCTATATCAATGCAGGTCTTGAGCAGGGTGCCAAGCTTGATGAGATGGCGGGTACGATTCAGAATGATATCCTCAAGGAATTCATGGTGCGCAACACCTATATCTATCCCCCTGCATTCTCAATGAAGATTATTGCTGATATTTTCGAATACACTTCTAAGAATATGCCGAAGTTCAACTCTATCTCCATTTCCGGTTATCACATGCAGGAGGCCGGTGCAACTGCAGATATTGAACTCGCATATACTTTGGCAGATGGTCTTGAATATCTCCGTGCAGGTGTAAATGCCGGAATGGATATAGATAGCTTTGCTCCGCGTTTGTCATTCTTCTGGGGTATTTCCATGAATTATTTTATGGAAATAGCAAAGATGCGTGCCGCTCGTATGCTTTGGGCAAAAATTGTGAAGCAGTTCAATCCCAAGAATCCTAAGTCACTTGCACTTCGCACTCACTCCCAGACATCGGGATGGTCGCTTACAGAGCAGGATCCATTCAATAATGTGGGCCGTACTTGTGTCGAGGCTATGGGTGCCGTTCTGGGTCATACTCAGTCACTTCATACCAATGCTCTTGATGAGGCTATTGCACTTCCTACAGATTTCTCAGCCCGTATCGCACGTAATACTCAGATTTATATCCAGGAAGAAACTTATGTTACAAAACAGGTTGACCCCTGGGGTGGCAGCTACTATGTAGAAGCTCTCACCAATGAGATAGCTCATAAGGCTTGGGAACACATTCAGGAGATCGAGGCTCTTGGTGGTATGGCTAAGGCAATCGAAACAGGCCTTCCGAAACTTAAGATTGAAGAAGCTGCCGCTCGCACTCAGGCTCGAATCGATTCTGGCAAGCAGACTATTGTGGGTATCAATAAATATAGATTGGATCATGAGGATCCTATTGATATCCTTGAGGTGGATAACACTGAGGTTAGAAAAGAGCAATGCGCACGTCTTGAGGATCTTCGCAAGAACAGAGACGAAGAGGCAGTTCAGAAAGCTCTTGCTGCAATCACTGAAGCAGTGAAGGATCCTTCAAAGGGTAATCTTCTTGATTTGGCAGTCAAAGCAGCGGGTCTGCGCGCATCCTTAGGAGAGATTTCAGATGCATGTGAGGCCGAAGTTGGAAGATATAAGGCTGTAATCAAAACAATATCAGGCGTGTATTCAAGTGAAGAAAAGGGTGATCCTGAATTTGAGGAAGCCCGTAAAATGGTGGCTGATTTTGCTAAACGCGAGGGACGTCAACCGCGTATCATGATTGCTAAGATGGGTCAGGACGGCCATGACCGTGGTGCTAAAGTGGTTGCAACCGGTTATGCTGACTGTGGCTTTGATGTGGATATGGGACCGTTATTCCAGACTCCTGCTGAGGCAGCCCGTCAGGCTGTGGAGAATGATGTCCATATCCTTGGAGTTTCGTCTCTTGCCGCAGGTCATAAGACTCTTATTCCTCAGGTTATTGAAGAGCTTAAGAAGCTTGGTCGTGAGGATATCATTGTTACCGCCGGTGGTGTGATTCCCGCACAGGATTACGACTTCCTGTATAAAGCCGGCGTGGCAGCAATCTTCGGTCCCGGTACCCGTATTCCAAAGAGTGCCATCGAAATGGTGCGTATCCTTAATGAGGATCGTGCGGAATAAATTCCGGGTTTAGTCTGATTATGATAATAGGGAGCGGAGACCTCTGTGTCTTCGCTCCCGTTCAAATGAAAAATAATGAGTGTAAAAGGTAATAGAACAAAAGGAAATCAAACTGAAAAATCCTCTTACAAAGATGATGATACCCTTTACAACTTGGATCCGGAGGATGATAATAATCTTTATACTCTTCCTGAGGATGACTCAGAGGATGATGACATTCGAACGGTAATAAATCATGAAGATTCATTTGTATCAAGGGAAGAAACATCCTATGGCAGAGATGAGGGGGATGAGAACTATGACGATGGGGAAGAAGAGGATGATGAGGACGAAGAGGAGGATGATGACTCTAAAGATAATGAAGGTGATAGTAAGGATAAAGTAAATACTATCCTTTTGATGATAAAAATTCTCTCGACTCCTGTTGAAGGATGCAAGGAATTAAAGCGCAGGAGACTATTTCCTGAGACTGTGATGACAGGTTGTTTCATTCCAATGACTTTTTTAGCCGCATTATCGGAATTTGCAGCGAAATTATATGGTACCTATATAACATGGGGTGAATGTATGATGAAGGCTTTGGTAACCTTTGTGTCATTCTTCTTTGGATATTTCACAGTAATTTTGATTGGTGCCTCTTTATTGCCAAAGGGAGCCCGACACATAATGAAGTCGGATGCAGGAAGGAATTTTCTGATGATTTGTTTTTCTACCTTATGTCTCTTTTTCATGGCTATGAATCTTCTTCCGATGCTCGATGCTATACTTGTGTTCTTACCAATTTGGACTATATATATAATCTATAAGGGAGTAAGATTCCTGCGTGTGCCGAGAGAAAATGAAAGTAGAATAAAGATAGTACTTTCATTTTTGGTGATAGGAACTCCATTTTTATGGAATTGGTTATTAGAGATTTTTTTCAATATATGATAAATAAATTATGAAGGCAGATCAAGTCAACATAAAGAATAAACGCGCACGGTTTGATTATGAGATAACTGATACATATACAGCCGGAATCGTATTGACAGGAACAGAAATCAAGTCTATACGGGAGGGAAAGGCCTCTTTGGTTGATACATATTGTATGGTTGAAAATGGGGAAATTTGGGTTAAGGGAATGAATATCTCAGAGTATTTTTATGGTTCTTATAACAATCATGTGGCACGTCGTGATAGAAAACTGCTTTTAAATAAAAAGGAGATTGCAAAGCTAACTAAATCTGCGGAGGATACAGGTTTTACGATTGTACCTTTAAAAGTTTTTATCAACGAGCGGGGACTCGCCAAGATGCAGATAGGCGTTGGTCGTGGTAAGAAGCAATACGATAAGCGTCAGAGTATCCGTGAAAGGGAAGATAAAAGAAGTATTGACCGAATGTTTAAGAAGTGATATGCGAGAACTTGAACTTCTTTCACCTGCTGCCAACAAGGAAGTAGCTATCCAGGCAATACTGCATGGTGCGGATGCAGTATATATGGGAGGTCCTTCACATGGGGCACGATCCAAGGCATCTAATTCTATAGAAGATATAAAGGAGGTTGTTTGTTTTGCTCATCAATATAGAGCAAAAGTATATGTCACAGTCAATACCCTTGTATATGAAGATGAACTGGCAAAAGTAGAGGAACTAATTAGAGATTTATACTTTGCCGGAGTAGATGCCCTAATAGTGCAGGATATGGGAATATTAAGAATGAATATTCCTCCCATACAACTCCATGCGAGCACACAATGTGACACGCGGTCTGTCGCAAAGGCTGAATTCCTCGAGCGCGTTGGATTTTCGCAAATTGTGCTTGCCCGTGAACTTACTCTCAAGGAAATATCTGAGATATGCGAGAAAGTTAATGTTCCTGTGGAATGTTTTATCCATGGGGCTTTATGTGTCAGTTATTCGGGTAGATGTCAAGCAAGTGAGAGGTGTTTGGGAAGAAGTGCCAATAGGGGAGAGTGTGGCCAGATGTGCAGGATGAGTTATTCTCTGAAAAATGCAGATGGAGAGGAAATTATAAAAAACAGATATCTTCTTTCTTTGTCTGACTTTAATTCTTCAGAATATATTGAGGATTTGATAAAGGCCGGTGTCTCTTCTTTTAAAATAGAGGGGAGATTAAAGGATTCGGATTATGTAAAAAATGTTACTGCAGCGTATCGCAAACTTATAGATGGAGTTATTGCATCACACCCTGACAAGTACAAAAGAAGTAGTTTTGGAGCTTCTGAATATAACTTTATTCCCAATCTTGAGAAAAGTTTCAACAGGGGTTTTACCGATTATTTCCTCCCGGGAAGAACCTACAAAAGAATGGCTTCAATTTTAACTCCCAAATCATTGGGAGAGAGAATCAAGAGCGTTAATGAGCTTAATAATGGGGATGGTATAAGCTATTTTACTCCCAAGAAAGGGGAGTTTGAAGGTGTACGAGTCAATAGGGTAGAAAATGGCAAAATAATTGCCGCTCGTAGAATAGATATACCTAAGGGCGTAATTCTGCATCGAACTTACGATATTGAATGGGAGAAAAAACTCAGCGGGAATACCGCAAACAGAAAGATTTCATTAGATATCACTTTAAATGAAACGGGAATTGAAGCAATTGATGAGAGGGGCCTAAGGGTATGTCTCCCTTTGAATGTTGAGAAGGAGGAGGCTAAGAAGGAAATGGATATACGTCATATATTTGCTAAGACCGGCAACACTATCTATAAGTTGCGTAATTTTACAAATAATCTCAAGCCTACGACTTTCATTCCTGCATCAGTGCTTACATCCTTACGTAGGGAACTTCTTTCTCTACTTGATAAATGCAATGAGTCAACCTATCTTTATCAATATAGAAAAGGAGAGGATAAGAATGTGAAATATCTTTCGGAAAAGCTTGAATCATCCGACAATGTTTCTAATCGTCTTGCAAGAGAATTCTATCATGAACATGGGATAAAAGAAATAGAAGATGCCTTAGAGGTGAATAAGAAGAGAATGTGCGAAAAAGATGTGCGGGTGATGACCACCCGTTATTGTCTTCGCAGGGAACTTGGATGTTGCAAGAAAAATCCTTCTGATAAAAGAATGAATGGCAAGATGAAAGAGCCTTTGACTCTTACAACAGGGCGCCATTCATTTCGTCTGGAATTTGACTGCAAGAATTGTGAGATGCATGTGATATCACCTAAAAGACAGTCCTAAATGGGAATTGAGATCTATGATTGGGGAGATTCTATGTAGCAAGATGATCCCCTAAAATTACTTTTACATCCATGCCTTTGTTCTTAAAGGAAAGGGCGACCATTTTATTAGAGTCGATCTCTACAGAGACAGTTATATATCCTTCTCCTTTTACATTTCCCAAATAGGGATTAAGAGGTTTGTTTATCCGCTTTCCTCCTATGTGAAGATATAAGTTTGAGCCTTGAAGAGCATCATAGGTAATCCTCTTATCCTTTCTACAAGGAAAATGATAGGTATTTGCAGGAAGCAACGTGATGTAATCACGGATTTTTCCTCCTCTCTCCATAGCGAAAGCTACCTCATATTCCATTATATCCATGACTAAAAGGTTCTTTAGACTTTGATTTAAAATCATTTTCTGAATTGAGGCCCCTTTTATAACCGACTCCTCATCAAAAGGTTGACTTATATCATTTGATTTTGATATATAATTGATTGAGCAAACTCCATCCGAGAATTCATATTTACATGTATTTCCTTCCATATATGAAGAAAAATTCTCATAATCGGATTGTTTATTTGTGACGATATCCCATAAAGAATGTAGCACAATAGGATTGATAATTCTGAAAGGTGTTTCAGGATTACTTTTATTTATTTGAGCCTGTATTTTTAATGCTGATATGAATTGAAGAGGATCGGAAGCAAGTAAAAAACCTCCCTTGGTCATTATATTTTCATGGAACCATTCCCGTGGTGTTTCATCATCAGCAGGGAAGTGGCTTACACCAGATTTAAGTAGCACATCTGAAACTCGTGAATAATCTTGATAGGAAGTCTCAGCTAAAGATAATGGAAGTTTTAGAAGGGAGGATCTATATTGATTATAGTATAACGAAACTAATACAGGGAAATTATTCCGTTCCTCAAAATGTATCAGCTTCACTCCATCGATTGAAAAGTCTTGATTTCTTTGACTAACTTTATAAGGAATATATGTGGCGTAGTATGTTACAAAAGGTCTCAGGTTTGAGGTGAATTTAGCCGGCCCGGTAACGAGAGGAAAAGATGAGGGGCCACCATTCTCATCTTTAAACCACTGTGGGAAACTCATGTATTTTAACCCCCAACTTTCAAAAGTGTTTTGGATTTTAATTCTATAATCAGAATCTATAAGAGTCATTTCTTGAAAGGTGAGTAACCTACATTCTCCATTCTCATATCCATCCAAGCCGGTTGGATTGAGTAGATTCCTATAATATTCCAGAGCAGACTCTATTTCATTTTTTGCTATATTTTTCTTTTCTTCAACAAAAATACTGATCCTTTGCCCATCGAGAAATAGTTCTATTATAAAGGGGTAAAACGTTTCCTTCTCTTCTTTGGTTATAATATTCCATTGTTCCTGTTCAATGGAATACAATAATCCATTCTGATATGCGAGCAGTCTGGATGGAACATAAATTGATTCTGTAACCACACATTTCGAATCCTTATCAAAAGGTATATCCAGCAATTTTATCTTTTGTCTCTTTTTCTTACTAAAGAATGATTTAAGTTTTGTCACAAATGATGCTGAATTCTTTTTCCGGAAGAAAAGAGGATCAGTGATATTGTTATCAGTTTCTATATCCCAGTTACCAGCTCTTTCATTGGGACATAATTCTGACATAAAATCTTTTACCGATTGAGTACGTTCGTATTGGCTCGGTTTCATAGCCTTAAGCAAGGCATTGGCAGAAGATTCAGAAATTATACCTTTAAGTAAATGCTCAATTTCTCCCGGACGGATATCGGCAGATCGTTTGGGATTTTTACCGGTGATACAGTATAAATAAGTAGCAGCGAGTGCATAAATATCGGCTGTTGGGGAGAATGTTTCAATGCCTTGATATTGTTCAATAGGGGAGTAGCCGTCGCTTGTAGCCATTATCCTGACAGTAGATGTGGCTTCTCCTTTCTTATTGTAATGTTTTGAAAGACCGAAGTCTATCAATATCGGGGATACGGATCCTCTGCCATTTTCTATAATCATTATGTTATCCGGCTTTATATCAAGATGGGTTATATGATTGTCATGGAGATAACCAATAGCTCTTATAATAGGTAGCATCAGAGCGGTTGCTTCTTCTTCCCTGCATGCACCATGTTCCCTTATATAATGGCGCATGGATTTTCCATCAAGAAATTCCATGACATAATATGCCGTATCGTTAGCTTCAAATACATCCTTTACCCTAACAATATTGGAATGTTGAATCTTATCGCGAAGACGCTTTGCCTCAGAAATAAAATCCTTTTTACTTTCATCAACTCTTTGCTTTGCCGGATGGGAGTAGGTCACCGCCAATGTCCGATGATCTCTCTCGCAGTCAGTTGACAAAAAGTGCTCTTTGATGCAAAATTTTGTCAAGACAGTATTACCTGATATCTTGATTAATCCGGATACAAGATATGTTATACCGAAACCACCGTCACCAAGAAATCGTTCTATACGATATTCAGTTTTTCCATGTTTCAGAATTGTTCCCTCAGGAAGAGCATTGGCATTTTTATTTGGCATGGTTATAGATATAGATTAATTTTGAAGCAAAACTTATAAAAGGAGAGTATTCTAAGAGTGTGTTTACTTTTAAATGATTTTAGCACAAAAGGAGATTTTGGAGGGATTATTCAAAGTTGAAGATGGAGCATAGCGGGCTATGCGACTGATGAAACTTTGGATAAGCACCCAAAAGATTCTTTGTGATGAAATCAAGAATGTTTTTATAATTACATTTGTTAATTCTGTTTAAAAGTAAACACACTCTAAAATTCATGATTTTTATATTGATCAAGAATTAAGCCATAAGACGAAGGTTCTTAATTTGCTTGCGGAGATAACGGATCTGAAAGAGAAGCTGTATCAAATCCAATAGAATTATTCATTAAAGTTCGGTCGGAGGGATCATTTATAAGGCGTGTCACCTCACTTCTTAAAGTGGTCTTGATTGCAAAAAATGAATCAAGAATCGCGGATATATACCCATCATTATCAAACTCATACGGAGAATAAAGCACATCCATTCTACTGCTTATAATAATCTTGCCATCCTCGTCCGGTGAGTGCATGATAATAGTGGGACCAAATGAGAAATTAGTGTAGTTCACTGCATCCTTAAGGAGGGGAAAGTTATCATCAGTATTTTTTGTGGCAAACCATGAAAGATCCCAGATACGGATAAAGGCGCCATTTAGCTGTATAAGAAAATTCTCTCCCTGATAAGCCACGCTTATATTCTCATCTTCATTCTCACGGGGGTTACAACCGATATTTCTTAATGATTGAAGGATAGATTCACGATTCTGAACCTCTCTGTTTTCTTTTAATCTTTCAGTCCTTTCGGATGACCGGGACGTTTCTTTATGGTCAGTTGTTGAAGAACTATGCTTTTTAGAAGTTTCTTCTGAATTTTCTTGAGAAACGAAAGAATCTCCATTATCTTTCATCTCACTATTTTTCCCCGGAATATAACGACTGAAGAAGAAACAGATAACCGCACCTATTAAAAAAGAGATAATGGCAATCAATGTAATTTCCAATAGCGACATAGTGAAAAAGTTTATTATTTCTTAAGTTCATCCGACATACTTAGGGAATCAATCGGGATTGAATCTTCGTCGGTAACAGGATGGGCATATAGAAAAAGAAGGGAATCCTTCAAAGCCACGAGTCGTTCGGTGAGATTGGTAAGAGTATCATTCTCACCTTCCGAAATCTCAAGACAAGTTTCTGCCGGAAATTTGAAATTAAGGGTTGTAAGAGAGTGGTTGAATCTGCTGTCAAGATCAAGAAGTGTTGCGGAATCCTTAGCTAACGAGAAGCTATCAAGATAAAGGCGCAATAATCTTGCACTTTTATGATAAAGCTCGATTGCATCTGGACGCAGGGATGTCTCAACCTTTTTCTTACACGCCGGAGATATCAATAAAGGGAATGCCACTATGATATATAGCAGAAACCTCATATTATTGGTTTTGGATTTTCTCATAATTTCTTTTTAAGGAACTGTCCGGTATATGATTCTTTACAATTGGCTACTGTTTCCGGAGTGCCGGATACCACGATATTTCCACCTTTATCACCACCTTCCGGACCAACATCGATGACCCAGTCTGCTGATTTGATGATATCCATATTATGCTCGATGATTAAAACAGTATGCCCTTTATCTATGAGTCTGTTTAAAGAGTCAAGTAGAGTGGATATATCATGGAAATGAAGTCCGGTGGTCGGTTCGTCAAAGATAAACAAAGTATGTTCACTCTTGTCAAGTGAAAGATAGTAGGCCAGTTTTACCCTTTGGTTCTCACCTCCGGATAGGGTGGAGGAAGATTGACCGAGACGAATATAACCGAGCCCGACATCTTGAAGAGGCTTAAGACGCTTCACTATTTTTTTCTCTAATGATCCTTTAGATTCTCCAAGAAATTCTATCGCCTGGTTCACTGTCATTTCAAGAAAGTCATGGATATTTTTTCCTCGATATTCCACATCAAGCACCTCTTGTTTAAATCTTTTTCCATGACAAGCCTCACATTCTATCTGGATATCGGCCATGAATTGCATGGGGATAGTAATTGTTCCTTCCCCTTTACACTCCTCACATCTTCCTCCATCTGTATTGAATGAGAAATAGGCAGGCGTAAACCCCATCTGCTTGGATAGCTGCTGTTCGGAGAAAAGCTTGCGAATTTCATCAAAAGCTTTGAGATATGTGGCAGGATTGGAACGTGATGAGGTACCTATTGGATTCTGATCCACAAACTCCACGGCTTTCACGCTCTTGATATCACCCTGCAACTTTTTATGGGTGCCGGGTATATCACCGGCCTCTCCCAATGCCCTTAGCATCGCTTTATACAACACCTCCTTTACCAATGTTGATTTTCCGGATCCACTCACTCCTGAAACTACTGTCATGATTCCGAGAGGAAATTTTACATCTATGTTCTTAAGGTTGTTTTCAGCAGCTCCAATCACTTCTACAGCCTGTTTCCAGGGACGCCGCAAGGCCGGGACCGGAATTGATCGTTGTCCACGCAGGTAGTCAACGGTATAGGATCCGTTGGAATCCCCGCCTTTCAACATCTCTTTCACATTTCCCTTGAATACAATCTCTCCACCAAGTCTTCCTGCATCCGGACCTATATCTATAATCTCATCGGCGGCGAACATTATATCCTCATCATGTTCCACAACGATGACAGTGTTTCCTATCTGCTGAAGATTACGAAGCACTTTTACCAGTAAGTCTGTATCCCGTGAGTGGAGGCCAATACTTGGCTCATCCAGGATATAAAGCGAACCAACAAGTGAACTGCCCAAAGATGTGGCGAGATTGATGCGCTGACTTTCACCTCCCGATAACGTGGATGAAAGACGGTCTAAGGTGAGATAACCGAGACCGACATCTTTAAGGAAGCCGATACGAGCCCTTATTTCGGTCAGGAGTCGTTTGCCGATCTGTTCATCAATATCGGAAAGCTTAAGGTTATCAAAGAAAAATGCAAGTTCGGATACCGACATTCTAACAATCTCAGTAATTGTCTTACCTGCCACTTTCACATATTCCACATCCGGACGCAGACGGGCTCCATGACATACCGGGCAAGTGGTCTTTCCACGGTATCTGGCTTTGAGAACACGATATTGCATCTTATCCTGATTCTTGTCAAGCCAACTGAAGAAACCGTCAATACCTTCCCATTCCTCATCGCCATGCCATAGAAAATCCTTTTGTTCTTGAGTAAGATTTAAATAGGGCTCATGAATTGGAAATCCCTTTTTAGAAGCAATCTTTATGAATTGTTTTTTCCAAAGACTCATCTTTTCACCATTCCAGCATTTCACTGCGTCCTGATAAACGGAAAGAGTCTTATTCGGAATCACAAGATCTTCACTGACTCCGAGCACTTTTCCGAATCCTTCACAAACCGGACAGGCTCCATAAGGATTATTGAAATTGAACATCAGGTCGTTAGGCTCGCGGAAGTCCATGCCGTCGGCAGTAAACTTCTTTGAAAATATATGTTCCGGAGTGGCATCGGAGGTCCATACTTTCACTATACATTCCTCGTGGCCCTCATAATAAGCTGTTTCTATGGAATCAGTAAGTCTGGATAATTCATCCTTCTCATCCGATACGGCAAGCCTGTCGATAAGAAGTCTGTACTCCTTATCATTATTTAAGGGATTTTTAGCTAAAATGTCGGAAATGTCATAAAATTCGCCGTCCTTTTCTACACGAGAATATCCGGCCTTCATAAAAATAGAGAGCTGATCTGCAAAGGTACGACCTTCCGGCACCCGAATATTTACAAGTATGGCAAGCCGTGTTTTTAGAGGATAGGAGAGTACAGTCCGGATAATGTCGTCAATCCCATGTTTTTTTACTTCTTCTCCTGATATTGGAGAGAAAGTATGACCGATACGCGCAAAAAGCATTCTAAGATAGTCGTATATCTCAGTTGCTGTTCCGACAGTTGATCTTGGATTGCGGGTATTGACTTTTTGTTCAATAGCAATAGCTGGTGGAAGACCTTTGATGTAATCACACTCCGGTTTGGCCATTCGTCCGAGAAACTGCCGTGCGTATGCAGAAAGACTCTCTACATAACGTCTCTGACCCTCCGCATAGAGAGTGTCGAAGGCAAGTGAGGATTTTCCTGAACCACTCACACCTGTGATTACTATGAATTTATTCAATGGCACCTCAAGGTCAATATTCTTTAGATTATTGACCCTTGCGCCTTTTATGCTTATAAATCTGTTTTCCATTTTTAAGATATATATCCTCCTCACTCGGGAGACATGAAATAATTGTTATAAACAACTTAAATAAAACAATTTTCATGCCAATAAGGTGCGTAAAGGGAGTGTCGGAAAATCCGACACTCCCATAAATACGGTTGGAGTCATAATCCAATTACAGGATGTCAGAAATCAGTTCAGACCTAATTGTTCCAGAATTGATTCGACAGCCAAAGAAAGACCTTCCGGATTTTTTCCTCCTGCCTGAGCAAAAAATGGTTGTCCACCTCCGCCTCCTTTGATAACCTTGGCCGCTTCCCGGATAGTTTTGGAAGCATTTAAACCTGTTTTTACGAGGTCATCGCTAATCATCAGTGTCAGAAGAGGCTTATTTTCATTTATGGTAGCACCTATAAACACAGTAGTCTCCGGAGACGTCTTTCGAATTGTGAATGCCACATTCTTAACAACATCCGGCAGACGGACACCTGTAAGTATTATTACCTTTACTCCATTTACATCCTTGGCATTTTCAAGAAGCTGGGATGCAAGCTGGGAGGTGCGTTCAGATATAAATTCTTCAACCTGCTGCTTAAGATCGGCATTCTCTGCAATAGCTTTCTTTACCGCCACCTTAATATCGGAGGATCCACCCAGAAGAGTGAGGATTTCCTTAAAGGAATCCTGCATATCATCAAGAATAGTTTCCACTTTAGCACCGCTCACGGCCTCAATACGACGTATTCCTGCTGCGATTGAGCTTTCCGATATGATTCGGATCATACCGATGTTACCGGTGTTTTTCACGTGTGTTCCGCCACAAAGCTCAATTGAAGATCCATATTTTACAACACGTACCTTGTCTCCATATTTTTCGCCAAACAGAGCCATAGCACCAAGTTTACGAGCATCATCAATCGGCATATCGCGATGTTCTTCCAGTTCGATGGCTTCGCGGATGCGAGAATTCACTATATGTTCCACTTTTCGCAGTTCTTCAGGGGTAACCTTCTGGAAGTGGGAAAAGTCAAATCTCAAAACATCTGGAGACACAAAAGAGCCTTTTTGCTCCACATGAGTACCGAGAACCTCTCTTAAAGCCTCATGGATAAGATGGGTTGCCGAGTGATTGGCTGAGATAGCCTTTCTGTTCTCCTCGTCAATCACCGCTGTGAATTCGGCATTAGGATCTACCGGAATATTGTAGGAAAGGTGTACACCAATATTATTCTCTTTCTTGGTGTCGAAGATATCGATTTTCTCTCCGTTGGTATCAATTAAATAACCTTTATCGCCAACCTGACCACCCATCTCGGCATAAAAAGGAGTGGAGGAAAGTATGATCTGGTAGAACTCTTTCCCTTTCTGTTTCACTTTCCTATAGCGAAGGATCTTGGTGGGAGAGGAGGTTACGTCATAACCAACAAATTTTTCTTCACCTTCATTGACTTCCACCCAATCGCCTGTTTCCACTGCAGCTGCATGGCGTGCACGTTCCTTCTGTTTCTTCATCTGGGCATCAAAACCCTTGTGATCCAGATTCATTCCATGTTCACGGAGTATCAGTTCTGTGAGGTCGATTGGGAATCCATAAGTATCGTAAAGCACAAAAGCATCCTCTCCCGAAAGAGTTGTGCTGCCTGCATCTTTTGATTTCTTGATAAAAGAATCGAGAAGACGGATACCATTATCAAGAGTGCGAAGGAATGATTCCTCTTCCTCTTTAATCACTTTCTTGATAAGTTCTTTTTGAGCGGGAAGCTCAGGATAAGCTTCTCCCATCTGATCCACCAATGTATCAATAAGTTTGTATAGGAAAGCTTCCTTCTGATCAAGGAACGTATAAACATATCTTACTGCTCTGCGAAGGATTCTGCGAATCACGTAGCCGGCCTTTGCATTAGAAGGTAGTTGGGAGTCTGCTATAGAGAAAGCGATGGTGCGCACATGGTCGGCTGCAACCCTCATTGCCACATCTGTCTTTTCATCTTCTCCGTATTTCTTTCCTGAAAGTTCACTTATTTTGGAGATAAGGGGAGTGAAGACATCGGTGTCATAGTTTGATTGTTTACCCTGCAGAGCCATGCAAAGGCGTTCGAATCCCATTCCTGTATCTATAACTTTCGCGGGTAGGGGCTCCAGATGACCGTCCGCCATCCTGTTATATTGCATGAAGACAAGATTCCAGATTTCAATTACCTGAGGATTGTCTTTGTTGACCAAAGTGGCACCACTTATTTTCTGTCGTTCTTCATCGCTACGGAGATCGATATGAATCTCGGAGCAGGGGCCGCATGGACCCGTCTCACCCATTTCCCAGAAATTATCGTGGCGGTTTCCATTTATGATATGAGATGCCGGCAGATGATTTTCCCAATAAGAAGCAGCCTCATTGTCGCGTTCAAGACCTTCGGGTGCATAGCCTTCGAAAACTGTTGCGTAAAGACGGTCGGGATTAAGCTTAAGGACATCTACAAGGTATTCCCAAGCCCAGTCGATAGCCTCTTTCTTAAAGTAATCTCCGAAGCTCCAGTTGCCAAGCATTTCGAACATGGTGTGATGGTAAGTATCATGACCCACTTCCTCGAGGTCATTATGCTTACCGGAGACGCGCAGGCATTTCTGACTGTCGGTGACACGTTTGTATTCAGCAGGGCGATTACCAAGGATGATATCCTTGAACTGGTTCATGCCGGCATTGGTAAACATGAGCGTCGGGTCGTCCTTGATTACCATTGGAGCCGAGGGCACGATTTTATGGCCTTTCTCTTTGAAAAAGTTTTTGAAAGACTCTCTTATTTCTTTTGATGTCAACATTTGATTGGAAGTTGTCTGTTTAATTGATTGCAAAATTAATAAATAATGTGTATTTTTGCAAGATATATGAATGCATTATGAGCCACAATGGATGACGGGGACACGTTAAGATGAAGCGAGTGTTTTATACATACAATTCAGAGACCGATAATTTCGAGCGGTTTTTTCCTACCGGCGGTGCCCGACTATGGAAAGCGATTAAGTTCATTCTTTTGTCAATGGTGATGGGATTGCTGATCTTTCTGGCTTACCTTCATCTTTTCGAATCGCCTACAGAGAAGGCACTTCGAAAAGAGAACTCGCAGCTACGCAGTAGATATAATGTCTTGTCCCGTCGCCTTGATAACTCTTTGGGAGTGATGGAAGATATAAAGAATCGTGATGATAATTTTTACCGGGTAATGCTCCAGCTCGACCCCATGAGTCTCGGACAGCGATATGCCGGACTCGATAATGAGAAACGCTATAAAGAAATTCAGAAATTGGCGGATGCGGAACTGGTGAAACAGCTCACTCAACGTCTCGATCTTTTTGAACGTCAACTTTATGCCCAATCAATATCTTTTGATCAATTGAGAAAATCTGTCAAAGAGCAGAAAGAGAAGTTAGCGCATATCCCTTCGGTGATGCCTATTGATGTGAAAGATTATACCATGTCATCTGGATATGGATACCGCAGTGATCCGATATATGGAAGCACTAAATTTCATGCCGGACTTGATTTCGCAGCTCCTTTGGGCACTCCTGTCTTTGCCACTGCTGACGGGGTGGTATCAGAAGCCGGATGGAAAGGTGGTTATGGAAATTGCATCGATCTTGAACATGGTTACAACTACACGACCCGATATGGTCATTTGAGCGAAATTTTGGTAAGTCCGGGTAAAGCTGTGAAGAGGGGAGAATTGATCGGAAAGGTAGGATCAACAGGAAAATCCACGGGGCCACATCTCCATTATGAGGTAAGATTTAAAGATGAGCCACAGAATCCTGTGAACTATTATTTTATGGATCTTTCTCCTGAGGAATATTCAGAAATGATCAGACTTGCTGAAAACGCGGGACGAGTAATGGATTGAACTAAACAGGCATAACGTTTTGGAAGAATTTGACAAGAAATATTATAAGATAAAGGATGTGTCGGAACTATTGGGTGTGCCGACATCCTCCTTGCGTTATTGGGAAAAAGAATTCCCTGAATGTGCTCCGCGCAGAAGCAGTACTAATATAAGATATTACACTCCTAAAGATATAGAGACCTTGAGGATGATAAATTATCTGCTTAAGGTGAAAGGTCTGAAAATTGAGGCTGCCAAGGAGCAGATGCGGACAAATAAAAAAAATATCTCCAAACGTGTGGATATAATAGAGAGTCTGACAGAGACTCGCAATGAACTGGAAAAATTGTTGTCAGCCCTTCAAAAGAGAAGATAGGATGAAATTTGATGATCTTAACATGGAGCAAAAGGAGGCAGCCACATTTGACGGGCATAATCTTTTGCTCCTTGCCGGTGCCGGCACAGGAAAAACACGAACTATTATTGCAAGAGCAAAATATCTCCTTGAAAAGGGAGTAAGACCTTCGCGTCTCCTTATTCTTTCTTTCACCCGCAAATCAGCTCGTGAGATTGTTTCGCGCTTACAATCATCATCCAACGCTGATACTCGTGCATTGAAAGGACAGACGTTCCATTCCTGGTGTATGGAGATGATAGAGAAAAATCCCGGTGTGTTCAATTTCGGTAAGTTTACCGTTATCGATGAAGAAGACCGTGAGAGTGCTTTCCGCCTTGTGTGTGGACGTCATTTCAAGAAAAGTAATTTCATAGAACCCAAGCAACTTGCAGAAGTTTATTCGTTCGTAGTCAATACGCGTTGCAATTTATCGACTGCGCTGGCCCGGAGATTGTTTCAAGGGAGAATGGATGAAGAGACAAAAGAAAAGATTCTAAAAAAATTGCCTGTTTATCAAGAGGTGATAAAGAAATACATGAGATTCAAGGCTGAGAGGAGATATCTTGACTATGATGATATTCTCCAGAAAGTTGCAGTCGGTCTTAAAAAAAATCCCGAGGCGGCTGCTTTTATAGCGGGAGGATATGACCATATTCTTATTGATGAGATGCAGGATACAAATCCCCTGCAATATCTACTCCTTGAGTCTTTCTGGAATAGATGCAATTTGTTTTGTGTAGGTGATGATGCGCAGTCTATATATGGATTTAGGGGAGCGGATTTCAATTCAATACATTATTTCCAACTTCTGGTGCCTAACGCGCAGGTAAAAAAATTGACAATCAATTATCGTTCCACCCAGGAAATTCTTGATTTATCCAACTGGGTGCTTGAAAAATCACCACTTAATTATAATAAAAAGCTTTGTGCCCACAGAGGAAGTGGCGAGAAGCCTGTAATATCCCATTATCATCAGGAATGGGATATGGCCAGGGATATAGTGATGCGTATAAAAAACTCTCAGGGAGAAGAGAATTGCCAATTTAAGGATAATATGGTTTTGTCTCGTTCAAACCGAGGTCTTAAATCTGTGGAGGCTTGTCTGGTGGAAGCTCAGATTCCATACGTAATTTATGGAGGAACATCTCTGATGGCTTCTGCGCATGTCAGGGACATTGTGTCTGCTTTACGTGTAGTGGCAAATCCTCGCGATGAATTGGCTTGGGAGCGTTATCTTTGTCTTTTCCCGAGAATAGGAGAGATAACCGCGGCAAAGATAATAGATAAGCTTCTTGATAAAGAGAATCTGGAGGAATGTATAGAAGTGCTTGAAGATACAAAAGGCCTGGATTCAGATATAGCTGTTACTCTGTTTAACATCAAGATGCTGGAAATTGAAGTGAATAGAGCGATTGAAGCTGCTATGCGTGGACTGAGTAAGGTTTTGGAACATAAATACAAGGAGGATTGGGAAAGAAGAAAGAAAGATATAACTCTTTTGGAAAGAATCGGGAGGGGTTCTGAAAGTATCACTGCT
This sequence comes from uncultured Porphyromonadaceae bacterium, assembly GCA_947177405.1. Classification (GTDB taxonomy): domain Bacteria; phylum Bacteroidota; class Bacteroidia; order Bacteroidales; family Muribaculaceae; genus Lepagella. The sequence goes on along the minus strand of CAMWUJ010000014.1, from coordinate 1,274 downwards.
TTTCTTTCGGATTATGTACTCGACCCATCTCTATCTACAGGAGTGAAAGGTGAGGGCGATCCTGAAGATTGTGTGGTGCTGACCACTATACATTCCGCAAAGGGCTTGGAAGCTAAAAATTGCTATTTGATTAATGTCAACTTTACACAGTATCCTTCCTCGCGGGCTGTTGCCAATGGAGATGATGCCATTGAGGAAGACAGGCGGTGTCTTTACGTGGCGTTAACCAGAGCTAAAGATCGGCTGATAATATATCGAACTCATAAGGCAGCACAAGTGATAGATGCCACGGATGTCTCATCCTTTGAGGCTTCAAAACTATATTTCTTGAATGATCTTCCCGATTCTCTTTATGATGTGGAGAATCTTGGAAGTGGCAGCCGAGAATGGGGCTTCTATAGAGGAGAAGGAATTTCGCTTTCAGAATGTGATGAATTTGATTTTTCTTAATTTTTTTATAATATCCCTATCTTTTCAAACATTTCCTTATAGTATTCCGCTTTCTTTTCCACAGCCAGCGGATAGGCTCTCGAGGTAGAAGGCATACGATAAATTTCCAGAGGATAGGGTAGTGGGGTTTTCTCCGCTACCAGACATTCTCCCATTTTAGGCAAAGCTGTATCTGTCAATTCTGCAATAACAGAAGCCGCTTTTTCACCGGTGGTTGCCACTGCATGGCAATCAGGCATCTGACCGAGTAAATCAAAAAGAGGAACAGGTTCCACGATATTGAGAAATTTATCTGATGCATTTCCTTTTAGCCTTTGGGCTTTTCTCACAGTATCATTCAATGCTATATGCTTTTCAGTCATAAGCGAGATAATAGCATTCAAATCATAGTCCTTGGAGCCGGGAAGCAAAAGCGCATCTTTATTGCCAAGGAAAATCAAACCCATAATCTTCCAGAAGTCGTTTGTACGGTTTGGATAATAGAAATCCATGTTCCATCTTTTCATTTGCGGAGGGAAGGTTCCCATGATCAATATTTTCGCGCCTTCGGGTATAAATGGTTGCCATGGGTGGTTTTCAATAGGGAGTAGATTTTCCATAATATAAATTAAATATAAATTTAATGTATAACAAATAAAAAGAGATATCTATTAAGATATCTCTTAGAAGTGTCCAGGATGAGACTCGAACTCACACGGCCAAAACGGCCACTACCCCCTCAAAGTAGCGCGTCTACCAATTCCGCCACCTAGACAAATAGTGTGTATAATGGAGCGAAAAACGGGACTCGAACCCGCGACCCCGACCTTGGCAAGGTCGTGCTC